>JARKOK010000108.1 GCA_029975765.1 Aggregatilineales bacterium
GACTATGCGCGAGGATATTCATTCCGTTCTCTCGCGTGACCCGGCAGCCCATCACTGGCTGCAAGTCGTGCTGTTCTATCCGGGGCTGCACGCCGTGTGGTGGCACCGCGCCGCGCATCGTCTGTGGAAGGCCGGCTGGAAACTGACAGCGCACGCCGTCGCGTTTCTGGCGCGGGCGATCACCGGCATCGAAATTCATCCCGCCGCGAAAATCGGCCCGCGCCTGTTCATTGATCATGGTATGGGTGTGGTGATCGGCGAAACGGCGGAAATCGGCCCGGATGTGACGCTGTATCACGGCGTCACGCTGGGCGGCGTCAGCCTGAATCCCGGCAAGCGCCACCCGACGCTGGAGTCTGGCGTGGTCATCGGCGCGGGCGCGAAAGTGCTGGGCGCGATCACGATTGGCGCGAACACCCGCATCGGCGCAAACGCCGTCGTGGTGAAGGATGTTGGGCCGGATCGTGTGGTTGTCGGCATCCCTGGCAGGCCGGTCGCGCGGCAGGGTGAACACCCCACTCCCGACCATCCCGATTTGCAGCATGGCAATCTGCCGGACGTGATTTCGGAGCGGTTGGACGGTATCCTGGAACGGCTGGCGGTGCTGGAAGGCCGGGCGCAGGTCACTTCGCTGCGCGAGCTGGCCGGTAGGCGCAGCGGGAACGGCGACGGCCATACGCTGAAGGCCGAACCGGATTATATGATTTAGGCAGGACCAGAGCCGCCTCAACCGGATTCCGGGTTGAGGCGGCAGAAGTTATTTACGGGCGGCGTTCCAGTTCACCGGTGATGACATCAACCGTCCACAAACCGGCATCATCGGGGCTAAGAGGGGCGGCGCTTATAAGAAGCTGGCGGTCTGTTTCCCAGCGCAGAACATCCCATTCGTAAGGCAAGGGCGCATCCCCGCTGCGCGCCACCGTCATGCCTTCATCCCCGTTGATGGGGACAACCTCAATGAGGCCCTCATTGGTGAAGTAGACGAGCGCACGGCTGTCCGGCATCCACAGGAACCTGCCCATACCAAACTCGCGTTCCAGCACCCGCTCGCCCGTTTCAATATCGGTGACCCAGACGACCCAGACGGGTTCTGCCGGATTGTCGTAGTTGTTCATCGTGAAAGCCAGCCGGCTGCCATCCGGTGATAACTGGATGGAATTGTCAACCGACAGGTTGGTACGCGCAATTTCCCGCCGTCCGCCTTCCCGAACATGGATGCTGTAAAAAACGTGCTGCCATTCGATAAAGCTGCCGGCCTGATCTTCACTGCGCTGGCTCTCGGCATATACTACATGCTGCCCATCCGGCAGCCACGCCACCCATGAACGGCTGATGGGGTCGCGCGTCAGCCCGAAGAACGAACTGCCATCCGCGTTGAGAATACCGATCTGCCAGCCGGTAGCGATGGCGATGCGCGTGCCATCCGGCGACCAGGCCGCCCAATTGACATCCGTGCTGCCGGTGAGCGCGAGCCGTTCACTACCGTCCTGTTTCAGCCGGTATAAAGTGGAAAATCCGCTTTCGTTCTGTCTCAACTGTTCGGCATAGAGGATGTATTCCCCATCCGGCGAAATGAGGAAGTGTTTATCAAAACCAAAGCTGTGGCGACCAAAGTTAATCCAGCCGGGAAGTGTCAGACGATCCAGCACACAGGCGGCGCTGCCGTCGGCGTTGTTCGTGACGACATAATTATCCACCTGATAGGCGAATCTTTCGCCCTGCGCCGGGCACAGCGCCAGCAGGGTACGTTCATAAACATTGAGGCGATCCTCGTTCACCAGCCCTTCGATCACCCAACCCTGCGTACCGCTGGCCGTCTCCACCTGCCACCAGCGCAGGCCGTCCACCTCGGCGGGGCCGCCGGTCACCGCCAGCAAATCGCCTTCCCGTGCCTGCGCTCGTGATGCGCCGCCCCGCCCCGGCTCCGCGCGAATCGTGAGGGTAACCGTCCGCGAGTCCGGGTCATCATTAATGACGCGCACCCGACCGCCCACTTCAATCCGGTTGATGGCATCAACCGGGGGCTGAAAATTGCGAACGGGTCGAACGGGTGGGGGATTCGTCGGGGTTGCAGTGGGCTGGCGAGTCGGTTCCGGGGCGTTGGCTTCGAATGGCTCCACCCAGTAATCCGCGCCGGAGCCTTCCACCGTCCAGCCGGTAAGTCCCGCATATTCGATCTGCCACCAGTTCAGGCCATCGGCGCAGGCCGGCCCAGCCAGCACGTTGAAAACGGCGCCGCCGGGAATGCTGCCCACCCGCGCGCCGCTGCGGCTCGGTGTGTCACGGACATTGTTCGCGTCACCCGGCAGCACCCGCGCCTGAGCATCAACGGTGAGGCGGGGCAGTGGTGCGCCGGGGCAGTTGGGATCCCCCTGTGCCAGGATTGTCCAGCCCTGGCCGATAAACAGGCTGAACAGCAGGACAGCAAACAACCACGTTTTGTTCATTGTTGACCTCGATGGGTGGCACAGCAGGATAAAAATGATTGCACAGTAAAACACGGTTGCCCGGTGTCGTCAACGTTTTGACTGGCGACTTCGCCCGTGACACCCTCGGCAGCCATTGAGGGTCATACCATCATATAACATCGGGTCAGGGCGGCCATACGCAGGCCGCCCACGACCCGGTAACGGGTGGAGCTTATCCCACACCAAGCTGCCGCAGCATGTCCTGCGGATCCCATTCCGTCAGGCTTTCAATTATTTTGCCGTTGGCGAACCGCTCCGTCGCCAGGACTCTGACAGTCACAGTACGATGCGTGGGTGGAATACCCATCAGTTCCCCGGTGTGGGTTCCGGTGAACGTCAGCCACGACCGGACAACGTCGCCGTCGGCTTCCTGCCGCTCAATGGTGCAGTATACATCAGGAAACCCCTGAATGAACACCTGCGCGAACTGCCGCACTCCTTCCGGCCCCGGCGGAAACTGATCAGAATATGGACCCTGCGGCAGGTGATCGGCAGCAACGTATTTGTCCGCCACATTCCAGTCCCGCCGATTCCACAAACCCTCTACCAGATCGCGCGAAATTTGTTTGTTCTGTTCAGCCGACATCTTAAAATCCTCCCATTATTTACGATAATCCAGTGTTTCGATTTGCATTTATAATAAGCCGCAGAGTCTTTCATATAATATTTTTATTCTTGATGCCTGTCAATTTAATGAGAAAATATTGCTCATTCCGGCTTGTATTGGTATTCAACAGTAAGATAAAATGAAATGCTGATGCCAATGTTACAGGAGCGAGTATCCATGCGCAGTCCCCGGCTGGCACTGATAACCACTCTCATCATCTGGACGATATTTGTCATGGCCTTTATGGCGCTGGTGCTGTGGCGGGGAGACATCGCCTTTGGTTTTCCCTACGGCCTCACCGTGTTCCTTGTGCCGCTGGCTCTGATCGGCGCGCTGCTTCAGACCCGTTTCCTGCTGCGAAATATGCGCGTCAGCTTTACGCCGGATAAGGCTGACCAGCCTGATAAACTGAAGCGGCAGCCGAGGAATAATCTGGCAGATTTTGTGAATACCCTCGACGATCACGAACGCGCCGAACTGTATGGTATGCTGGACGACCAGGTGGATGAGCGTTTCCGTCATTAACGCACGAGGAGATGATGGCCCAAAGTTCCGTTCTGATTATCACCACCGCGCCGGAAGCCGCCGTTGAAACCGTGCTGGATGCGATTGCGTCCGCTGGCGGCGGTGTGATCGGCGCGTACACTCACTGCGCGTTCACGAACGCGGGTGTGGGACGCTTCAAACCGGGTGGAGAAGCGAGGCCGCATGTCGGCACAAAAGGGGAAATCAATGCCGTAGACGAGGTGCGGATCGAAACCTTCTGCCGCCGGGAACTGGCGAAAGCGGTGGTTGCCGCCATCCGTGCCGCCCACCCGTATGAAGAACCCGTTATTTATGTGCTGGCGCTGCTGGGCGAAACCGATTTACCCTGACGGTCAAATCCCGGGGTATGGCCTACCCTCACCCGGCCAACTGTCCCAGCGAAAATAGTCCCCAAAAATGGTAAAGATTTTGCGGAATTTTTTGTGAATTCGGTAAATCTTTTATACTCCTAAAACGCACTCTGCTATATGCTACAGATAGATATAAGCATCAAGAAGGAATAAATGACATGGCAGAGCAGCGCAAACCCATTGATTTTACTTCTATTCTCGTTGTAGACGACAACCTGACGCTGCTGCGTGAAACCGCCTTTCTGCTGAAGGTCGTCGGTTTCCAGGTGGCAACCGCCGAAACCACCGCGCAGGCGCTTGACCTGCTGCGCCATCACAGTTTTGATCTGATGATTGTGGATGACGACATGGCGGACAGCGACCGGCTGGTTGGTGCGGAGCAGCGGCGGAGCGCGATCCCGTTCATTCTGACCTCGGCCCGGTACGCGCTGGACGACCTGCTGCGCGCGCTTGACCGGGGCGCGGCGGAATTTATCCCCAAGCCCTATGCCATTTATGATCTGCTGGACGCGATAAAAGAGATCGTGCAGCCGCACCCGGTAAACAGCGTCTTCCGGCAGGTGGCCGGCTGAACACCCAGACCGCCCGGCAGCCGTTGACCGGGCAGGCAGCGGTGGCCGGCCCTGTTCTGTCTGTCCGATTTTACACGCGCAGGAACGGCAGCAGCCGCCGCAGCGGGCGCAGGATTTTTAGATGCGATTGAATCAGCAGAGGATTGTACAGCGACAGCACCGGCTGATCGAGTAGCTGATTATCCACCAGCACCGACTGAGGCCGCACGAAACGCATCAGCCCTTCCGGCCCGTTGCGCCGCCCCAGACCGCTGTTTTTGACCCCACCCATCGGCAGCGACAGGTTGCCAAACACCCACTTGGTCGAATTAATGGTCACATCCCCGCTCTGAATTTTCGTCGCCAGCCGTTCGGCGCGTTTAAGATCGCGCGTGAAAATCGAAGCTGACAGCCCGTATTCGCTGTCATTTGCCAGCCGCAGCGCCTCGTCAGCATCCTTCACCCGCATGATCGGAATCAGCGGCCCAAATGTTTCCTCGCGCATCACGCGCATACTATGGTTGACATTCACCAGAATGGTCGGCTCGAAGAACAGCGGCCCCAAATCAGGCCGGCGCTTGCCGCCAAAGATGACTTCCGCCCCCTTTGCCACCGCGTCCTCGATAAACGCTTCGGCGCGCAGCAGTTCGCGTTCATTGGTCAGGCTGCCGACGTGTACCTCAACCCCCCGCTGCGCGTTCATCCGAATCTGGCTGGCGTAAAAACGCAGCCGTTCCAGATAGCGGTCATAAATGGCGTCTTCCACGTACACACGCTCCGTCCCCACACACACCTGCCCGCCGTTCTCCAGCCCACCCACCAGCGTACCGGTGGCGGCCAGTTCCAGATTAGCGTCCTTCAGGATAATCATCGGGTCTTTGCCGCCCAGTTCCAGGCTGCACGGGATGAGGCGTTCGGCGGCGCGCATGGCGACTTTTCTGCCGGTGGCCGTGCTGCCGGTGACGGAGACATAATCCACCACCTCCACCAGTGCCGCGCCGGTGCGCCCATCGCCGGTTAAAACCTGTACCACGTCGGTCGGAATCCCGGCTTCCAGCATCAGCTTGACGGTTTCAATCGTGGTATACGGGGTCACTTCGCTGGGTTTGATTAACACGGTGTTGCCCGCCACCAGCGCCGGCACCAAATCCTGAAAGGCGTTCAGCAGGGGATAATTCCAGGGGGTGATAAAACCGGCCACGCCGTAGGGTTTGTAGTACACCCGCGCGCGCTGTTTGACCGGCGCGAGGCTGCGGCGGGTCTGCGGCTGCAACCACTGCGGGGCGTGATGGGCGTAATAGCCGATGTTTTCATCCAGCACCATCACTTCCATCTGCGCGCCCCATTCGGTCTTGCCGGTTTCGGCGCGAATCATTTCGATCAACTGCGCCTGACGTTCCCACATCAGATCGCCCCAGCGGCGCACCAGCCGCGCCCGCGCTGCCACCCCCAGCGCCTCCCAGGCCGGCTGCGTCGCCCGTGCCCGGTCGGCAGCCTGCTGCACCTCTTCCATCGTCAGCACCGGTATGCAGCCAATCGTTTGCCCGGTGACCGGATTCTGCACCGCGATTTCTTCTCGCGGTTGATTAATCTGCACACCACGCCGAGGCCGATTCATGACCATGATCCCCGCTCCAACAATCAAACGCGCGTTTAATTGCGCCGATTGTACCAGAGGGATTTAGAGAGGGCTATTTTTACGTTACAATAAACGGCGAACCGTTCTCTGAACAAGGATGCGGCATGGTACGCTGCGGCATAGATATGATCGAAATTCAGCGGGTGGCCGGGGGTCTTGACCGCCTGGGCGAACGTTTCCTCAACCGCTTTTTCACGGCGGGCGAACGAGCCGACTGCGACGACCAGCCGCACCGGCTGGCGGCCCGGCTGGCCGCGAAAGAGGCCGTCGCCAAGGCGCTGGGTACCGGCATTGGTGACGTGCGCTGGGTGGAGATCGAGATTCGCGGCGGCGAACGCGGGCGGCCTGTGATCTACCTGCACGGCGCGGCGGCGACTATCGCGCACGGGCTGGGGCTGACGCAGTGGGACATCAGCCTGACACATACCGCCGACTACGCCGCTGCGATGGTCGTGGCGCTGTAATCAGGAGCGCAGACCATGACACGGTGGGAATACTGTATTCTGGCGCAGGCTCCCAGCGGGCCGCTGCTCATCACGCTGACCCGGTTCACCCCCGACGGCGCGCAGACCACGCAGCACCGCGCCGAAAGTTATGAGGACGGCGTTTATCACCTGTGGCCGACGATCATCGCGGGATTGGGACGCGACGGCTGGGAACTGGTGGCGATTGACGCCGGGGCGTGGCACTTCAAACGCCCGTTGCAGGAGTAAACCATGACTTTGCCGGAAATTGAGGTTTGTGACATTCCCGCCGGGGATTATCCCATTGGCGATGCCAGCCTGCCACCCAGCCGCCCGGAGCATACCGTTAGCCTCAAGGCGTTTGTGTTAGGCAGAACCACCGTGACCAACGCGCAGTATGCGGCGTTTCTGGCGGCGGACGGTTACAACAACCAGGTTTTCTGGACAGAGATGGGCTGGCGCTGGCGGCGCGGCAAAGGCCACGAGCAGCCGGCCATGTGGCGTGACTCGCGTTTCAACGCGCCCGACCAGCCGGTGGTCGGGGTGGCGTGGTACGAGGCGCTGGCGTTTACCGTCTGGCTGGCGAGTGCCACTGGCCTGCCCTGGCGGCTGCCGACCGAAGCCGAATGGGAAGCCGCCGCGCGCGGCCCGGACGACCGCGCGCCGCTGCCGCGCCTGTATAACACAGCGGAACGCGGCTTAGGCCGTCCCTGGCCGGTGACCAAACCCAGCAATATCTCCTGGTGCGGCGCGTCCGATTTATGCGGCAACGTCTGGGAATGGTGCAGCACACGCTGGGGGCGCAACTGGCAAACGCTGGAATACGAGTACCCGTACAAAGAGGGCGATGGCCGCGAATTTCTGGACGGCAGCCAGGCGCGGGTAATGCGCGGCGGTTCGTGGTTCGATCCACTGACCGAAGTCAACCCCGCCAACCGGGGGCGCTACCTGCCCGGCTCACGCGGCAGCAATATTGGCTTCCGGCTGGCGCGGTCGGCTCTTTAAGCCCGCATCCCCCTTTCGTTCCGCGTTATGGGGAGCGGAGCGAACCTCTGGAAACATCCGAAGTCCCTCTCGCTGAGGGTGCGGGGGACTCGAATGGGGACGAATGTCCCCTGAGCGAAGTGGGGTGCGGGCAAAATGAAACGTCAGCCGAACCCAGTACCGCAGCCAGATGATAATGATAGGTGCTGGGTAGGGGAGCGCCGGCGGGCCGCCCCTACGACCCATCAAATCAATCTGGCTGGTGTAGTTAGCGGCGATCCGGCTGGTAGACCATTGCCACGACCTGCGGGCCAAGCGCCTTCGCCTCGACGAGGTTTAAGGTCGCTGTGACACCCGCTTCAAACAGGCGCTGCCCCTGGCCTAAAACGACCGGATAAACCAGCAGGCGGTATTCGTCAACCAGGTCATGCTGCATGAGGGTTTGAATCAGCCTGCCGCTGCCATGAACCGTGATGTTGTGACCGTCCTGCTGCTTGAGTTTACGGATTTCTTCCACGACGCTGTCTTTGATGATGACGGAGTTGTTCCACTCGGCCCTCTCCAGCGTCGTGGACACCACGTATTTACGCACGTTGTTAAAGTAATCGGCGCCTTCATCCGTGCTGTTCGGCCACGCCTGCGCAAAACCGTCATAGGTCACGCGCCCCAGCAGCAGGGCGTCGCTGGCGTTCGACTCGTCGCCTTTAAAGGCCGAGATTTCATCATTCCAGTATTTGAGCGTCCACATCGGCGCTTCCATCACGCCATCCAGTGACAGAAATTCGGTTACGACCAGTTTTCTCATCTCGCGCTCCTTACGGTGTTCATCTGCAACGGTTCACAGCATAACACAGCCGGAGGCACGCGGTCTTGTAAAAAAACGCAACTTACACCGGCTGGTTTAAACCGGGAATTTGCGACGGGGTATGGCCGATGAAGCGTCTCAGGTCACGGGTCAGGTGCGGCTGGTCAAAATATCCCAGTTCATACACGGTGTCGAGAATTGGCGTGCCCTGCCGCAGCAAAGCCACCGCGCGCCGGGCGCGTTCAATCTGCTGGATCGTTTTGTAGGTCAGCCCGGTGGCGTGCAGGAAACGATACTGCACCGAACGCGGCGACCGGCGGGGCGGCTGCCCCTGTAACACCGCGCTCACCACCGCATCCTGTGCCAGCAGGCCATCCCGCAGCAGCCGGCTCACGAACGTATCCGCGTTGTCATAGGTGGGAATCTGCCAGGCCGAACCCAGCAGCCAGAAGCTTTGATTCGTCGCTTCCGGCAGGGTCACGTCATTCCGGTCGCGGAGATCACCGACTGGCAGATGCGGCATAAACGTGCCGAGTTTAAACACAATGCCAAACATTTCGGCCTCTGCCGGATATTCCGCCGGCGTGGCTCTGGTCTCTGGCCCGCGCACGGTGAAGGTGGTTCTGCCCCGGTACTTTGTGACCACCATCTCCCAACTGCTGGCAGCAGCCGAGGTAAACGAACCGGCCTG
Organism: Aggregatilineales bacterium; assembly: GCA_029975765.1. Taxonomy (GTDB): domain Bacteria; phylum Chloroflexota; class Anaerolineae; order Aggregatilineales; family Phototrophicaceae; genus CFX2. The sequence continues at coordinate 9,106 of JARKOK010000108.1, forward strand.
TTCACTGCGCACGTACCAGACTTTTTCCACCAGCGGCGAATCGGATCGTCGTTCCTCAGCGATCAGCGTCATACCATCATCCCCGTTCACTTCGCAAAGCGTTGAGCCGACCGCGCGCGCAGTCTCACCGTTTCGGCTTCGCGGTTCTTCGGCGGCGCCGTCGTCTCCAGCGCGGCCAGCAGCCGGGTGGCGGCAGCCGTGATTTCGTCCACCGCCGCATTGAAGGCCGCTTCGTTAACCTTTGATGGTTTGTTGAAGCCGCTTACCTTCCGCACAAACTGTAACGCCGCCGCGCGCACCTCGTCCCCGGTGGCGGGCGGTTCGAAATTATACAGAGTTTTGATGTTGCGACACATGGCTTATAAGCTCCTTTTTATGGAAACAGTAGGGGAGCGCCTGGGTGCGCTCCCGCCGGGCGATCACGTCGGGTCGCCCCTACCGAAACATTTCGCCGCGCCCGTTGGGCCGGATGTTATGATTCCGGCTGAACAGGTTCTCCGGGTCGTAAGCCGCCTTCACCCGTGACAGCCGCGCGTAAGTCTCCGCCGGGTAAGCGGTCGCCACGCTGGTGTCGCTGGCGTCGGTCAAAAAGTTCACGTAAGCGCCGCTGGCAAACGGTTTCAGCGGTTCCCACACGGCTGACCGGGCCTGGTCGGCCTGCTCCTGGGACGCATCCAGCGGCACAAAGGTCACGGCCAGCACGAAGGCTTCGTAATCCCGGTGGGCAAAAGCGGTTGCCGCTGGATCAACCCGCGACATCGCCCCGCCCAGGCTGCGGATTTGCACCATCGGCGTTCCCGGTTGGCCGTAATTGGCCGTCAGCGCGGCCAGGACTCCGGGGTTCAGCGTTTTGACGAAGCCGTTTTCACCCACTGCCCGGACACCAACCGGCGGGTGCGCGTCTTCCAGCATCGCGTAATACGGCTTGCGGTCAATCATCTGAAGTTTCACCGTACCCAGTTCCAGCAGAGGTCTGATCGCCGCATTGGCCGCCGCTTCGTCATCCCCACCGTAACACAGCAGGATCATCAGGGCGGGGGGCATCTCCGGGCCGAATCCGGGGAAGATGACGGCTGTCGAGTTCAGTTCTTCCGGCGCGGCGCGCATCACTTCCGCCCATTTGGGCAGCGCGGTTTCCAGGTCGGCTAAATCGTAGATCACCATACCGCCGTAGACGGTCTGGAGTGGATAGGCGCGGAACTCGAACGTGGTGACGACGCCAAAATTACCGCCGCCGCCGCGCAGCGCCCAGAACAAATCAGGCTGCTCCTGCTCGCTGACGCGCAGAACGCGCCCATCGGCGGTGACGATTTCCGCCGCTTCCAGGCTGTCTATCGTCAGGCCGACCTTCCGCACCATCCAGCCGATGCCGCCGCCCAGCGTCAGCCCGCCAACGCCGACCGAGTTGGTGTCGCCGGAGGAAATCGCCAGCCCGTACTCGGCCAGCGTCCGGGCGACATCGCCCCATTTCGCTCCCGCGCCCACGCGCACCCGGTTCTGCGCCGGGTCAATCACATCCACCGTATTAAAATGCGCCAGATCAATCACCAGACCGCCGTCATTGGTGGACAGGCCCATCATGCTGTGGCCGCCGCTGCGAATGGACACGGCAAGCTGATATTCGCGGGCCAACCGGACGGCCTCCGCCACATCCTCACTGCTTCGGGGGCGGACGATCAAGGCCGGGCTGCCATTCCCGTTCATGACATGCCGCAGGTCGTTGTATTCCGGGCTGTCCGGCAGTATTACCTCGCCTGCGATACGGCTTTTGAGTTCGGGAAACGTCGTCTGATCCATGCTTACTATCCTCCTTGAACCTTTGCCGTTCCACTTACCTTATTTCCGGCGGCCAGCACCGGAACGAAACAGCCTGTTACTGCTCTGCGTGTGGCGCGTTACGGCGCGGCGCTGACTTTGAAGTTCGCCCAGTCAACCGGTTTATCGGTCGTTTCAAGCAGCGTAAAGAATGCCGCGTTTTGCAGTTCCCTGTCCTCCGAACGCAGGTGTTTCAGCGTGGCACGTAACATTTCATCCATTATGTCGCTCCCGGTTATTATTAAAACTGTACCAAAGGTCAGTAAAAGGACAGTAAACGGAGTCTTTACGGGCTGCCGCCGTCCATCAGCCGGACAGACGTGCAGCGAGGCCGGGTTCGGCGGCCTGGCGGACAATGACCTGCGGCGTTTTGTGCCACGCGGCACAGGCGTGCAGCGCGCGTTTTAACGCGGCGACCAGCGCATCATCCACGATCACGCCGGGTTCGAGATGCAGCGCCTTCACCTCAAACACGCCCTCCTTACGATGGGCTTTGGGATCAAGGCGGCCAATCAGGGCGTTGTTGTACAGAATGGGCAGCGTAAAGTAGCCGTACTGGCGTTTGGGCGCGGGGGTGTAACACTCGATCTGGTAGGTGAAACTGAACAACTCCTGCGCCCGCGCCCGATCCCACACCAGCGGGTCGAACGGGGACAGCAGAGTCGTGGTGGAAAGTGGTATCTGCCCATCGGCGGCGGCTTCCACCACCTCGCGGTGATCGGGGTGGAAATAACCCGGCACTTCCCAACCTTCAACCGCCACTGGCTGGAGCTGTCCCTGATGCGCCATGCGGTCTATCAGTTTCAGCACAACCCGTTTGGGCATGTACATATGCAGGCGGTAATAATCAACGATCCAGGCGGCTTTGGTCACACCCAGGGCTTTGACCGTATTCAGCACGAATGTCTCGTAAACGGCTTCCAGTGCGGGCGACCGGGCATCATCCCAATCCGGCGGCAGGACACGCTCGCGCAGATCATAGATACGCTGGAAATGATGGCGCCGGGCAACCATCAGATCACCCCGCAGCCACAGCCCTTCCAGCGCGGTTTTTTCGTCCTTCCAGTTCCACCAGCCGCCCGAAGCGCCGTCGGTGCGTTCAAAATCGGCGGAGCGTACCGCGCCGTTCTCCCGGATGTGCGCCAGCAGCCCATCTACCAGCCCGGCGTGAGACTCCATCCAGTGCCGCCAGCGATGTCCAAGCCACGTCCGCTGATCCAGCATGATGCGGCGGTACAGCGGATAATCCTCCGCCGGCAGAAAACAGGCGGCATGTGACCAGTATTCAAACAGCGCCCGCTCAGTTAAAAGTTCGTCCAGCCAGCGGGAGGCGTAATCACCCAGACGACTCCACAGCACCAGATAAGGGCTGCGCGCCACGACATGAATCGTATCTATCTGCAAAACCTGCATCTGCCGGATCATCCGGCGCACATCGGCTTTGGTCGCCGGCGCGGGCGGGCGCTGCTGGAGTCCCTGCGCGGCGATCATCAACCCGCGCACAGCAGCCTGTGAGAGTGGTTTCATCGGCATCCTCTCGCTGGCGGTCTGAGATAGTTATGTCAATTATAATTAATGGAACTTTTGTTCGCAAGCCCGGAAATGATGCCGAACATCGAGGGCAGTCTACAGGTGTTTTTCGCAGCCGGCAGAGACAGTTGGGTTGCACAGGCGGGCGACCGCGCCGGGTCGTCCCCGCCTTACACGGCGTGATTTTTCTATAAGCAATCTGGCGCGGCCTTGTTTTCGGTTCTGCGTGAGAATCTGTCCAGCAGCCAGGCAGATCGGCGCTGGCGGCCTATTCCTCCGGCGGGATTACTTCCTCATCGCTGCCGGGGGGCATCCGGCGGAATGTTTCTTCTGATTGAATGCGAAACTTACGATAGGCGGCGACGCCGACAATAACCACCATGACAATCGCCAGCACAACGGCGGGGTCCATCCACCACTCTCCTTAGCTGTCGCGCAACCGCCCGATAATCCGTTCCACCGGCAGTCCGGGCGATTCACGCAGGGTACGGCCTACCGCAGCACCTGATACAGCGCCAATTTCCAGCGGGCTGTATCAATTTCCCAGCACACGGATACATTCGGCGCCTGGCTGACCACTGGCCGCCACAGATCGCGGTTGCGTTCATCGTTCGCCACACCCAGTTGGTCAACCACCGTCATGCCGCGTGTCAGTTCGCTCTGCGTTTCCACTTCTACCCAGTGCTGGCTGCGGCGCGTGCAGATGGTTGGGTCGAGCGCGACGGCCATCGCCACCGGGTCAGGCAGCGCGATCCCCAGCGCGCCGGTCTGCACGAAATTCGCCTGCATCGCCGTTTCGTTACAGTCCAGCGTAAACTGCGCCAGCGGTGTGTCCAGCCCGCGCACGTAGCTGATGTCTACGGCCAGCAGGTTCGCATCGAAGCGGCACAGTTCCCACCCCACCATCTCCACCGGCAGGCCGGAATGGAATACGATCCGCGCCGCTTCCGGGTCGCACCAGATGTTATATTCCGCCGCCGGGGTGACATTACCGACGGTGCAGGCCGCGCCGCCCATGACGATGCACCGGCTGACCTTGCTCACAATCTCCGGCGCGCGGCTGACGGCCAGCGCGACGTTCGTCAGCGGGCCAAGCGTGACCAGCACGATACCGGGATGCGCGTTGATCGTGTCAATCAGCGCGTCCACCGCGTGACCGGCAGCCGGTGGGCGCTGCGGCGGCGGATAACCCCGGTCGCCCAGCCCGTCCTTGCCATGATACCAGTCGGCATGGGATGGCTCGCGTACCAGAGGCCGCGCCGCGCCAGCATATACCGGCACGTCCGCGCCGCACAGTTCGACCGTGTACAGCGCGTTGCGCGTGGCCTGTTCCAGCGGCACGTTGCCGGAGACAGTGGTGATGGCTTTCACGTCCACGTCCGGCCAGCGCAGCGCCATAATCAGCGCCACCGCGTCGTCGGAGGCGGTATCGGTATCAATGATGAAGGCACGTGTCATAGAAACAAACCCTTTAACGCAAGGAAGTAAAGGTGCAAAGATGTGAAGAGTATAATAGCGCAATTGCATATTCAAAATTGAGGGTAAATTTCCGTAGGGGCGAACCGGCGGTTCGCCCCTACCGGGAGTTTGGCTTTTTTTGCACCTGCTGCTCCTGCTTGTCATATTCATTGCAGGGCGAGGCAATGAGAAAGTACCGTTGCCTGGTTGATAGCGAGATACAGCACTGTCATGGGCACCATTCAACTCAGACATATCTCTCAAAATCTATCACAGGTTTCCGCCC
>JARKOK010000115.1 GCA_029975765.1 Aggregatilineales bacterium
TGGAGCGGTTCGGATAACTACACGCCGGACAACTACCTGCGCTACGACGTGCACTATCAGGTGAATTGCACCGGTAACTGGCTCAATTGGCGCAGCCAGATCGAAGGGGTGCAGGCAGGGCTGTTCACCGGCCAGTATGGATATTCCTACTGCTTCCGCAGCCGCGCCTATGACGCGGCGGGGAATGTCGAAGCCTGGCCGAGCACGCCGGACGCGACGACCAGGGTGCGCGACCCGCTGGCCGCGCCAACCGGACTGTCACCGGCGAACAACGCACGGGCTGGCCGGTTTGACCCGATAACCCTGAGCTGGCAGCCCGTTGCGGGCGCGACCGGCTACGCGGTGAAGTTCTGGAATGGCAGCGGCGTGTTACTGGAATCGGACTGGATTACCGAAACCAGTTGGACGGTTCCCGCGCAGGTGGGCGGTCAGTATCAGTGGCAGGTCAAAGCGCGGGACGCCATCCTCGAAAGTAACTGGAGCGCCGCCAGCGGGCTGGGGGTGCGATATGCGCCGCCGCAAAATGTGACCGTCACCTCGCACAACAACTATCAGGTATCGCTGGCGTGGACACCTTCGATAGATGCCGCGAACATCACTGGCTACACCATTGATTTCCTGCGCAGCGGGGCACTCAGCCGCCGCTATACGGCAGCGGCCAGCGCCACGACTTATCTGGCCTCATCGCTGGACTGTGAAGCCGCCTACACCATCGTCGTCCGGGCCTATCAGGGTTCGCTGGAGTCGGAAAACAGCGGTGAGGCCGCCGTCACGCTGCTGGACTGTCTGCTGCTGCCGCCCATGCTGTCCTCACCCGTTCACGGCGCCTCGCTGAGCAACCCGCGGCCCGGGTTTAGCTGGTCGCCTTACCAGTACGCGACCGGCTACGAAATTCAGATTGGGACGACGAATCCTCCCACAACATCCCCAATCTATAGAGAATGGACCTCTTATTATCCGCTGTCTCCGCTTCTAACCACAACCTATTATTGGCGGGTACGGTCAGTGCGGAATGGCCGCGTCTCCGATTGGAGTGCGGTGCGCCCCTTCACCATCACCTCACCGGCCAGCGCCGCGCCGGGGCGGAATCTGTTTACAACTCGCACCCCAACCCTGGGCTGGGGGCAGGTCACATGGGCGACGGCCTATGAAATCGAATGGAGCACCACCTCAGCGTTCAACTGGTGGGATGCCTACTACCGCCGCCGAAGTGTGTCCAGCGGTACGCTGTCGGTGACAACCGACTCGCTGCCGGACGGGACTTACTTCTGGCGGGTGCGGGCGATCCGGGCGAACGGGGCGGCGGGCGCGTGGAGCGCGGTGGACAGCTTCACGATAGATGTACCGTAACCTGAACTGATCACACAGGGGCGCAGCATTTGCGCCTCTGTGGTTTATTCCGTTCCCCGGCGGTGTTCCAGCCACAGCGCCGCGCCGGTCGCCAGCGCGCCCACCAGTTCCCACACCGCAACCCCGATAAAACCGGCGGGCGCCAGTCCATTAACGACCGCCAGCGTAAAAGCCGCGAAGGTGATGCAGCGGAACGGCACCGTCCACAGGTAGAACCGCTTCAGGTTATTCAGCGCGGCCAGCAGGTAATACGCGCCCATGTTAAACGATGCCATAGACGAGGCCGTGATGAATACCAGCGTGAAATCCCCTTCGGCGCGGGCGGCCCGCTCGATCACCGGGAAACCCAGCAGGCTGAGGGTGGTTTCCGGGTGCAGCAGGCCGACTGCCCCCAGCAGCAGCGCCAGCAGGCCAAAGATGAACATCGTCAGGCTGGAGAGATTACGAAGGCGAAGCGCGGACAGATTCATTGTGGGCGTTCCTTTGTGGTTAAAAGGCCAGATTACGGTTAAAATATCATTTCAAAGTATAGGAGAAGCCCTCATGCCTGTACATCTCCAATTAAGCGAGACTCAGCGTTATCTGATCTACGAGATCAGCGAGCCGTTCGTGCTGGACGAACTGATGCAAGCCTACGAGCAGGAACGCCAGTACCGCGACTCGCTGCCGCATACCGTCCATTCCATCGTGGATATGTCACAGCTCAAGCGTATCCCCGCCAACTGGCTGACCGCCAAAGCCGGGCCGGGACTCAAACATCCCCGTAGTGGTGAAATTCTGTTTGTGGGGGTGTCGGTCGGGATTCAGATGATCGTGGATGTGGTGTTCCGAATCACCGGCAACAAACGGATGAAGTTCTTTAACACGCGGGCGGAAGCAGACGCCTACATGGCGCAGCTTATCGGCCAGAGCGAGCAGCAGGACTGAGGCCGCCTCATGCGCAGCGCGCGTCAGTGCCGTGATGCGACTAAAACTTGCCCTCATCCCCCGGCCCCTTCTCCCTCATGGAGAAGGGGAGAAAAGACTGCTAAAGCCTCTCTCCCTGAGGGAGAGGGCGACTCGAATGGGGGCGAATGTCCCCTGAGAGAAGTGGGACAAGGGCTTTTCAAACGGTTTCTAAGCCAGCGCCGCTTTAAATCGCCGGATGTATTCGATGTGTTCACGCGGGGATGACAGGCCGGCATTCATGGTGTTAAAACACAGGTGCGACACACCCGCGCCGCGCCAGCGTTCGACTTCCCGCGCCCAGTCGTCCGGCGGGGTGCTGCGCAGGCTGACACGAATATCCACGCCGAAGGCCGCCGGGTCGCGTCCCGCCTCGGCCACGTAGCCGCGCAGTTTTTCGATCTCCGGCACCAGTTTGTCAAAGGCCAGGCCGGATGCAATCCAGCCGTCCGCCAGCCGCGCGATACGCCGGAGCGCCGCGTCCACATGGCCGCCGAACCACAGCGGAATCGGCTGCTGCACCGGCATGGGATTCAGGCCGGCATCGGACACCCGGTGATACTCACCATTGAACGTGACCAGCGGCTGCGTCCACAGGGCACGCAGCAGCGCCGCCTGTTCCTCGATGCGTTTGCCGCGTGTGTGAAAATCTTCGTTCAGGGCTTCATACTCAACCGCGTTCCAGCCCAGTCCCACCCCCATCCGCAGCCGCCCGCCGGACAGCACATCCAGTTCGGCGGCCTGCTTGGCAACCAGCGCCGTCTGGCGCTGCGGCAGAATCAGAACACCCGGTACAAATTCGAGGCGCTGTGTCAGCGCGGCCAGATAAGCGAACAATACAAACGGCTCGTGAAACAACTCGCGGTGGGTGTACGGGCCGGTCCAGCCGCCGGGACGGTCGGGGTTCGCCCCCAGCACATGATCGTAGGCCAGCAGATAGTCGTAACCCAGCCCTTCGGCGGTCTGCGCGTAATCGCGGACTACCGCCGGGTCGCTGCCGATTTCCGTCTGCGGAAAGACCACACCCAGTTTCATGATGTCTGTACCTCATGCGCTAACTGCCAGCGGTCGCGCAGACTCCAGAACGCGACCAGCCCGAACGAAAAACTGTAGACGGCCAGATAGGGCACGATGGCGCTGTACTGTGTTTGCAGCGCCAGCCACACCCCCCACAGCGCATACGCCGACAGCAGAAGTTCAATCCACACGCTGTAATCTTTCCGCAGGGCGTAGCTGCTGGTCTGCCAGGCGCGCCCGAACTTGGGCGTGCGGCGAAATTCACTCTGGTGATGCAGCAGGCCGCTGATGACGGCGCGGCTGTTATTCCAGGCGATACCCGTCCCCAGCGCGATTAAAATCGGGAAGGCCAGCAGCCGGTGTCGCCAATCGCGGTAAAGCGCCTGCTGGCTGACGGCGTACATGATCGGCGGCCCCAGGCCAACCAGCCCCAGCAGCCCCAGCGGCACGTCGTCCAGGCTGCGAAGAATCAGCAGCGGCGGCGTGAGCAGCAGCAGGCCGACCATGATCGGATGCGGGATGTACTGGCACAGATGCACCGTCGCCATAAGGCGCTGCACCAGCGAGTACTGCGAATGCCAGAGCGGAGAAAAAGTATAAGTAAGCGTCTGGGTGCTGCCTTTCGCCCAGCGCGCCTGCTGCTGTTTGTAGGCGGCAATCTGCGGCGGCAGTTCCGCCGGCACCACGACATCCGGCAGATACAGAAAATGCCAGCCGCACAACTGCGCGCGATAGCTGAGGTCAAGGTCTTCGGTCAGCGTCAGATCGCGCCAGCCGCCCGCTTCGCGGATACAGGCGGTGCGCCACACGCCGCCGCTGCCGTTGAAGCTCATGAGCAGGCCGGCGCGGCTGCGGGCGGTCTGTTCCACCACAAAGTGGCTGTCCAGCGCCAGCATTTGCCCCCAGGTGAGCAGATTGGTGAACGGGTTGAGATGCCCCCAGCGCGTCTGCACCATGCCCAACCGGGGATCGGCGGCCAGGAACGGCACGGTGCGGCGCAGAAAATCCTGCGGCGGCAGAAAATCGGCGTCCAGCACCACCACCAGTTCCGCGTCGGTGAGGGTCAGCCCATAGGCCAAAGCACCGGCCTTGTAGCCGGTGCGGTTCTCGCGGCGGATATGCTGGATGTTCGCCCCCTGCGCCTGCAACCGCCGGATACAGGCAGCGGCGATGGCGCTGGTTTCATCGTTGGAGTCGTCAAGCAGTTGGATGCTGAGTTTTTCGGGAGGATAATCCAGCGCGGCGACGGCTTCCAGCAGGCGTTCGACTACGTGCTGCTCGTTGTAGATCGGAAGCTGCACGACAACCGACGGCCACTCGTCAACAGTGGGAAGGGTGGCAGGCCGGTGGCGGTAGCGCCAGTAAATGAATAAAAGAATAATGGCGCTGCCGGCATACAGCGTCATCAGCAAAGCACAGATGACGTAGAGGATAATCAGTACGGTAATCATCATCGCAGAGTCTAACGAGATACCCCCGGACTGACAAGGGGAAAGATGATAACTTACACCATTCAACTATCCGGGCAGGTGTAACACCCGCCCGGATTACCGGCTCAACGTGTAAATTACGGATTATCCCGTAGAAAAGCGTCAATCTGCGCCAGGTCGCCGTCCGTTAGCGTGAAATCCGCCGCGTGGATGAAACCATCCACCTGGTCAGGGCGGCGCGCCCCGACAATCGCGCCGGTGACCGCCGGGTGGCGCAGCGTCCAGGCAATCGCCACCTCCGCTGTCGTTTTGCCATGCCGCCGGCCAATCTCGCCCATCACGTCCGCCAGTTTGAGATTACGTGACAGGCGCGGCTCCTGAAAGTTGCGGTTGCCACGCCGCCAGTCGTCCGCCGGCAGGCTGGCAACCCGCTCCGGCGTCATCGTGCCGGTGAGCAGGCCGGACTGCATGGGGGAATAAACAATCACGCCGATCGTCTGCTGGTGGCAGTACGGCAGGATGTCGTTCTCGATGTCGCGCCGGATGGCGGAATAGGGCGGCTGCAAGGACGTAATGGGCGCGATGGCCTGCGCGCGCTGCATCTGCTGGACGTTGAAGTTGGACACACCAATCCAGCGTACCTTCCCCTGCTGCTGAAGTTCCGCCAGCGTGCTCCAGCCCTCCTCGATGTCCTCATCGGGATCCGGCCAGTGTACCTGATACAGGTCAATCGTTTCGACCTGCAAGCGGCGCAGGCTGTCCTCGATTTCCTTCAGCACCGACTCGCGTTTGAGACTGCCGTAGACCCGGCCAGTTTCATCCCAGCGGCGCTCACATTTGGTGAAGATGTAGGGTTTGTTCGCCATGCCCTGCACCGCGCGGGCGACCACTTCTTCCGAGTGTCCCAGCCCGTAGACCGCCGCCGTATCAATCCAGTTGATACCCAGATCGAGCGCGCGGTGAATCGCCTGAATCGACTCCTGATCGTCCTGGATGCCCCAGCCAAACGCCCACCCACCGCCGCCGAGCGCCCACGCGCCAAAACCAATCGGCGTAATCAACAGATCGCTGCTGCCCAGCCGTCGTTTTTCCATGTTTTATCCTCCACCGTTGGTTTGTCTTGATCGGGTTACTATTATGCCCCGTTTTTGCAATCCGCGCTGTAAGGCCAACCGGTGGGCGGAAATACCCCCCAGTTTAGGGTGAATGTGCGGCAGCAGCGGGCGTAACAGATGCGAATCGCATTGCCAAACCTGCCAGATTAACCGATAATGTAAACAACGGAAGGACGGAAGTACAGGAAGCCGGGTTATGACGAACGTGTATATCAGCTATGCCGCGCAGGATCGAGACATCGCGCAGCGGATACAGGACACGTTGAGCCGGGCGGGCATTCAGGGTTGGAAACATGACAACGGCCTGAAGGCCGGTGAAACCTGGTTGGACGTGATCAGCGAGGCCGTGAACGAAGCCGACGCCGGGTTGTTCCTGCTCTCGCCAGCCTCGGCGCGCTCGGCGTGGGCCAAGCGCGAGTATCAGGCGTTTCTGTCACAGGGCAAGCCGCTGTACGTGGCGCGCATCCAGCCGCTGGACGAGGACGATGTGCCGTACCTGCTGCGTTCGATTCAATGGGTTGACCTGTCAGATAACTTTGACCAGAACATGCAGCAGTTGATACAGGCCATTCGCGGCAATCAACTGCCAGAGGCCGCGCCGGCGCCCGCTGCTGTCAAACGTTCCGGCAGCCTGACGGTGACGCTGGAAGTGGAAGAAGATACGGACAACCAGAAAGTCGTGGACCTGATCAGCCGCCTGAGTGAAATTGGCGTGCGCGACATCAAGGTCGTGAATAGTGGCAAACGGTAAGCTGCGAGTTACGCTCACCGTCTCCCCTGATCGAAAGCGGGAACTGCTGGAACTGCTACAGCAGCATCCTGGCCTGTACAGCGAACTTGAGATTCGTGATCCGGCGGCGCCGCCGTATCCCAACCTGAGCCTGTTCATCTGCTACCGCCGCGACGACAGCGGCGACATCTGCGGGCGTATCTATGACCGGCTGGCCGCCGCCTTTGGCGAACGCAGCGTATTCTGGGATGTGCGCACCATGCCGGATGCGCAGGATTTCCGCGACGTGCTGCGGCGCGAAATCGCGGCCTGCGATCTGCTGCTGGTGGTCATGGGTAAGTCGTGGGACAGCAAACGCCGCCTCGCCAGTCTGAACGACGCGGCCAGCGAGGACTACGTGCGGCTGGAAATCGAAACGGCGCTGCAACACGGGGTATCTATCATCCCGGTGTGGGTGCAGGGGCGCAGCCGGATGCCGGGCAAAAAGACGCTGCCGGACAGTATCCGCGATCTGGTGTACCTGACGGCGCGGCAGGTGCGCCCTGACCCCGACTTTCACGCTGATATGGACGACCTCATCCGGCGGATTAAGGCCGTGCTGGAGCTGGACGCACCGCCGGTATAAATCCTCAGCCTTCGATACAGTTAAACGCGGCGGGGAACGGTTCGCTGACGTGTCCCGCGCTGTCCGTCAGGCGGATTGACCACTGAACCGGCCCGATGAAATTGGCGCTGCCCAGCGAACAGGTGGCCTTCCATGCCAGCGCGCCGCTGGTGGCGTCCCCGGCGATGATCGCCGGCGACTCGGTCACGCTGCCCGTCCAGGTGCCCTGCGGCGCCTGGACAAATTCGACTTCCATGCGCGTAATGGTATCACCATCCGGGTTGATGAAATGCAGCGGACAGGTCGTTTCCCCGCGATCCGAACGAACGGCGCAGGGTTCCAGTCCCACAATCACCGGCGTCACGTTCAGCAGCGCCGCCGCCGGGTCAATCGTTTCGGGCAGCAGGCTCAGCGGCAGCCGCGCCACTGTTTCCGCCGGCAGCACCTCCACGCGCGTCAGGCGGCCATCAGCGATATTCTCGTCTGACAGCGGCACGACCGCGCGTGTTCCGGCGGGAACGCTGGCGGTAAACACATCGGTCGTCACGCGGGCGCTGCCATCCAGGACGGCGATGGTCAGCGCGCCGCCCGGCTGCGCCTGGACGAAGATGCTGGACGTAAGCTGCACCGCCACGCCGTTGATCTGAAGCTGCACGGTGTCCAGCGCGGCGGGAAGCTGGATCAGAATGCCATCTTCCGGCGCGGTGGCGCAGGCGCTTTCCGTCTGGGCGCTGCGCAGGTTGAAAGCCTGCATCGAGGCGTAAATCGGCGCCTCAGTGGTCACGACCGGCAGCGCGGGCGCTTCGTTGGACAGTTCGACCGTCCGCGCCAGCAGCCAGCCCACGCGGCCATCCGCTAATACGGTGCGCAGCCAGTGGCGGGTGCAGTTGCAGGCGTTTACGTCAATGGTGTCGCCTGCCGCCAACTGCCCGATGCTGACATAGGGCGGCACCGGCTGGCTGTAAATTTCGATGTCGCTCAGGGCGGTGGCGGTCTGCCGCTGGCGGCTGGTCGCGGCGTTCTGCATTTCGACATCACCCAGCAGAAAATAGGTGACAGCCTGTTCGGCGCCGGTCGGTTGGGCGGTCATCACCGCGATGCCCCACTCGCCGGACGGCGCGCCTGTCCGCACGGTGCAGGTGACATCCAGCGACGCGGTATCACCGGGCGACTCAAATACCGGCGGCGTCTCACAGTTGAACGCGGCCTCAACCCGGCCATAACCAAGACAGATTTCATGCAAACCGATCTCCGAGCAGGCGTCCGCTGCCGTCACCAGCGCGGTCGCGACGGCGGCGCAGTCGGCGTCCTGCGCCAGCACGGTTACCGGCAGCAGCAGGAGCATGGCGGTCAGGATGGTGATGATTTTCACGGGTTGTCTCCTCAAGGCAATCGCGGCGCTTTCGTAACGCCTTCACGTATCGAGATGTCGCTGCCGCGCGGCCTGGCTGCCATCCTGTGCCTGAAATACCAGCAAAATGACCGCCGGCGTGCCGGTCGGATTCAGGAAATGGTGCGGCTGCGCGGCTTCGAACAGCAGGCTGTCGCCGGCCTCCAGATGATAACGTTCCGAACCAATGCGGTATTCAATTTCGCCTTCCAGACAGTACACAAATTCCTGTCCGGGGTGGGTAATCGGCTCGGAGTCCGCACCCGCGCCGCCGTCCAGAGTTACGAGAAACGGCTCAAGGCGCTGATCGCGCAGGCCGATGCCGAGACTTTCAATGCCCATCCCACTGTGCTGCGCCCGCAGCCGGTGGCTGCGCCTGACCAGGACGGTAGTTTGTTCCGCAGCCTCCCGAAAAAATTCGGTGATGGGGACGCTGAGCGCCGACGCCAGCAGATGCAGCGAGGCGACGGTGGGCGAGTTTTCGCTGCGTTCGATTTTGCTGATGGCATTGATGGACAGACCGCACTGCTCGGCTAAAGCGCGCAGCGATAAACCCTGCTGCTCGCGCAGCAGCCGGATGCGCTGTCCGACGTTGGGGGTGACTGGCATGATGGCTTCCCTCTTATGAACCGGTCAGGGTGTTTGCCAGTCAATCGTACCGGTCGCCAGCCCGATCTGGCAATCGTTCATCTCGCCGGTACAGCCGGTGAAATACAGCCGATAGCCGCCGTCACGTTTCACAAATGCTGGCTGGCAGACGCAGTAACTCGCCCAATCCTGCTGTACCTGCTGCTGCGTGACCACCGCCTTCTCGCGTGAGCGGTAGACGCGCCAGCGCAGCCCGTCCTCGCTGGTGGCATAACCGATAAAGGTCGGACAGTTGGGGGATACCGATTCGGGACAGTTGGTGCTGAAGAACATCTCCCAGCCCTGATCGGTGTACTCAACGTCTATCGCCCAGGCCGAAAAATAGTCCAGCGTGCCATCGGCCTGAAGTTCCAGAATCGGATCGCTGTGAGCGTAGCGGGTTTCGGTGGTGGCCGGGTCGTCATACTTCGTCCAGTGGAGGCCATCCGGTGAGGTCGCCATCCCGATCAGACGCGGCAGCGGCAGCAGGAATTCCCCGCCGCCGGAATAATACATCACGTAGCCGTCCGCCGTTTTGATGACGGCGTGCGGCATGATGAAACCTTCGTCCCAGTCGCCCACTTTGCCGGCATCCAGCACCGCTTCGGCGCTGCGCTCCCAGGGGCCGTTGATGTCCGCCGCCGTCGCCCGCCCGATGTGCAGCCCCGGCCCGGCGCACGGCGTGGAATTGCCGGCGTAATACAGCACCCACTGGTCGCCGTCGCGCAGCGGTACACCCATCGAGATACACATCGCATCGTAGCCGGTGCCATCCGGCGCCAGGATGGGATTCTGCGCGTATTTGTCCCAGTGGACGCCGTCGCTGGAGGTAGCATAACCGATGCCGGCAGGTTTGGCGGAGCGATGGCATGAGCCAGTGAAGAACAGGTACAGCGTGTCGCCGGCCTGAATCACCTGCGGCGCGAAAATGGTTCCACCTTCACCACCCCAACAATCGGTTTCGTCCCGGCTGAAAACCGGATTATCGGCGTACAGGGTAAAGTCCATCACCGGCTGGCTGCCGGTCTCCTGCGCGGTAACGGGCGCCGCCAGCGCCAGCAGGCCGAGACCCATCCAGACCAGTATGTTTCGCAGAGGAGGAGTATGCATAACCAACACTCGCTGTTTAATGATATCTGTACCATTAAAGCGTACAGTAAAACATAAAAGTGTGACTAGTGCCAAAGATAATGACCTGGGGGTGTCTACTATAGTTGATTGTCATGCACTTTAGTTTTACGATAATCACATAATTATGATTCAGGCGATGAGGAGGAAAGATGCTGCATCGCATTCGTTTAATGGTGATCATCGGTCTGCTGCTGATTATGCTGATGCCGGCGGTTGTGGCAGCGGAAGAGGCCGTTGTGTACGGGGTTTTCTTTTATTCGCCCACCTGCCCCCACTGTCATGAGGTGATTGACAATCACTGGCCGGGGATTCAGGCGGAATTTGGCGATCAGCTTCGGGTGCTGTTTATTGATGCCTCCGGCGCGCGTGGCAACGCGCTGATGCAGGCCGCGCGCGAGGCGCTGAACATTGAGTCCAACGGCGTGCCGATGCTGATTATCGGCAGGCAGGTGATGGTCGGGTCGGTTGATATTCCAGCGCGCGCGCCGGTGGTGATCCGGGCAGGGCTGGCCGCCGGGGGCATTGAACTGCCACCCGTACCCGGCTTGCAGGAAATCTATCAGGCTGCCGTCAAACAGTACGAAAGTGAACAGGCCGAACAGGCAGCGGCTGAACCCACCGCCCCGGTTGAAGCGCCCTCACTGTCCGACCGGCTGGCGGCTGACCCGGTAGCCAACGCGGCGGCAGTCGTAGTGCTGGTGCTGCTGGCGGCGAGCCTGGTGGTAATTCTGACCGCTTACGCCTACAGTCTCGTCCAGGGGGATGATCGCTGGCTGCGCTGGCTGGCGGTGAATGTCGGCCCTTGGATGATCGGCCTGCTGGCCCTCATGGGCCTGGGACTGGCGCTGTCGCTGGGAGCGGGGTCGCTGTCGGAAGTGCTGGTGCTGCTGGTGGCAGCGGGCGAAGCGGCGGCGTTTGTGGGTCTTTTCGTCCTCATCTGGCGGGGGCGGGCGCTGCCGGAATGGTTAATCCCGCTGGCGGCAGTAGCCGGGATCGTGGTGGCCGCGTATCTGGCGGCGGTCGAAATGACCTTAAGCGAAGCAGTGTGCGGCGCGGTCGGGAACTGTAACACTGTGCAGCAGAGCCAGTACGCGCGGGTACTGAATATCCCGATTGGGGTGATCGGGCTGGCGGGTTATACCGGGCTGGTCGCCGCGTGGGCGGCGGGGCGTTTCTCACGCCGGTGGTTATGGCTGCGGCGGGCGCTGCTAGAAATGTGCCTGCTGGGCGTGGCGTTTTCGACCTACCTGACCTTCCTCGAACCGTTTGTTATCGGCGCGACCTGCGTCTGGTGCCTGCTGTCGGCGGTCTGGATGCTGGTGCTGCTGTGGCTGGCGCTGGCCTTCCGAGTACCGGCGCGGGCCGCGAGCGCAGCGGAGCCAGGCGCAACGCTGGCATCGTCCCCCGCGCCGTAATCTGTCGCAGGGGAGGGTCTGAGACTCTCCCCTGCATACAATTTCTGTCAGTGTTTTTAACATCAGTCACGGATAACACTCTCGGCGCTCACGCCACGTCTCTAAGCTCGACTTTGCACACAGAAAGCTGAAAACAGGCAGGATAAGCTGTTTCAGACCTCTGACAAAGGCTGAAATGATGCTTAACCAACCACCGATAATAATAAACCTGTTGAAGCCATTGGCACCATGTTTTTATGGGAAACGACCTGGATGAAAGCCCAAATCCTGCTCGAAGGACGAACCCGACATGCTTAAAATCTCCAAACCCTTATTCGACACCCTGGGTTCCACCGTGTCTTATGCTGCTTAAAGGTGCAAAGGCGAGCTTGTGGACAACCGAAAAAGACCGCGCCTGATGGGAATTGTCTTTGTAGGGACGAGTTTATAAACCCGCCCCTACGAAATCAGGCGGTTTGTCCATTCGTCTCCAGTAGGGGAGCGCCTATGTGCGCTTCCCGGTGGGCGCACCGGCGAACTGTGGTGGCAGTGTTTGAACAATTTCCCCCGTTTCGCGTATTATGGTGTAGGGGAGGGTCTCAGACCCTCCCCTGCCTTGTTATTGTAAAATCAAAAAGGATTTATCGTATGACCGTTACCAACCGGCCAACCGGAATGCGTGCTTTCCTGCTGGTCGCTTCCGGCCAGTTTGTCTCTCTCACCGGTACGGCCATGTCGCAGTTCGCCCTGAGCATCTGGGCGTGGCAGGAAACCGGTCAGGCGACCGCTCTGGCGCTGGTGAATGTGTTTGGCCTGATTCCGCTGATTCTGCTCAGCCCGATTGCCGGGGCGCTGGTGGATCGCTGGAATCGTAAGCTGGTGATGATGCTCAGCGATCTGGGCGCGGGGGTGGCGACGATTGCCATTTTCCTGCTGTACAGCGCGGGCGCGCTGGAAATCTGGCATCTGTATGTGGCGGCGGTCATCACGGGGGCGTTCCAGACGTTTCAGTGGCCGGCCTACAGCGCCGCTATCGCTATGATGGTGCCGAAGGCGCAGTACACCCGCGCCAACGCGCTGTACGGGCTGGCGGAGAGCGCGTCCGGCATCCTCGCGCCCAGCCTGGCGGCGGCGCTGCTGGCCGGCGCGGTCATCGGCTCGACCACGCTGCTGCCGGCGATTGGTGTGGGCGGCGTGCTGGCGCTGGACATCATCACCTTTCTGGCGGCCATTGGCACGCTGCTGGTGATTCACGTGCCGCAGCCAGAACGGTCGGCGGCGGGCGAACAGGCGCGGGGCAGCCTGTGGAAAGAGGCCGTATACGGTTTCCAGTACATTTTTGCGCGGCGCAGCCTGCTGGGCTTGCAGTTGGTGTTTATGATCGGTAACTTTTTCACCAGCGCCGCGTTTACAGTATTCACGCCGATGATTCTGTCGCGCACGAACAACGACGAACCCACACTCGGTTTAGTCCAGTCGGCCTTTGGGGTCGGCGGCGTGGTCGGCGGGCTGCTGCTGACGGCGTGGGGCGGACCGAAACGGCGCGTTCACGGCGTGCTGCTGGGCTGGATCGTGTCCAGCCTGGGGATTGTGCTGCTGGGCGTGGGGCGCGGGCTGGCGGTGTGGGTGTTCGCGGCGCTGTTCACGTCGCTCATCTCGCCCATCATCAACAGCGCCAACCAGTCCATCTGGCAGGCGAAAGTGCCACCGGATATTCAGGGCAAGGTCTTTTCGGCCCGGCGTATGATCGCCTGGCTGGTGAATCCGCTGGGGGCGCTGATCGCCGGGCCGCTGGCCGACAATGTGCTGGAACCGGCCATGCGCGAGGGCGGGGCGCTGGCCGGTGTATTTGGCGGGCTGGTCGGGGTTGGGCCGGGCGCGGGCATGGCGCTGATTATGGTGATCGGGGCGCTGGGCGCGGCGGGCGCGGCGGGCGCGGCCTATCTGGTGCGCGCGGTGCGGGATGCTGAGGATATCCTGCCTGACCACGACGCCCAGCCTGCCGCGCCGCTGGAAGCAGCGGTCGAACCGGCCTAACCTTGCCAGAGGTTCATACCGCTGGCGGAGTCTGGTGGGTTTAAAGCATCTCATTGGGTTATTCCGGGGCTCCTGTCCACAGAGGTTTCTGATGGCAAACTGGTCATGGCTGGAACAGCCGTCCGCGCCGTATACACGCGGTTTTGCGGGGCGGGTGATCGTCAAAGCGGCGCTGCTGTTCATCCTGCTGAACGTGCTGTTCGCGCTGCTCGACCCGCTGCCGGTGTTAGGGCGGCTGTCACTGTATAACGTGGTTTTTCCGGGGCGCGAACGCCTGCCGTATGGCGAAAATCCGGCGCAGTCGTATAACCTGAGCCTGATGAATCTGCCCGCGATGCTGGCCTCACATGAAGTCGCTCGCCCGAAAGCTGCCAACGAATACCGCGTCTTTGTGATGGGCGATTCGAGTGTATGGGGTATTCTGCTGAAGCCGGACGAAACGCTGGCGGCGCAGCTAAACGCGCTCGATTTGACCGCGCCCGATGGCCGCCGGATGCGTTTTTACAACCTCGGCCATCCGGTCATGGCGCTGTTGAAAGACCTGATGCTGCTGGACACGGCCATGCCGTACCAGCCGGATTTGATCATCTGGCCGCTCACGCCGCAGTCGTTCCCGCGCGAGCAGCAGCTTTACCCGCCGCTGGTGCAGCACAACGCCGATACGGTGCGGCGGCTGATTCAGACCTATCACCTGAACCTGTCACCTGACGACCCGCGCCTCGTCAATCCATCATTTCTCGACAAGACGATTATCGGGCGGCGGCGTGATCTGGCCGATCTGCTGCGCTTGCAGCTTTACGGCGCGGCGTGGGGTGCGACCGGCATTGACCAGTTTTATCCCGCCGAGTACAAACCGCGCCAGTCGGATTTTGAGGAAGATGTAAGCTGGCAGGGTTTGAACCCGGAAGACGGCCTGCCAGAAGATTTTCTGGCGTTCGACGTGATTGAAGCGTTTATGCAGCGGGCGGGCGACGTGCCGGTGCTGCTGGTCAACGAGCCGATTTACATCAGCGGCGGTCAGAACAGCAATTTACGGTACAACTTCTGGTATCCGCGCTGGGCTTATGATGCTTATCGAATCATGCTAAAGGATAGGGCGCAGGCGAACGATTGGCCGCTGCTGGATACATGGGATGCCGTCGCGCCCGATGAATTCACCGACAGCCCGGTACACATGACGCTAGCAGGGACGCGGCAGTTGGCGGAAGCGATTGGGCGGGTAATCGAGGCGGGAAGGGTTGATAGCGGAAAGCTGGCTGTAAGGAATGGATAGACAAGCGTCGGTATATTGAATCGTAGGGGCGAACCGCCGGTTCGCCCCTAGAGTTTGGCACTTTTCGACGGGTATAGCTGGCGATTTGCCCGCTCAAACGCGGTTTCACCGGCGATGTTTTGCCCAGTTGCTCGTTATCATAGGATAACCAGCCTTTAATTCATTGTGGGGCGGAAACCTGTGATAGATTTTGAGAGATATGTCTGAGTTGAAT
>JARKOK010000127.1 GCA_029975765.1 Aggregatilineales bacterium
GTGCCTTCGGCGGCGATACGCCGCAGCACTTCCAGCCCGGCGATGACGTTCAGGCAGCCATCCAGCCAGCCGCCGTTGGGCACCGAATCAAGATGCCCGCCGATGAGCATCGCCTGATCGGACGCGCCGCGCAGGGTCGCCCACACATTGCCGGCCTCGTCCGTTTCGACTTCAACCGGCAGTTCGCGCAGTTTATCACGCATCCACGCGCGCGCCGCCGCCCAGGTGTCCGTCCAGGCGACCCGCTGCGCGCCGTCAGCATTGCCGGTCAGGGCGCGCAGTTCCTTCAGTTCATCAATTGTGCGTTGGGGTTGTAAATGGGTCATGGCTCAACTCTTTCCAGAATAAAGCTGTATCAACCAGTACTGCTGACGATTATACGCGCAAACAGCGGACATGCCTGCTCAGACCGGGGAAAGGAAGTTCCAAGTTGGGAGGGAAGTTCCGAGTTGGGGAGGCGGAAGTAAGAGATCAAAGGTTGTAGGGGCACGGCGTGCCGTGCCCCTGGAGAGGTTTACCGATAGGTTTCTTAGTAATTGGCCGTCAGGCGCGGCTGGCAGGCATCCGACGCCAGATAATCCACCAGGTCATGCAGCATGGCAGCGGCCATCGGGTCGGCCTGGTTGTGCTGCAAGGCGCGCAGGAGGTTAAAGGTCGTCATGATGACCCTGCCCGTACCGTACCGGAACTGCACCGTATGCACCGCCGGAAGCTGCACCCAACCGGAAATCTGCCCGGCCAGGAAATCCGGCTGGACGGTTTCATCTTCAACCGGCAGCCCCATAATGGTGAACGCCGGCATGATTTCGCGGAACGGCAGTGTCAGCGGGCTGCCGACCGCCAGCCGGCGGTAAACACCGGGGCGCAGCCAGCTATAGTTATTGATCCAGCCGCCGCCATACGTACCGCCGCGACTCTGGCACCAGAAGAACGGGCTGGGGCCGCTGCTCAAAAACAGCATCGTGCCACCCGCGCGCACCCAGGCCAGCGCCTCGGCGGTCGGTTCGTCTGTCAGCACCATCTGCGCCGCCGACAGGTCGCTGCCAGCCCGGTAGCCCAGACGGCGCGCAGCCGACAGCAGGCTGAACGGCGAATCCGCATTCATGTCCGCCGAGACGACGGCGATCTCGCCGGTATAGGCGGCAGTGCGGGCCGACGCGGGCAGCACCAGCACATCCAGTGTATTCCGCGCCAGCGCGCTGCCATCGGCGGCATCAAGCTGGAAGGTTACCTGAGTCATCGTCGCCCGTTCGACCGGCATAAACGTCCACTGCTGCGTGCCCAGATCAGACACCGCGCCGCGTTCAACCGCCGGCACCGCGATTTCCCCCTGCGCCGCTCCCAGCGTCCAGCCCAGGCGGCTGCCCGCCCAATCGCGCCCGCTGTAATGCGAGACATACAGCCGGGCATTCATCGTTTGATCATCCCAGTAAGCGTAACGCTCCGGCTGCGGCGCGATCACATCCGGCGCGTTGACGGTGGACAGCACCTCATGAAAGACTTTCGGGCCGCGATTAAAGTCCAGCACGCCGTTGCTTTCCCAGTAAACATCGGTTAGCTCGGTCAGAACGTAACCTTGCAGCGCATTATGGCGGCGCATCGTTTCGATCTCAAACTTCAGCGCCTGGAACTGATGCCACTGTGCCGCCGTCGCAAAGGCATCATAATCCGGCCAGATGGCCGTCAAACCCAACTGCTTAAACCGCTTCACCACGCCGCGCGGCCAGCCAGGCAGCCCATCAAAGGCCGACCACCACGCCCCCAGATGGAACCATTTCGGTTCTTCTCCGTCGTAGGCGCTTAACGACGGCAGCCCCCAGTTGCCAAACTCTGACAAAATCAGCGGCTCGTGGCCGGTGCGCACCGCGTCGCCGGCATGGGAATACGTCCACAGCGGGCGCAGGCTGATCTGGCGTATCATCTGCTCAAAATAACCCGCATGGTCAGGGATGTTGGCGTATACATGGAAATCATCCAGGTCACTCTTGACGTGGAGGTTTGGCCCCCAGCTGTTCATGCAGGCGGAGTTATCCACCACCAGGCGGGTGGGGTCAAGCTGCTTACACAGATCGTACATATCGGCCAGCCATTCCCGGTCAGGCGCGCTGAGGGCGGTCGCGGTTCCCCAATCCTCGTTCACAATCGTCCAGATCACCAGCGAGGGGTGGTTAAAATCACGCTCGATCATCTCCGTCAGGGTTTGCCGCGCGCGGTCGCGCACCGCCTCCGGCACGTCCGCGCCGCCCGGCAGCAGCGACGGTTTGACATGGAAGGTGCGCCAGGAAGGAATTTCCGCCCAGATCAGCAGCCCCATCTCGTCCGCCAGATCGAGATAGAGTGGATCGGGCGGCTTGATGTGGCAGCGCAGATTGTTGAAACCCAGCGCCTTCGCTTTGGCAAATTCATCCCGCAGGTACGCCTCGGAGGGAACGGTATAAATCGTTTCCGGGTAATAATCCTGATCCAGCGCGGACAGCAGATAGAGCGGTTCACCATTCAGCAGCAGTTGGCCGTCGCGGGTGCTGATCTCCCGGAAACCAAAACGCACGCTGATGGTATCGTCCGTACCCGGCGCGGTCAGGCGTACCACCGCCGTGTAGAGCGTGGGCTGATCGGGACTCCACCACGCCGGCGATTTGACCGTTAGCGCCAGGTCATATTCCGGCTGTCCGGCGGCGAGGGCGGCAGTCACGGTGACATCGCCAACGGTCACAGCCACTTCGCCCGTGTTCAGGCTGGCAGCGGCTCCGGAGAGCCGCACGCGCACGCGCACGTCACCGGTGTGAATATCGGTCGTGATATGCGCCGCTTCGATGTACGTTCGGGGTACGGCGGTCAGGGTCACATCCTGCCACAGCCCGCCGACATTGATGTACCAGTCCTGCTTGCCATGCGGTACATTGACCGGATCAAACGGCGCGCGGCTGGCGGTTACATCCTGCGGCCAGCGTTCAATCGTGATGCCGGTCTGCGCCATATCGTACACCCGCACCGCGATCTGATTCACACCCGGCTGAACGTAAGCGCGCACCGGCAGCGTAAACGGCGTATAACCACCTTCGTGTTCGCCCGCCAACTGGCCGTTGACAAACACCTGGCACCAGTAATCCACCGCGCCAAACTTCAGCAGCAGTTCACCCGCCAGCCAGGTTTCATCCAGCGTTACTTCCGTGCGGTACCAGGCATAACCGCTGTAACGTTCCAGTTCCGGGAAAGCGGCCTGCCAGGGCAGCGGCACGGTAATCTCGCGGTCAGGCGCCAGCGTGTCAACTGTCAGGCTGCCGTCGGCATCTACCTGAAACTGCCACACGCCGTTCAACGAACGATGATGTCTCATTATCCTGATCTCCCAATATTAAAGGCGGCTCACCCAAGCCGCCGAAACAGCACACACCGGACCGGTTATTCACAGCCGCTTGATACTCAGGTGGACTCGCGTTCAATCAGGTGGCAGGGAATTTCAAACACCTGCCGCTCGTCGCCGGACACCCCTTCAATCCGGTCAAACAACGCCCGCGCCATCTGCTGCCCCATCTCGTTGGGATACTGCGCGACCGTCGTCAGGCGTGGACGAATGATCGTGGTGGCCGGGATGTTGTCAAAACCAACGACAGCCACTTCTTCCGGCACACGAACCCGCAGGTCTTTGGCGGCGTCAATCGCGCCGACGGCCATCAGGTCGTTGCAGACAAAAACGGCGGTCGGCGGCTGGGGCAAACTCAGCAGGGCACGCATCGCCCGCTGCCCACTCTCAATCGTGAAATCCCCCTCCTGAAAATACTCCGGGGGAACATCTATCAACGCCTCCGTCAGCGCCCAGTCGAAACCCACACGGCGCCGGGGGCCGGGGGGAAAGGTCGCCGAAACGCCGATGAACCCGATGCGGCGGTGGCCTTTCACCTCAATCAGCCACTTCACCGCCTCATACGTCGCCTTGAGGTCGTCACCATACACAGTATCCAACTGGGGGTAATAACTCGGCCACGCCAGCACCACGACCGGAATGCGGGTGAGGTGGGTAAGCTGCTCCAGTTCTGTGTTCGTCAGGTGATACGGCACCATCAGCACCCCATCCACCGGGCGGCGAATGATGGCCTCGCAGAAATGCCGTTCGTAGTCGTACAGGTGATCGGTATTGGCGATCAGCACATCATAATCGCGTTCGCGGGCGATGGCCTGCACCGTCCGCACGATGGAGTGATACATCGGGTTGGAGATGTCAGCGATCATGATGGCGATCATGTTCGTCTTCTGGCCGCGCAGGCTGCGCGCGGTCAGATTGGGGCGATAGTTCAGTTTTTCAACCGCTTCTAGAACCTTCTGTACGGTTTCCGGGCTGATCTGAATGGGCGACGTGGAACGGCTCAAAACCCGCGACACGGTGCTTTGCGAAACGCCAGCCAGCCGTGCGACATCGTGCATCGTCGCCTGAGTACGAATCATTTTGGAAGACATAAAAAACTCTATTGATGCAATCGTATGCAGTCAACACGATTGAAACACACCCCCGGCGGATTGTCAAGCCATTGACACGGCTGAAAGCCGCAGCGTAACCGCCGCTCTCGCAGTCCGGTTGACATCCAGCCAGGATTAGCCTACGATACACTGCATACGATTGCATTCCTGAAAACAGATGATTTATGAGGAGATGGAATGATGGTTTATAGCCGCTGCGGCTGGCTGCTGCTGGCGCTCTTCAGCCTGATGCCGCTGTCGTCGGCAGGCGCAGTTGAGTGCGCGTTTGCCAATCCGATTGTGTCACTGGGACAGGACCCCTCGGTTGTGTTCCACGATGGCTTCTATTATCTGGTGCAGTCCAATGCCGGCCAGCTTACCATTGCCAGATCGTCCACCCTGACCGGTCTGGGACGGGCCGAACCGGTGGTCGTGTTCGCCCCGCCGCCCGGAGAAGTTTACAGCTACGATATGTGGGCGCCGGAACTGTTTCACTACAACGACGCCTGGTATATTTATATCGCCGCGACCAGCGCGCCCGGCGCGAACGCTACCCACCGTATGTACGTTTTGCAGGCCGATACCGCCGACCCACAGGGAAGCTGGACGATGAAGGGAAAAATCTACGACCCGGCGGCGGATAAGTGGGCGATTGACGGCGTGGTATTTGAGTACGGCGGCCAGTTGTACATGGTCTGGTCAGGCTGGCCGGGCGATCAGGGGGATTTCCCGCAAAACCTGTATATCGCCCCAATGAGCGACCCGCTCACTCTCAGCGGCGGACGGGTGCTGCTGTCTGAACCGGAAGAACTCTGGGAACGGTCGGTGGCCGCGATTCAGGAGGGGCCGCAGGTGTTTATCCACGACGGCCAGCTTTCGATTGTGTATTCCGCCAATGCCAGTTGGACAACAGCGTACAGTCTGGGGCTGCTCAAGCTGACAGGAAATGACCCACTCAATCCGGCAGCCTGGGAGAAAATCGGTCCGGTGTTCAGCGGTTATACCAGCGACCGGGGGAATGTGTACGGCGTGGGGCATAATTCCAATCCCGTACCGTCGCCGGACGGCAGCGAAAGCTGGCTGATCTACCACACCAAGACGCTGCCAACAAATGGCTGGGGCGACCGCGCCATCGCCGCACAGAAATTCACCTGGAACGCAGATGGTACGCCCCATTTCGGGCAGCCGATCCCCCTGGCGACCGGGATACCGATACCTGCCGGTGAACCGTGCGGGCTGGTGGCCGGAACGGAAACGCTGCTGGCGGCGCAGCCGCTGGTAGATGGGGCGCTCCAACTGGAGCAGAGCTTCGTGGATACGGGTCAGAGCTGGCTCGATACGCTGTCCAGTTTCTCGGTGGCTGTCCGTGTCCGGCTGGACGATCTGGCCGAACCGGCGGCCATTCTCAGCCAGGACGGCGGTATTTCCAGCAACTTTGCGCTGGAATACACCGGCGAAACCCTGGCCTTCACCCGGTATGACCCCTTTGGCCGCCAGCCGGTCAGCGCGCTGGCGACGATTAAACCGCAGGCCGGGCAGTGGTATCATCTCGTCGGGGTATACGACATCGCCGCCGCCGAACTGCGGCTGTATGTGGACGGCGAACTGCAAGCGACCGCCGCCGCCCCCGCCCCCTGGGACGCACGCGGCAGTGTCATTCTAGGCGCGGCGCGGGCTGGCAGCAAACGCGTGAAGCCGCTGACCGGACAGATCAGGGATGTGCAGCTTTACAAAGGTGTCCTGACGGCGGACGAAGTGAAGCAACTGGCAGGCGGCTGACAGCAGCGGTCGAAGCTGGTCGGGATGTGGCAGCAGGGGTAACGCTGGCAAACCCACCATAACAGGTGATGCAGCGTGGGAATCGGATACCAACACTGCCACATTCCTAAAAACGTAAAAGTTGGCAACAGGTTTATAACTATATATTGCAACATCCAAAAACCAGTGTACGATATAATAGTATCGGCTGCACCACTCACCCACACCGGCAGCCAGGTATAAGGCGGGGGATATGTCCAGAGTGTATACCAGCCAGACCCGTTCCATCCTAACGTCACGCCTGCTGCTGATCGTTGGCTGCCTGATCATTGGCTTCTCATCCTCGGAGCTGCGCGCCCAGGGCTAACTGGCGGCCACGCTGGAAGTCCTGGCCGAAGGGGTGGAAGTGCAGCGCGTCAACACGGTGAACTGGATTGGCGTGAAGGTAGAAGCCATCGTCGGGGTGGGTGATACCATTCGCACCAATGCGACCGGACGCGCCCGCATCACCTTCTTCAAAAATGGCGCGGAAACCGACCTCCTGCCGAATACCGAATATCAGATTAACCGCTTTAGCGGTGATGAACAGTCATTTCAGATCAGCGTGGCGGTGCTGGCCGGTCAAACCGCGCAGCGGTTGGCGCGGCTGCTCGACGCTAATTCCAATTATTCCGTCACCACCCCCGGCCTGGTACTGGCGGCGCGGGGTACACAGTTTAACATCCGGGTCGAAGGCAGCGGGCGGTCGGCGATGCTGGTTTCCAATGGGATCGTTGCCGCCTCGGCACAGGATGCCGAAGCCCCGGTGAATCCCGGTTTTGGCGTGCGCGCCGACGCCAGCGGTGCATTGAGCGACGTGGTGCCAGCCACCACCTTCGACCAGCTGGATGCGGCGCTGGACGGCTGCCCCGGCACACTCGACATCAAAGAGGACATCAGCCTGATCGTGCGTCTGGGCGCGGGGGCACAGTACCCACGCATCGGCGTCATTGACCCGCGTGACGTGACGCTGTTTATGGGCATTAACCAGTCCGGCGGCTGGTATCGTATCCCCTTCCGGGGCGGCTTCGGTTGGATTGCCCGGCCTCAGGTCAGCATCACACGCGGCTGTGCCGGCCTGCGCCCGTTCGACGATGGTTACGGCCCGGAAAATCTGGCGCTGTACGAGTCGCTGGGTAATCCTATCCAGACGGAGGACATTCGCCAGCAGTTGCAGGCTGCCGGCCTCGGCCTGGAAGTAACGCCGGAAGCCGCGCCAGGCTCGTAGCCTGTATGACGACGGCTCGACGGACATGGCTGGCCGCGCGCTGGCCGCTCACCCGGTTAGGACTGGGGCTGGGCGGCGGTACGGCGCTGGTGATTCTGGTGCTGTGGTGGGGCAGTCTTTTCATCCAGGTACAACTGCGTCTGAATGACAGCTACTTTGTGCCCACGCCGACGACCGGCACGGTCGTGCTGGTAGCGTTGGATGACGCCAGCCATGCCCAGTACGGGCGCTCAATCGCCGACTGGCCGCGCCGTGTTTATGGCAACCTCGTCGCCATCGTCAGCCGGGCCGGGGCGCGGGTGGTTGCCTTCGATCTCATGTTCAGCGAACCCACCAGCGACGATAACGCCTTGGTAACGGCCATCCGGGCCGCGCGCCAGAGCGAATACCGCACTCGCGCGGTCATGCCGCTGATCGGGATAAACCCCCTCAGCACCGCTTCAACACCACAAACCCTTCAGTTTCAGGGTACGCTGCTGCCGAACGACCGGCTGCGCGGCGCGGTTGATTACCTCGGCAGCGTCAACACCTTCAGCGATGCGGACAGCACCGTGCGCCGCCAGCCGTCGCTGGTGCAAACCGGCGATGATACGCACGTGTCGCTGCCGCTGGCGGCTTACCTGGCTTACCTGCGCGTTCCGCCAGCCGCCATTCCCGACATGGTTGTTCCGGCGGGGGACAGCCTGCAAGTCGTAACCCGGCAGCTTCCGGTAGACACAAACGGCCTGTGGCGGCCTTATTTCTTTGGCCCGCCGTCCACCCCCGGCACCGCCACTTTCCCTGTTTTTTCAGCGCGGGATGTGCTGGCCGGCGACGTTGCCCCGGAAAACTTTCAGGACAAAATTGTTTTGATCGGCCTGATGAACCGCACCGGCGGCACGGATGTGTATTTTGTGCCGACGAGCAGCGCCGGGCAGATGATGGCCGGGGTAGAAATTCACGCCAACGCGGTCGAAAGCCTGCTGCAGGGGCGTTTCGTCACCGAACAAAGTTATGGCTGGCAGGCGGCGACGATTATTCTGCTGGCGGTGCTGGCAGGTGGTATCTACATCAATCTGAAGTGGTACTGGATATTCCCGGCGGCAGCGATCCTGGTGCTGGCCGGCATCCTGGCTGCCGCCGTTCGCTTTGCTACCGCCCTGGAAATCACAAACTTGTTCCATACTTCGCTGGCGCTGGCGCTGCCGGCGGTGATCGTGCTGGCTTACGATGTGGGCGCGGAAAGCGCCCGCCGCCGCCGGACGGAATTTTTGCTGCAAAGTGTGGTGCAGGTATCCCACCAGCGCCTCATGATTGACCGGATTCTGCCGCTGCTGGCGGATGACATCCAGCGGGTGACCGGCGCGGTCAGCGGGGCGATCTGGCTGGCAGATGACGAAACCGGTACGCTGGCGCCGCGCTATCACTGGCAGCATGACATGACAGCCGCACCCGATTTTACGACCATCAGCGAACGCGCCCAACACACCCGGCGGCTGGTGGTCGAACCGGACATGGCGGCGCATCCGGTCATCTGGCAGCAGCAGCTTCTGGGGGTGATTACCATCCAGAAACCGCATCACCGTCTGGCAGGCCGAGGATCACTCAGGTTGTTCACCCTGCTGACGGAGCAGGCCGCCCCCAGCCTGGAAAGCGCGCTGCTTTACACCCAAACGCAGCGGCAGACGCACCTGCTGGAAACCGTGCTGGCCGGATCGCCGGCGGCGGTGGCCGTGACGGACGGCGACCTGAAGATCACGACGGCCAATGCCGCGTTTGCGGACGCGCTGCCTGCATTTGAGAGCGGGCAGCAGGCCGAACTGCTTGCCCTGCTGACGGCGGCAGACGCGCCGCCCGAACTGCCAGCCAGGATCAGCAAATCCGCCCATGCGCGGCAGCCCTTCCGGCACGAACTCACGATTGGCAAACGGTCGTTCACGCTGGATGCCGCGCCGCTCGACTTTGGCGGCTGGGTGGTCATCCTCAACGATGTCTCCACGCTGGTCGAACTGAGCGCCCTCAAAACCCAGATGCTGCGGATCGCTTCTCACGATCTCAAAAAGCCGCTGTCGCGCGTGGTTGGTTACGGCAGCCTGATTCTGGATACCCCCGAAAAGGACAGCCTCTCACCCGTGCAGTTGGACTATATCCAGCGCATCGCCCAGGCCGGGGATGAGATGACGCAGATCATCAACCAGATTTTACATATGGAACAGCTTCGCTCGCGGCGCATCCAGCGGGCGCCGGTGGATATGGCAGCGATTGTCAACGAAGCCGTGAACCGCTATTACAACGACGCGACCGCCAGGCAGCTAACTGTAACCACCGAAATCGCGGATAATCTGCCCAACGTGTCCGGTGACGCTTATCTGCTGCTGCAAATCGTCGCTAACCTGGTCGAGAATGCCGTGAAATATACGCCGAACGGCGGTACGATTACGGTGCGCGCCTATCCCTGTGACATGATGCTGCGGCTGGAAGTTGAAGTCACCGGACTGGGCATCCCGGATTACGCACAGGCACGGATTTTCGAGGATTTTTACCGCGTTCGCACGCCGGAAACGCAGCAGATCAGCGGCACCGGGCTGGGGTTGGGGCTGGCAAAGGCGCTGGTCACGGCGCATGACGGGCGCATCTGGGTGCGAAGCATCGAGAAAGCAGGCAGCACGTTTTATGTGGAAATTCCGGCGGCTGACAGTTAAACACTTTACCCGCTGGGCGCTGCTGGCGGTCGCGCTGCTGGTGGTTGGGGTTTATCCCGCCCCGGCGCTGCGAGCGCAGGACGCCTACGCGGCGGCGCTGCGCGTGCAGTATCGGGGTGTGGAGGTGCGCCGGGCGCAGACCGACACCTGGCTGCCCCTACCCCAGAACGCGCAAACAACCTTTGGCGCGGGCGACCAGGTACGCACCAATGCCACCGGACGCGCCTGGATAACCTTCGAGGATTCGGTCGTGGCGCTGGTGCTGCCGCATACCGTGTACGAGTTAACCGCTTTCGCCGTCAGCGGGCAGCAGATCGAGCGCCTGCACGCCCGGCTTGCGGGGCGGCTCATCCAGCGCACCGCCGGCACGATTGCGGATTACCGGCTGGAAACAGCCCGCGCCATCGTCGAACGTCCGGCGGCCCTGTTTATCGTCCAGACGCAGGGTGATGATATTCTGTATCTCATCTCCGCGCGGGGCGAAAGCCGCGTGGAAACGCAGGGACAGGTCATCACCATCGCCGCCCGGCAGGGGCTGCGAGCAGTCGGCACGCTGGACGAACGGCGCAGCATGACCGAGCCGCTGCGCCTGTCCGATCTGAGCGTTCCCGCCAATGCCTGTCAGGGGTTGGTGCGCGCCAGCCCGGAACCAAGCGTCGAAGTTCGCACCGGGCCGGCGGAAGATTACCGCAGCGTGGGATCCTTCCCGAATGGCACGACAATTCCGCTGCTGGGCATTTCGGAGGGCGGCAGCCGGTATCTGACACCGTTCAGGAGTGGTTTTGGCTGGGTGCTGATCACAGGCATCCAGCGCGACTGCGAAACCCTGCCGACTGTCCCCCTGGATGCCGTGTTTCCACTAGGTGGTGTGGTCAACATGCAGGCCGACGAGCAGCCGTTATTAACACCTTTTTTTGGTCTTCCAGCCGAGGATAAATGGTTCTACACCCATGACTAACCCGATTCGCATCCTGTTTATCGAAGATGACATTGAAGACTACCGCTTCATCGAAAGTATTTTTGCCGCCATCCCGCGCGGCAGTTACCACCTTGATTGGGTATCCACCTACGACGAAGCTCTGGCGCAGATCAGGCAGAAACAGCACGATCTCTATCTGGTAGATTATCTGCTGGGCGGCCAGAGTGATGGCCTGCAACTGATCCGCGACGCTTTTCCCAACGGCTGTGACCGGGCGGTGATCCTGCTTACGGCACACGGCGCCAAGGAAATTGACGAAACGGCGCTGCAACTGGGGGTTGCCGAGTATTTTGACAAGGTACACATCCGCGCCCCGCTGCTCGAACGCGCCGTCCGTTACGCTATCAACAGCAAACGGGTTGAGGCGGAACTGCGGGACAGCGAAGCTCGCTACCGCATGTTGATCGAAGCGGCGCCGGATTACATCTGCCAACTGGATACCGACCAGCGTATTCAACAGATCAACCCCAGCGTCATCCGGGAGTCCGGCTACCAGTCGGCGGAAATTATAGGAAAACCACTGCGCGAATTTCTTACCCCCCTGTCGCAAAGCGTGCTGGATGAAATGTTCCCCAGGCTGCTGGCGACCGGCCACTGCCGTCAGGAAATCGAATTCCGCCGTAAAGATGGTTCGGTGCAGGTGATGGACTGCTCCGGCTCAATCCTGAAAGACCGGGAGAAGGTGAGCGCGGTTGTCATCCTGCGGGATATTACGAGGCGCAAACAGGCCGAACACGCCCTGGAACTGGCGCTGGGGCGCGAAAAAGAACTGAATGAACTGAAATCGCGGTTTGTTTCGATGGTCTCGCATGAGTTCCGGTCGCCGCTGGCAGCCATCCGGCTGTGGTCGGAAATGCTGCGCACCTTCCGTCATAAAATGGATGATACGGCCATTGATTCAAAGCTGGCTTCCATTATGTCCCAGATTGACCATCTGGCTATTCTGGTGAACGATGTGCTGTCGTTAAGCCGCATGGAAACCGGACAGGTGGAACTTAAACCCACCACCGCCGATCTGGATGTATTCTGCCAGCAGATTGCCGAGGAGACTGCCGACCGCTATCGCCAGACGCATCATCTGGTCTGCGATTTACCCACCAGCCGCATACCGGCGCGAATTGACACCACGCTGATGCGGCAGGTCATGGTAAACCTGCTGGAGAACGCGTTTAAGTATTCGCCCCAGGGGGGCACCGTCCGGCTGTCTGTCGCGCTCAACGGCGACGGGGCGATCGTCAGTGTCAGTGATTCCGGTATCGGCATCCCTGAATCCGACCAGCGATTCCTCTTTGATCCCTTTTATCGCGCTACCAATGTCGGCGCCGTCACGGGTACCGGGCTGGGGCTGGCGATTGTGAAACAGGCGGTGGAACTGCATGGCGGGCGGATCGAAGTGGAAAGCCAGATTGGCGCAGGCAGTACGTTCCGCCTGCGGCTGCCGGTAGTACCGTCCGATTGAACCGAACCTTCAGCGCCTCAGCCTTAAGCGGCGATCATTCCAGAGGATGATACGAAATCACTCCCGGGGATGACTACGCTCTTCGTGCTCTATGTCACAATAGAGTGTGGGGATAAAGTATTTTTGACCCATTACAGGAGAGCGTTTATGCGAAGTTACCAT
>JARKOK010000106.1 GCA_029975765.1 Aggregatilineales bacterium
ATCATGCTGTACATTCCGCGTGAAAAAGGTCAGGGCCTCGTAGAATACGCGCTGATCCTCGTCCTGGTCGCCGTCGTCGTGATCGTCATCCTGGCGCTGCTCGGCCCGGCTATCGGCAACATCTTCTCGAACATCGTCAACAGCCTGTAGTTCGGGACTGTTGGTTACAGCGGGAGACGGCCTCTCCAGGCTGTCTCATTAACCGGTTGGGGGGTGGCCTGCTGAGGTCGCCCCCTTTTTTTATTTACCCCCCTCCCGGCTACCTGCTTCACCGCCGGGGTTCGCGGGTCGCTACCAGCGCGGTGCCGGTGGCGATCAGCAGCGGGCGCTGCGCGGTCGGCGCGGCCTCAATGGTCAGCGGAAAATTCTCGGCTTCCTGCGTCGAGCGCGGCAGATTCCGCCCGAC
The DNA here is from genome assembly GCA_029975765.1 of Aggregatilineales bacterium. Taxonomy (GTDB): domain Bacteria; phylum Chloroflexota; class Anaerolineae; order Aggregatilineales; family Phototrophicaceae; genus CFX2. Next base: position 407 of record JARKOK010000106.1, read on the forward strand.
CGCCGCCTGAATGGTGGCCGCTTCCAGCGTATCCACCGTGTTAAATTCTTCCAGCGGCGCCTGCACATGGAACACACCGACCAGCACCAGCCCGATCACCAGCCACAGCACCGCCAGCGCCCCCAGCCACAGGCCGGCCCGCCGGTTCGCGGCCTGCACCCTCGGCGTGATCACTTTCAGCGGCCTGGCCGCGCCGGGAGCCGCCAGCGCCGCCGCGTACTGCCGCAGCGCCTCGGCGTCGTAGTGGTCGCTGAAGTCCAGCACCGCCAGATGATCAATCCACTTCGGCAGCGGCGCGGCCTGCGCCAGCACCGGCAGAACATGCTGCCCGTTGTCGAGCGCGGTGGTGATCGCCGCGTTCACGGCGGGGTCGCTGCCGCCCGCCGGGGACAGCACCGCCACCAGTATATGCCCGGCTTCCGCCGGCGGCGTGTCCACCAGCGCATACCCCGCCGCCTGTAAATCCTGCCGCACCCGGTCGGCCAGTGCCGCATCCCCCGGTGCGCTTATTACAGTAATCGCCATCTGACACCCTTTCAATACAGGGGCGCGGCACACCGCACCCTTCATCATCCCTCACGACTTCGCACGTAATTCACCACATCCCACCGCTGTGCATCGTCCAGCCCGGCACATGGCGGCAGCGACCGCCAGCCATCCCGCGCCGCCGCGAACAGCGTTTCGTCACGAGTGCGCGGCAGGCGTTCCACCAGCGCCTGCCAGTCCGCGCCTGACCACTCGCAGGCCGCGAAGGCCGCCTGCCCGCGCGCCAGCGAAGCCGCGTCGGGCAGCGTCGGGTTAACGACCGCTGGCGGCGGATTCAGCGTCGCCTGGTACTGCGCCTGCGTGTTCTGGATGACCACCACGCCGATGATGCTGAACAGCACCGTCGCGCCGATCACCCCCAGCACAATCGTGACGTTGGCCGCGTTCAGGTCGAGCCGCCGGTACACCCGCCGCGCGAACGGATAGGCCGCCCAGGCCAGCGCGGCAGCCACCCCCAGCAGCGCCAGCAGATTCAGCCCGCTCGGATCACGACTTTGCCGGATAGCGGCCTCCGTGCGAATGTCCCAGGCGAAGGCCGCGCGGCGCGTGTCCGACGCGGAGACATCCACCAGCATCCACCACTCTCCCGCGCGGTCAATCTCGGCCCCCGCCGCGATATACAGCCCGCCGCCGGCGTCCTCGGCCACCGTCCAGCGGCTGCGCCAGTCACGCGCCGGGTTAACCCACTGCACGCGCACGTTCGCGCCTTCCAGCGGCTGGCCGCCGCGTGTCACTCGCACATCGTAGGTGTTCACCCCTGGCCCGCCCGGCGTGAGCATAACCGCCACCGCCGTATCGTCCACCGCCTGCATTCCACCCGGCGGGGGCGGCACATCATCCGGCAGGGGCGGCACCGGCACAGGCGAGGCGCTTAACAGCCCGACCGCGCCGATCACCAGCAGCGCCAGCAGCGCCTCCAGCCGCAGCGTTGGCACAAAACCCTGCACGCGCCGGACAATACCCTGCCACCGTGTATACTGCTCCGGCCTGAGCGCGATATGGTGCGCCAGCGCCACCAGCAGCAGCCCGGCCACCAGCACCAGTTTCAGCGCCAGCGCGCCGCCAAACGCTGTCTGCGTCAGGTCGGCGGGCCGGTTTATCCAGTTCAGGCTGCTGTATACGCCGGTCGTGACCACGATCACCACGCAGACCACCGCCAGCCGGGAAAAACGCGGCAGCACCGCCAGCAGCGCGGCGCGGCGGTCATCACCCGCATACGGCTGCAAGGCCACCGGCAGCACCAGCGCCAGCACGCCGAGTCCGCCCGCCCACAACCCCACCGCCAGCGCGTGAATCCAGTCCACGAATACGCCAACCCAGGGCAGCAGCGGCGACCCGGCGGCGTGACTGCCCGCGCTGAACGTGCCGATCACCAGCGCCATCGCCCATGCGCTGGCCGTCCATGTCGGGCGCACCAGCCCCGGCTGCTCATCCCGGAAGTACAGGCTGAGGCCGTACAGCCCGGCCACCAGCGCCAGCAGCAGCACCCGCGCATTCCACAGATCACCAAAGCGCGTTCCGGCGCGGGCGATGCTCCACAGATTTTGTTCGATCACCTGCCCCGGCCCGGCGTTGAACAGCACCATCGCCTGCTGGATGATGGCCGTTATATTCCCAAGTAGCGCGGCGGCCAGCGCCCCCGCGATGATGAGACTCAGGCGGCGCATCACACGCGGCGGCAGCAGCCCGGCGGCATATTTCGGATTGCCCCATGCCGGCAGCAGCACCAGCGCGTACAGGCTGAATGTTCCCAGCAGCAGCAGCGTGGCCGCCAGCGTCAGGCCGCGCCAGAGGACTTCGAGCGGGTCGGCCTGCGTCGTCGCGCCAGAACCTTCGAGGTTCCCCACTGCCGCGCCGACGAAGAACAGCCGCGTATCGGTCACCACATGGCCGTCGCTGGCGAATGCGATCCGCAGTTCCGCCACATACGCGCCGTCCGGCAGATCGTTGGGCAGCCGCACCGACAGCAGCGCCGCGTTGTCGCCGGATACACCGCCAGTGGCGATGACATGACCGGCCTGATCGCGCACCGTTACGCTGCTGAACGCGGCTTCCAGACTTTCGCTGAACCAGTATTGCAGGCGCGCCGGGGCGCGTTCCAGCACGGCGCGGTTGTCGGGGATCGAACGCACGATGTAACCGTGCGCGGCGGCGGGCGCGGCGCTCAACAGCAGCGCCAGCAGGAACACCAACCCTACGGCGCGCCGTGTCCGGGCGCGGGGTAACGCCGTCCGTCTACTCCAGGCGGAAGCGGTCATCACGGCGGTCAGAAGAGATGTCAGGCGTATCATCCGTCGGTTGATCAGGTTCATCCAGCGGCGCGCTGCGGCTGCGAATCCAGCTAATGCCCATTACGACGAGAAAGATCGCGGCCACGCTGATAAAAATCACTTCATCCCACACACCCAGCGCGCCATGCGCGAGAATAACCAGTCTATCCATTCCATCACTCGTTGGCTTCGTTCGCGGGATTGTACCACAAAGGCCAGCCGGCCTGTACTTTTTTTCACGAGGGACTCACCCGGCGCAGGGTGTCCGCTGGCTGTCCGTTCGCTGTCCGTGTAAGCGGGAAAATAATACAGCGGCTGCCGGATGCTGTAAGCATCGTTCGCTTAGAGCAGGAGATGTGGTCATGGCTGTTATGCCACCCGGCTACCCGCCCGAACCGCCGCCCGTTGAGTAGGTGACCGTACCGGCTGCCGGGGTGGACGCAGGTTTGCCCCGGCAGGTCAGGCCGTGTGAAAGTCGTTTTCGAGGATTTCGCGGCGGGTTTCGTCAATATCATGCTGAAGCCGCTCGCGTTTCTGGATAACCGCCGGCAGAGTCCGGCATTCGGCGTCCGCCCGCTCGATCCAGTTCAGTGCCGCCGCCCGGTTGCCGGCTACCCCTTCCAGATAAGCCAGCGCCTGGTACGCGCTTGCCAGTTCAAACTGGTTATGCAGGTGTTCCCACTGCACGATCACCTGTGTCAGATTATCCCGCGCGGCGTCATACTGCTTCAGGGCGGTCTGCGCCAGCGCCAGCGCGTGGCGCGCCATCGCCGTATCATAGGGGGAATCCAGCCCCAGAAATTCGTTGAGCGACATCTCAAACCACTGCTGCGCTGCTTCAGCCGCGCCCTGATTCAGACAGTGAACACCTTCCTCATAGGCGCTTAAGCCGTACTGCCGCATGTAGCTGGTACGGGCAAACGCCTCCTGTGCCAGTTGCAGGCAGCGTTCCGCGATGGTGAAGCGGGACAGTTTCCGGTGAATAACGGCCATGACAAAGGCGGTCTGCCCCTGGCCCAAAAAGTCCCGCTGGCGCCGCCAGTAGGCCAGTGCCGTCTGGGCGTAACCCAGCGCCGACGCGCCATCACCAATCGAATTCAGACCCGCCGCCAGCATTTGGTAGGCCGTCGCTTGCAGCACCCGGTCGTTCACCGTCCGGCTTAAAGTCGCCAGCTGGTGCAGCACCTCCTCGTCGAACTGTTGATTCAGGTAGAAGGTCTGCACCCGCGCCAGACCGATATACGCGGCCAGCAGCATGTCATCGGTTCGTTTCTGGTGGGCGTGCTGGATGGCGAGCGTAAAGGCGTTCTGCGCGGCGGCCTGCTGGCCGAAGTGATTGTAACTGTCCCCCAGACGCGTGAGGATTTGAATCTGCATCGGCAGATCGCGCAGCTCCTGCGCGCCGGTCAGCGCGTCCAGCAGCAGCGGCCACCACAGCCGCGCCCGCCCGCGCACCAGCGCAAAAAACGGAAATACCAGCAGCAGCAATTCAACGGCAGCGTGAAACAGATGAGGTGTATTTAGCCCGCACTGAATCGAATCCAGCAGATTACCCTCATGCTGCGTCAGCCAGCTGGAGTCGCGTGGGGTGGATTTTAACGAGGCCAGCCAGTCAGGGGCTGGTCCCGCCTGAGAACAGTCCGATGGTGTGTAAGCGGACATATACGCTTTGCAATTTGCTTAACTCCCCAAAACCATTATATACGCCGCAAACGAAAATTGGACTGGATTGGACTGAGGGCAAACCGGGGAGATTTGCAAAACGGGAACATCCGTAAACACTGATCGCATGGCGTAGGGGCGCACGGCCGTGCGTCCCTACGGAAATTGGCCCACAATTGAAGACGCGCCTGCCCTGGTGGAAAAAGGGTTTATCCCGCCGGTTCAAAGCGGAGCACCGTCCCCGAATGGCTGACGAGATACAGTTCACCCGCCGCGTCCTCACCAAACGAACTCACCGTAGTACCCGTTTCCAGAAAACGGCTGGCCTGCCAGTTCCCGGCCTCATCGCGGTAGCTGGCCCACACCACGCCGGAGCAGTAATCCGCGAACAGATACACCCCCTGCAAGTCCGGCAGCGCCGCGCCGCGATACACATACCCGCCGGTCACGGAGCAGCCATCGCGGTGGGTGTACTCGTAAAAGGGCATCAGCAGCCCCTCCGGCACAGGTTCGCCCGAAAACCGGCCTGTGCCTTCCAGAATGTTCCAGCCGTAATTCTCGCCGCCGGGGCTGTCCGCCGGGACAAAGTTGACTTCCTCAATCGCGTTCTGTCCCACGTCGGCCACGTACAGATCACCGGTCGCGCGGTCGAAGCTGAAGCGCCAGGGATTACGCAGCCCCAGCGCCCAGATTTCCGGCGCGTAAGCTGTGTTATTGACAAACGGATTATCGTCCGGCACGGTGTAGCCCGTCTCGCCGTTCACATCCAGCCGCAGCAGCTTGCCCAGCAGCGCCGCCGGATTCTGCCCGTAGCCCTGCGGGTCACCCCCCGAACCACCGTCACCCATACCCACGTACAGATAACCATCCGGCCCGAAAGCCAGATGCCCGCCGTTATGGTTGGCATACGGCTGCGGAATACTCAGAATAATCTCGGCGCTGGCGGCGTCGGCCACGTTCGGATCAGCCGACACGCGGTAGCGCACGACGGCGGTCGCGCCCTGCCGGTCGGTATAATTGATGAAGAACTGGCCGTTGTCCGCATAGTCCGGATGAAATGCCAGCCCCAGCAAACCCTGTTCGTTGCCGCGTGTGCTGATGAGCGCCGACACATCGAGGAACGGCGCGGGCAGCAGCGCACCACCGGCGTAGATATGAATCCGCCCGTACTGCTCGACGATGAACAACCGCTCGTCCCCGGCATGAGTGACCAGCAGCGGGCGCTGAAAGCCGCCGGCGACCTGTACCAACCGCACCTGCGCCGGGTCGGGCGCGGCGGCGCGGGTTGTCACCGGCGTGTCCTGCGCGCTGACGGCGGATACGCCTGCCAGCGCGACCACAACCATAAACCACAACTTACGCATCCTTAAATCCCATCTCCTTACGATAACCCATCCATCCTAAGCCGCATCCAATCAGCAGACAGTGTAGTACCTCAACCAGATGAGAATGACGGGCGCTGTAGGGGAGCGCCTGTGTGCACTCCCCGGCGGGCGGCCACATCGGGCCGCCCCTACGACCCATCAGAATAATCTTGTCGGTGTAGTAGGGGCGCACGGCGGCGCGTCCCTACGGACAATTGCGTTACATCTGGAGTTCGTTATCCTGATTTCTCCGGGCGGGTTGTGAAACCTGCCCCTACTCATACCGTATGACTTCCCCACTCGGAACTCGCCAACTTGTCCTTACCCCTGCTCTGGCCCGGCGACCGCCAGCACAAAAGCATCGGGATTCCAGTACTTCTGCGTGGCGGCCAGCAGTTGATCCTTCGTCAGCGCGTTAATCTCGTCGCGTACCGTGACCAGATAATCCAGCCCCAGCCCGAACGTCTCCATGCTCAGAATCGAACTGGCGATGCCCTCGTTGCTTTCCAGTTGCAGCGGCAGATGGCCGGTGAAGTACGATTTGTTGTCCGCCAGATCGTCATCACTGACCGGCTCGGTCGTCATGCGGCGCACTTCTTTCATGATGCTGTCCACCGCCAGATTGATGTTGGCCGGGTTTACACCCGCGCTGACGCTCCAGGGGCCGGGGCCGTGCCCGCCTTCAACGCTGCTGTAAGCGTAATACGCCAGCCCCAGCTTTTCGCGCACTTCGTCGCCGATACGCCCCATCATGCCGAACTGGCCTAACACGCTGTTCGCCATCACTGCGGCGCGGTAATCGTCGGCCAGGCGCGACGGCCCCGGCACACCCAGCACGATGTCCGACTGCGTTTTGCCCGGCACGCTGACCGACACGCGGCGGATTTCTTCGACCGGCGGCACAGCCGGCAGGGACGGCGGCGTGGGCTGTGCCGGATTCTGCCAGTCGCCCAGCCGTTCGCGCACGATGTCCACCGCTTCCGGCGCCCGCACCGCGCCCACAATGACGACGATCATGCCCTGTGGCCCGTAATAGCGGCGGTGAAAGTCGTACAGGTCGGCCAGCGCGATCTGCGGGACGGTTTGCAGCGTGCCGCGTGTGCTGTAGTGGTATGGGTGACTGGCCGGATACAGCGAATCACGGAAGGCGCGGTTGGCGCGAAAGCGCGTATCCTGCTGGCGATATTGCAGGCCGGTGATGATCTCACCGCGCAGCCGTTCGACATGATCCGCCGGGAACACCGGATGCCGCAGCACATCCGCCAGCAGGTTGACCAGTACCGGCAGGTCTTCCGCCAGCGACTTGCCGTTAAACCCGGTGGTATGCGTGCCCGCGCCCACATCCAGATCAGCGCCGATGTCCTCCAGCGCGGCATGGATCGTATCGAAATCATGGTTGGCCGTGCCGCGCATCAGGGCGCTGGCCGTCAGGCTGGCCTGGCCGGATTTCTCCGGCGATTCAAACAGGCTGCCCGCCGCCAGCGAGCCAGCCAGCACCACCGACTGCGCCGCGTCATTTTCGTACACCAGCACCGTGATGCCATTGTCCAGCGTCACGCGGGTGATCGTGTCCGCGCTCGGTAAAGCTCCGTTGGTTGGCATGGCTTAATCCTCTTCCTCGTAATCCGCCGCGTCTTCGCCGGTGGGGACGAACCAGCCGACGGTACGGTTCTGCGGGCGGAGATAACGCCGCGCCACATCCTGCACATCCTCAATCGTGACGGCTTCCAGACGCGGCACGTACTGCTCAAACCAGGTGTAACTCTCAAAATTCTCGGCGAACGCCAGCCAGAACGCCTGCGCCGTCACGCGCTCGGTGCTGTAGGCGAACAGCGCGCGCGCCTGTTTCTTGGCTTTATCCAGTTCCGCCTGGGTGATCGGTTCGTTGACGATGCGTTCCAGCTCGGCATCCATCGCCGCTTCAGTCTCTTCCAGCGTGCGGCCCGGTCGCACCGTCGCCACCAGATCATACAGGTACGGGTCAATTGTCGGCATCACGCTGCCATCCACGTCGGCGGTGATTTCCGTTTTGACCAGCGCCTGATACAGCCGGCTGGTTTTGTTGTCCACGCTGCCGCCGCCCATACCGCTGGGGCCGGTCAGGACGCTGTTGAGAATCGCCAGCTTGAACCAGTCGTCGTCGGTCGCTGCCGGCGCGTGGTAAGCGATTTCGAGAAAGGCATTGTTGCCGGGGCGCTCCACGCGCACGCGGCGCTCGCCCTGCTGTTCCGGCTCTGGCCGCTGGAACAGCTTCGGCACTTCACCCGGTGGCAGCGCGCCGTACAGTTCGTCAATACGCTTCAGCAGCGCCGCGCTGTCAAAATCGCCCACCGCGACGGCAATCGCGTTGTTGGGCATATAATGGCGGCGGTAGTGGCCGTACAGATCGTCGCGGGTCATGCTCTCCAGATCGGCCTGATCGCCCAGAATTTCATGGTGATACCCATGCACGCGGAAGGCCGCCGCGCGGACTTCTTCGCCCAACCAGAACAGCGGCGAATTCTCCGCGCCCTGCCGTTCGGAGATAATCACCGTGCGTTCGGACTCCACTTCTTCCGGCTCGAACAGCGCGTTCGCCATGCGGTCGGCTTCCAGCCGCAGCGCCAGATCAATCCGGTCGGCGGGCATGGTTTCGAAATAGGCGGTATAGTCCATCGAGGTCTGGGCGTTCCACATCCCGCCTTCACGGCTGATCATCTTATCCAGTTCGCCACCGGGGAACGTCTCCGTCCCCTTGAACATCATGTGTTCCACCCAGTGCGACACACCCGTTTGCCCGGTGCGCTCGTTGCGGCTGCCGATGCGATACAGCACCCACCAGCTAATCACCGGCGCGCTGTGCTGTTCCTTCAGCAGTATGGTTAATCCGTTGTCCAGTTGATGGCGGGTAACACCTGCCATAGCCCTCTCTTTTCCTTATGTACACCGGCTGAATAGTGATGGATATGCCCGCAGGGGCGAACCGGCGGTTCACCCCCGTATCGAACGACCGACACATCGCGTCAAATTTGACGTTTAGCATAACATCTAAGCGAAGCGTTGACTACTGCCGCGAGGTGAGAGGTCGGTGATTGTTTGCCGTTGCCGCCTTCAATCCGCCGCGCCCGCTTTGGCTGCCGCCGGCGGCGCGGCCACGACAGCGGCCACCCGCTTCGGCGCAGGCATCAGCAGCCACAGCAGGCTGCCCGCCAGCGTAAACAGCGATATCAACCGGAAGGCGCTCTCCGCCCCCATCCGGTCAATCAGATCACCCACGATCAGATTGCCGAGCGCGCCGGTTGCAAAGATAAAACCGAGAATCACCCCCGACGCGAAGCCCATGCGCCCCGGCAGCAGGCTTTGCGCCAGCACCACGATCAGGCTGTGCGAACCCGCCATCGCCCCGACCAGAATCGCCAGCGCAAAGGCTGGCGCGCCGTCCAAACCCGGCAGCAGGAAGATGCCCGGCGCGGAGATCATCAGACTCAGCGTGATGACCCGCCGAAGGTCGAAGCGGTCGCCCAGATGGCCGAAGACCACGCCGGTGATGCCTGACGCCACCCAGAACGCGCTGGCAAGCAGGCCGTACTGGCTGGGCGACCAGCCTTTCATCTGAAACATCAGCGGCATGAAGCTGACAATCGCCGGGTTCGACAGACTCCGCAGCGTGACCGCCAGCGCCAGAATCGCAAACGGCACAACGGGTATGGACAGGCGCTCCGCAGCGGCAGGTCGGAGACCCGCCCCGGCCTGGCTCAGATGCGTATCGCGGTTGGGCAGCACCAGCGCCAGCAGCACGATACCGGGAATCGCCAGCAGCGCCAGCGCCAGCACCGGCATAACGCTGCCCTGTTCCAGCAGCACGCCGCGAAACGCCGGTCCCAGTGCCGCGCCGAAAATCTGGTTGTTGCGGCTGTGCGCGCCCTCCAGCAGCAGACCGGCCAGCGCCGGCCCCAGCCCCAGCCCCAACTGGCCGAACATAAAAAACAGCGCGGCATTCCGCCCGGCGCGGGCCGGGTCGGCCCTCACCGCGTACAGCGACCCGACCGGATGAAACGCCCCGCTGCCCAGCGCCGCCAGCGCCAGCGGAATCAGCAGCAGCCAGTAACCGCCGCCCAGCGACACGCCTACCAGCGCCGCCAGCGTGCCCAGCACTACCCACGCCACGCCGCCCGCGCCCAGCCAGCGCCCGCCGGTTTTATCGGCCAGCCAGCCAAACACCGGCTGGCTGATCGCCCCCATCAGTTCACCTACGCTCAGAATGAGGCCAATCTGCCGGTTGCTCATTGGCAGCATATAGGCGCTGATGAAAGCCAGCAGCACCGAGCGCGTGCTCATAAACAGGTCGTTGGTCAGGTGGCCGAGGCTGACCGACCAGAACAGCCATTTCCGGCGTGACGGCATGATTTACCCCTCGAACTGCTGCATAATCCGTTCATAAGCGGCGTTGATGGCCTGCATGGTGGCGGTCGCGTCGGCGGTCGGGTTTACGTCCGGGTGATACAGCCGCGCCAGCCGCCGGTACGCCAGTTTGACCGTGTTCGCGTCCGCGTCAGCGGCCAGTTCCAGCAGGCGGTAATCAGCTTGCAGCGCCTCCGGCACACCCGGCACGAACCGTTCACCGGCCTCGCTGGCTGGCCGCGCCGCCGCAAACCGCGCCACCGGCCAGTCACCGGGCAGATACGGCGCGCCCGCCGCCGTCACGCCGTTGAGATCGCTCATGTTCAGCGTGGGGCCGTAGCGAATGTGGTAGTACGCGCCTTCCGGCTCGAAATGCACCGCGAAGATATACACTTCATTTCCGGCGATCTCGAACGCATAAATGCGCCGGTCGTACAGCGCCAGCAGCACACGCTCCCAGTCGTAGGTTTCGACCACGTGGCCTTCCGGCGGCAGCAGCAGATCGCACCAGAACATTAACAGCGTGTAATGCCCCTTGCGGGTATTGTCGTTCAGGATACTCCTGATTTCGTAGACTTCAATCGGGCTTTCGATCAGATGGATGCTGGCGGTCCCGCCGGTCGGCAGTTCCACCAGGATAATATCGCCGCCGTCCTGCTGAATCGTCAGCCCGGCAAACTTCAGCTTCCATACCAGATACATCGAGGCTTTGATCGTCTCGAAGCGCATATCGCCTACCTGCTATCCGCCTGCCCGCCACTATAAACGATTCTTACGGCCACAACAACCGTCCATCCCGCGTGATGGTCTTATGCGGCCTCTTTATATGACCTGGGTTTTCCTTAGAATGAGGCATGGATGCAGGGACACGGCGCGCTGTATCCCGACGGTTTACTGGTATGTGGAGGCTGTTATGCCCGCAGGGAAGTCATGGAACTGGCAGGTGATCGGCGCGTTCGCCGCCATTTATCTCCTGTGGGGATCCACCTATCTGGCGATCCGTTTCTCGCTGGAAACGCTGCCGCCGTTCCTGATCGCCGGCGTGCGGTTCATTGTTGCCGGTTCGGTGCTGTACGCGCTGGCGCGGCGGCAGGGCGCGCCGGTGCCGCTGCGCGTTCACTGGCGTTCGGCCTTCATCCTGGGTTTTATCCTGTTCGTGCTGAACAACGGCAGCCTGATGTGGGCGCAGAAGCGGGTGGCGTCCGGCATGGCCGCGCTGATTATCGCCACCGTGCCGCTGTGGATGGTGCTGTCCAACTGGCTGCTGTTTCGCGGCAAACGCCCCGGACGGCAGGTGTTTGTCGGCCTGTTTATCGGCCTGGTGGGCATCGTGCTGCTGGTCAGCCCCGGCACGGCGCAGCAGGTGGATACCCTCGGTATGCTCGTGCTGATCTTTGCTTCATTCGCGTGGTCGTTTGGTTCGCTGCTGTCGCAGCACCTGCCCATTCCCGATTCGGCGCTGCAAGGCGCGGGCATGAATCTGCTGGCGGGCGGCGGCCTGCTGCTGGCGGCCAGCTTCCTGAGCGGCGAACTGGCCGCGTTCCAGCTGGCGGCAGTCTCGCTGAAGTCCGCGCTGGCCGTCGTTTATCTGGCGATTTTTGGTTCGATCATCGGCTTCGGTTCGTATATGTGGCTGCTGGCGAACGTGTCCGCCGACCGTGTGGCGACCTACGCCTACGTCAATCCGGTCATCGCGGTGTTCCTCGGTTGGGCGCTGGCCGGCGAAAGCCTGACCCCGCAAACGCTGGTGGCCGCCGCCATCATCATCACGGCGGTCGCGCTGATTACCACGGCGCGCCCCGCCGCCGCCAGTGCCGCCCCCCGCCCGAAACTCCCGCCGCTCAGACTGCGGTTGAAGGCTTTGGCCGTGCGCGCCCTGCGCTGAATCGCGGGGAAGATTCAGGCGTTTCGATTGTCAATTGGGTGGGCTGCAAAATCCTTTTTTGCCCTCATACCCCAGGCTCTTCTCCCTGACAGAGACCGGAAGTAAGTTTGCTATTAACCCCTCTCCCTGAGGGAGAGGGGTGGCGCGAAGCGCCGGGGTGAGGGCTGTTCAAACGGTCTGTTACTGCTGCGGGAAGCTGGTCTGGAAGGCCCGGCACAGTTCCGGCGCGCTGGCCGCGTACATGTAGGCCAGGTTTTCGTTGTTGACGGTAAAACTGCCCGACCCGCCGCACGGCTCGATGACCGCCTGCGCGCTCTGCGCGCCGATGCCCGTATTCAGCACGCAGCTAAACAGGTTGCGCTGCACCCGCGTCGTATTAATCACCGCCACCACCCCGATCTTGGGGATGCTGCCGCTGGTGGCCGCGCCCACGATGTCCTGTTCCGTATACACCCGCGCCGACACCGCGCCCACCTGCTGGTAGCAGCGCAGCGTATCATCCAGCTTGGTGATCATGCCTGCCAGCGGCAGGTTGCCGGTCAGAAATGAAGCGCCCGCGCCTACTTTGGTCAGCGCCTCGCTGATGTTCGTCGCCTCGGTGGCGGTGTAACCCGCCAGATTTGGCAGATAATTCTGCGCCGACGCCGTATCGCTGACTCTATCGCCGGTGGTCGGCACGACCTGACACGCCGCCACCAGCAGCAGCACGAGGACGAGCAAAGCGATTTTACGCATGATGTCCCTTTCCTGAATCCTGAACCCGGTACTGTTGTTCATCATATCACAGGCCGTGTAGGAATCCGGTCAATCCCCCTGATTTACGGGGGTATCCTCCGGCGGCTGCGCGCGTTCCTGCCGCCAGTTGTCTATGAACAGGATGATCACGCCGAATACCAGCGCGTGATCGGCCAGATTGGAGACATTCGAGATCACGCCGGGAATCTGGTAGTGGATGAAATCCACGACATGGCCGTATTCCAGCCGGTCGAGCGCGTTGCCCAGCGCGCCGCCGCAGATCAGCCCGGTGGCAAGCTGCGTCAGGCGCGCGCCCGCCGGGATACGCGGATAAAAATACAGCATGGCGATGACCACCACCACCGCCACGATCAGGAAAATGTCCCCCGCCTGCGGCAAAAATCCAAAGGCCGCGCCGGTGTTCTGGCTGCGAGTCAGTTGGAACAGCGGACTTAAGGCCGGAATCGGCTGCACCGACTCGCCAACCGCCAGCAGTTCCACCACCCGGCGTTTGCTGATCTGGTCAACCGCCAGCACCACCCCCACGATCATTAGCAGCCACAGCCATTTACGCATCGTCGTCCCTCCAGTTCCGCGCGGCATTATAGCATCCTCCACCGGCCCACGATATGCCTGTCT
>JARKOK010000145.1 GCA_029975765.1 Aggregatilineales bacterium
GCGAACTGACGCTGCCCACCGACCTCGGCGCGCGGGATTACCGGTTTGAACTGGCGCTGGCCGTGTACCAGTGGTGGGACAACACCCGCTTCAGCGCGCCGGGGGCGGACGCTGACCGGCTGCTGAAGCTGGCGGTGATCAACGTGCCCTCGTGGTGAGCGCCTACCGGCCTTTCCAGTCAGCCGGCTGTTTCATCAGCATGGCCTGCGCGCCAGTGGTAAAATCCTCGGTGCGGATCAACTGGCTCTGCGCCCATGCTTCCAACTGCAAACCGCGTGTGGTGTCGCTCAGGTCATTGATGACACGCTTGGCATAACTGACCGCCAGCGGCGCGGCCAATATGATTTCTGCCGCCAGCGCCGCACCCCGCGCCGGCAGATCGTCGGCAGGCACGCAGGCCGTAATCATGCCCCATTGTTCCGCCTGCTGCGCCTCGATGCTGCGCCCGGTCAGAATCAGTTCTTTGGCGCGCGCCGGCCCGACCAGGTGCGCCAGCCGTGTCGTGCCGCCTACATCGGGGATGATGCCCAACCGGGTTTCCGGCAGGCCGAGTTTGGTGCCTTCTGCCGCCAGGCGGAAATCACATGCCAGCGCCAGTTCCATACCCAGCCCCAGGCAGTAACCATGCAGCAGCGCGATAACCGGCAGCGAGCAGCGTTCAAACTGGCTGACAACCGCCTGATAAGCCTGTGTCAGCGGGAACAGGTTATCGCGCCAGCCGTCGCCAAATTCTCCGGCGGCATCCTGAAAGCCCAGCAGGTCAATCCCCGCGCTGAAGCCTGACCCTTCGCCGCGCAGCAGCACCACCCGCGCCCCGGCCAGCTTCTCCGCCGCGATGATGGCGGCGTGCAGCGCCTCCATCATCGGCCAGTTGATCGCGTTGCGTTTGTCAGGGCGGTTGAGAATGATTTCGACAAGGGCCTCGCGCTGGTTCATAACAACATGGTCAGCCATCTTTAGCTCCGTTCTAAGGTTACATTCATCCACTGTACAGATTTTACCCATTTTGCTCCTATACAGTATGGCTCGTTGTCAACATTGTGAATTGGTATTGAACAGATATTGACCAGGAGGTTGTCCATCATGAATCGATATAAACTGCTGCTGCTGGCGCTGGTGGCGCTGCTGCTGGTGGCGCTCGTTCCGGCGGCCAGCGCGCAGAGCGTGGGACTCGCCCGTATTCGCGTGGCGCATTTTTCGCCGGATACCCCCGCTGTGGAAGTGTATGTGAATGGCGAAAACAGTGGTATTCAAACGCTGTCGTTCGGCAATGTTTCCGGTTGGGTGGAACTGCCCGCCGGTACGTATAGTGTAGCGGTCGCCCCGGCGGGTACCTCGGTTGAGCAGGCGGCGATTGGCCCGCTGAGCCTGCGGCTGGGTGCTGGCACGTGGACGACCGTCGCCGCGATTGGCTCGCTGGCAGATGGCACGCTGACAGCCGCCGCCGCTGCCGAAGATTATTCGGCGCTGGCGGGTGGTGAATCCCGCGTGACGGTGTTCCACGCGATTGAGGATGCGCCGGCGGTGGATGTGATTCTGCCCGACGGCACCGCCCTGATTTCCGGGCTGGCGTTTGGTGAAGCGGCGGAACTGACGGTTCCGGCGGATACCTACAGCCTGAGCGTGGTGGCGGCGGGCACGACCGGCCCGGCAGTCATCAGCCTGCCGAATACGCGGCTGAGCAGCCAGACCTATTACTTCGTTGCGGCGACCAATACGCTGGCTGCCCCCCGCGTGAACCTGACCGCTATCGGGCTGGGTACGGTCGCCCCACTGATTAACAAGACCAGCGTCCCGACGCAGACGATTGCCGAAATCGCTGCCGGTGACAGCCGCTTCAGCACGCTGGTGACGGCGCTTCAGGCTGCTGATCTGGTGGATACGCTGAACGGCGCGGGCAGTTTCACCGTGTTTGCGCCGACCAACGCCGCCTTCGCCCAACTCCCGGCGGGCACGCTGGATGCGGTTCTGGCCGACAAGAACCTGCTGACCACGATCCTGCTGTACCATGTGGTCGGTGGTAAGGCGCTGGCTTCGGATGTGGTCGGCGTGACGGAACTGCGCCCGCTGGCCGGCGGCAGCTTCCGGGTGGATGTGCGCGATGGCAAGGTCTTCCTGAATGACAGCATCCAGATTGTTCTGACCGACATCGAAGCGACCAACGGTGTCATCCACGTGATTGACGGCGTGCTGGTTCCATAGTTCAAAGTAAGGGTTGTTTGTAGGGGCGCACGGCTGCGCGCCCCTACAGGGGTCATAGCTGAAGGGCGGTATGCTGGCCGCCCTTTTTTGTTCCCTACTGTGGGAAAATCTTGCCGGGATTCAGGATACCGTTGGGGTCGAGTGTGTGTTTGATGTCGCGCATCACGTCCAGCGCGTCGCCGTGTTCAGCCGGCATGTATTTCGCTTTGCCGATGCCGACGCCGTGTTCGCCGGTGGCCGTGCCGCCCAGCGCCAGCGCCTTCTGTACGATCAGGCCGTTCATCTGCATCCGGTGCTGGTACTCGTCCGGTGTAGCGAAGGGGAACTCCACGTGAACGTTGCCGTCGCCCGCATGGCCGATCATGTAGGCGGTGAAGCTGTGTTCGCGTTTCAACTGCTCCACATAGCCGATGAGTTCGGGATATGCGCTGATCGGCACGGCCACGTCGTTGATAAAAAAGGTTTTGTCGGGGTGCGACCGCACCATGATCTCATACGAACTATGCCGCGCGTGCCACAGTTTTTTCCGTTCGGCGGTATCGGTCGTGGCGCGGAAGCTGATCGCCCCCAGCTCCTCGCAGATGTCCTTCACGATGTCCAGCCCCATTTGCAGCGATTCTTCCTGCGCGGCGTGGAATTCCATAAACAGCGTCGGGTGGTCGGATAAATCCACGCCTTCAGCCTCGCGCAGCATCCGGGCATGGGCGGCGTCAATCAATTCCAGCGCCGCCGGGTCAAGGCCGCTGCCGCGCACGGCGACAACCGTTTCAACCGCCGCTTCGATGCTGTCAAAGGCGGCCAGCGCCGCGCTCATATACTGCGCGATGGGCACCAGTTTGAGCGTGGCTTCCGTGATCACCCCCAGCGTGCCTTCGCTGCCGACGAACAGATGCAGCAGATCGTAGCCCGACGCCTGCTTGACGGACCGCGCGCCGACTTTGATCAAGCGCCCGTCAGCCAGCGCCACCTGCATTTGCAGCACGTTGTCCTTACTCGCGCCATATTTCACGGTACGGATGCCGGAAGCGTTGTTCGCCAGCATCCCGCCGACGGTGGCATTCGCGCCGGGGTCGGGCGGGAAGAACAGGCCATAGCGGGCAAGCTGGGCGTTCAGGTCTTTATGGCCGATACCCGGCTGCACCGTTACCTGAAAATCGTCGGCGTGGACGGCAACAATCTGGTTCATGCGCTCGAACGACAGCAGGATGCCGCCGTAGAGCGGAATCGCGTTGCCTTCCAGCCCGGTGCCCACGCCCCAGGGCGTGACCGGGATAC
>JARKOK010000155.1 GCA_029975765.1 Aggregatilineales bacterium
AATCCTATGCCCGCCTTCCACCGTTCCTTCCTCTTACGCTGGATGCTCGCCAGTATCCTCGGCTGGACGTTTGGCCTGTTCGTCGCCGCCTGGGGGCTGGTGACGCCGGTCATCTGTTTAAGCGGCGCACTGGCCGGCGTGATCGTCGGGCTGGCGCAGTGGCTCGTGCTGCGTCCGGTGTACGCCGTGCCGCGTGACTGGGTGTTATGGAGCGTGGCCGGCGGTGTGCTGGGCGCTGTCCCCGCCCTGATGATGGGCGCGCTGGTGGTGCTGGGCGCGGGGGTGGCGGCGGCGGGGTTTGGTGGGGTGTTTGGGCTGGCGCTCGGCCTCGGCCAGTGGGTGGCGCTGCGCCGGCCTGCCGGCGCGGGCGGCTGGCTGCTGGCGAACGCCGCTGGCGGCGCGGGCTGCGGCCTGTTAAGTGTGACGCCGTTCGTCGGTGGGCTGCCGCTGGGGCTGCTGGTCGGCTCCGCCCTGTTTGGCGCGCTGACCGGCTGGGCGCTCCAGCGGCTTCTGGAGCGCCGCCCGCCGGTTAATGATGTTTGATGGTGTACCCCACCGCGCGCACTGTGTGAATAATATCGTCGCGTCCGGTGGCGTCCTTGATCTTCCGCCGTAAATGGTAAATGTGATACCGCACGATCTCGCGCGCTTCCCAGGGTTCACTGGGGTAGCCTTGCACTTCCTGAATCAAATCCTGCGGCGACAGCACGCGGGGATACTCGCTGACCAGATGCGTCAGCAGCTTGAATTCTGTCGGGCTGAGTCCCAGCAGCTTGCCGTCAATCGTAATCACATGGCGCGTCGCATCAATGATGATATTACGCAGCCGTAAAAACCGTTCCTCATCTTCGCCATTATTCGCGTTGGACGCCGGTGGTGGCACTGCCGCAGGCGGCGGGCGGTCAGGTTTGGCAGCGGTCGTCTCAAAACTCAATTGCAGTTCGCTCAATAACTCGCGCTGCCGGACGGTGCGCTGCCGTTTCAGCAGCCCCGCCTGAACGCTCTCGCGCAGATCGGTAATTTTGCAGGGTTTAAACAGGTAATCGTGCGCACCAGACCGCAGCGCCTCGACCGCCGTATCCAGTGAAGCGTGGGCCGTCAGGATGATGATTGGCGTGTCGGGATGCCGTTCCGACACCACCTTCAGCACATCAATTCCGTTCATACCCGGCATCTGTAAATCGAGCAGCATCAGATCAAAATGTGTCGTGGCGAAGGCTTCCAGCGCCGCCGCGCCGCTGCTGACGGCGGTGACTTCATGGCCGTCCCCTTTTAACGCTTCTTCCAGAAAGAAACGAATGGACGGCTCATCATCTACCACCAGAATACTGAACACCTGTCGCATAAAATTAGTACTCCCCTTCTAATTGGGCGACCGGCAGCAGCACGGTGAACGTTGCGCCATGTGGCGGGTCGCTCTCTACCGTGATTTTTCCCCCGTGTGCTGCCACGATACCATAGCTGATGGACAGCCCCAGGCCGGAGCCGCCGCTCTTCGTCGTAAAAAAGGGTTCAAAGATGTGTGGCAGCAGTTCATCCGGGATGCCGCCGCCCTCGTCGGTGAACTTCAGCGCAACGGCGGTCTGTTCGTCCGTGTCGTGGTCAGATAGCTGTCCGTAGCCTGAGCTAACCCGCAGCACGCCGCCATCGGGCATTGCGTCCACCGCGTTCAGAATCAGGTTCAGGAACACCTGCTTCAGTTCATCCGGGTTGGCCTCAACGACGGGCAGTGATTCATCCCACACACACTGCACCTCAATGCGGCTGTGCTGAAGCTGCTTGTTGGTCAGTTCCAGCACCGTCTGCACTACCGCCTGAACGCTCACCGGCTCCAGGCCGGGCTGCGCCGGGCGGTAAAAGTCGCGCATCCGGCAGACAATCGTGGCAATCCGCTCGGTCTCGGTCTGTATCACCGTCAGATAACGTTCGATCTTTTCCGTCCGCTTCTGGCCGGCCCACTCCATTTGCATCAGCGAAATGCAGCCCAGGACAGCCTGAATCGGGTTGTTGATCTCATGCGCAATCGAAGCCACCAGCCGCCCCAGCGCCGACATCTTTTCGGAGTGCAGCAGTTGCGCCTGAATCCGCTCGCGTTCCTCCAGCAGGGCTTCCAGTTCCGCCTTTGACCGGCGCAGTTCGGTATTCGAGGCTTGCAGTTCTGCCGTGCGTTCCAGAACGCGCTGCTCCAGTTCGTTATGCGAGCGGTGCAGGTGTTCTTCCAGCCGCTTACGTTCGGTGATGTCGCGTGAGAGGTTCATGACATGGAGAATTTCGCCGCGCTCGTCCCGCACCAGACTCACCCGCGACTCCGTCCAGATGTACTCCCCGCCGCGCGTGCGCATCCGCACTTCCACCCGCGTTTCCGGCTGCTGCTGCTGAATCACCTGCCAGGCCGCCGTGTACAGCACCATGAAGTCATCGGGATGGAAAAATGTATCCTGTGGCGCAGCGGCAATTTCGGCGGTTGTGTAACCCAGCGCCCGCTCGATGGACGGGCTGGCATACACCAGTTGGCCGAAGGTATCATGCAGCGTCACGAAGTCCGTCGTATGTTCCGCCAGCAGGCGGTACTGCCGTTCGCTCTCGCGCAGCGCCTGCTCCGCCCGGAAGCGGCGGGTCACGTCACGCAGGCTGCACACCACGCCCGTGCCGTCCGGCTGCAGGGCCGACAGCCCGATCTCCACCCGCAGCCCGGACCCATCCGCGCGGCGGATCGTCAGCTCCAGCGGCTCGACCGTTTCCGACCGCAGCGCCGCTTGCAGCGCCGGCTCGAACGCTGCCTGACCGATCAGCGTCGTGATGGACTGCCCCAGCACTGTTTCCACCGGCTGCTGAAACATCGTTTCATACCGCAGATTGGCCCGCAGCACGCGGCCTTCCCGGTCGGTCAGCAGAATCGTGTCGGCGCTGTTATTCAGAATCGCTTCGACTTCTTCTTTCGCCCGGCGCAGTTGGTTGGTTCGTTCGATGACCATCTGTTCCAGATGCATCGCCTGCTGGAACACCATCGCGTCCAACTGCGCCTGCCGGATGGCGACCGCCAGCAGATTCGCCACCTCCGCCGCGATCACGGCCTGTTCCGGTTCCGGCGCGTTCGCCAGCCCGGCGGCCAACATGCCGATCAGTTCATCGCGGTCAATCAGCGGGACAACCAGCCACACCTGCGCCCCGGCGGACACCGCCTGCCGCAGGCCGGGCTGCATGTCCGTTGCTGGCGACAGCACCAGCCGGTCGCCCTGACGCAGCGCCGCCCACTGCGCGGCGGTAAACAGATCGCCGCGCGGCCAGGCGGCGGCACGCGCCGCGTCCAGCATCAGCACCGACGCCTGCCGCTCGGCAGCGTCCAGCATCATCAGGCCGGCGTTGTGGCACGGCAGAATCTCGTGCAGGTGTTGCAGCGCCGTATTGACGATCTCCTCCAGCGAATGAGCTTCACGGATCGCGCCGTCAATCCGGCGCAGTCCTTCCAGACGGCGGGCGTACCGTTCGTGGTCGGTCACATCCTGCGCCGTTCCCAGCAGCCGGGTCGGCTGCCCGTCGGCAGCGCGTTCCAGTTCCGCTTCCAGCCGTATCTGCCGTATCGCCCCATCAGGGCGCAGCAGCCGGACTTCAATCGGCTCCAGCGGTTTGCCGGCCTCGACCGCTTCGCGTGTGGCGTCCAGCACCCGCGCCGCATCTTCCGGGTGCAGCAGCGCCAGCGCGCGTTCGAGGCTGAACCCCTTGTTGTAGTCGTCGTGCCCCGCCGTCAGAATATTGGACAGATCCGCCGAAACAGCGGTCTGGAGTGTCGTGAAATCAAACTCAAAACTGCCGATATGCGCGATCTGCTGCGCCTTCCGCAGATGGGCATTGGCCGTCGCCAGCGATTCCTGCATCATCTCTACCGGCGTCACATCCCGCAGGCTCAGCACCCAGCCGGCGCGGCGGCCTCGCGCCCCTTCTACCGGACGCGCCACAATGTCCAGCGTTCGCAGCGGCAGGTTCGCCGTCGTCACCGCCTGCCGGAAGCCGTCCGGGTACGCCGCCAGCAGGTCTTCGATCAGCGCCCCCGGCCTGTCCGTTACCGGCGCGCCGTTGATCGCCGCCAGTTCGTCATACCCGCGCGCGTTCGCCCGTTCAATCCGCATCTCATGATCGAGCAGCACCCCACCGTCGGACATCGTATCGAGAATCGTCTGTAACCGGACGGCCTGCCGGTTTCGCCGGGCGGTTTTAAGACGAAGCGGTGCAGCTAACGACGTCAATCCATCGGCCTTTCACTCTTGACTGTGCTGAAGATTTTTAATGACCTCACCCCCACTCACGTTGCTCGTTTCCCCCTCTCCATTGGATGGTTAGGGGGTGAGGTTGTTCGTAGATTTCCTTCGATCACTACATTGATAGACCTGACATCCTGATTATAAAACAAGACTGTCGTAACACAGCGTAAGAGGACACAAAATTCATGGAATTATCGTTTCCCGTTCGCCGCCGGCTGGACGCTGCCATCACCGCCGCCCTGCCCACCGGCGGTTGTGACAAATGTCACAGGCGGACAGGATAAACGGCACTACGCTGTTTGTGACAGCGGGTACAAACTCAGTATATCCGCATATCCGAATGAACAGAGTATCACGTTATGCCCGTTCCCGCCCTTGAAGAACTTCAACTGCTGCACCAGAACATCTGCCAGGCCGTTGGCGACCCCAAACGCATTCAGCTTTTGTACGCGCTGTACGAGCAGCCGCGCAACGTCACGGCGCTGGTCGAGGCGCTCAACACACCGCAGCCCACCATCTCGCGCCATCTGGCGATTTTGCGTGAGCGCGGCCTGGTGATCGCGGAACGCGATGGTACTTCCGTCGTCTACCGGCTGGGTGAAACGCGCATCATCGAAGTGCTGGATGTGATGCGCCAGATGCTGCGCACCCTGCTGGAAAAACAGTCGAGCATTATGGAATAAAACCGCCGCGTGCCCGGCGACGATCAAACACTCCTGGGCAGAGAGGTATTGGCCTGAAAAGGGAAAAAATATGAGAGACTTCAAGTATGTCTGGGTGATCGGCCTGACCGCTACGCTGTTAATCGTGGTGGTGCCGATCATTTTGTTTGTGTCCACTGGTCCCGCGCCTACCAACGACCCCTGGCAGTCCGTGCCGGAGCGTGTGCCGGACACCAGCCATGCCGCGCTCATGAACGAACCGTTCGCCACCGGCCAGGATGTCACCCGCGCCTGCCTGAACTGCCACCCCAACGCCGCGCAGGAAATGGCCGGGACGGCGCATTTCACCTGGTTGAGTGACCCCGTCCCGCTGGAAGGCCGCACCGAACTGGTGCGGACTGGCAAGGCCAATCTGCTGAATAACTTCTGCATCGGCGTGCAGTCCAACTGGACCGGCTGCACGCGCTGCCATGCCGGTTACGGCTGGGGCGATGCCAATTTTGATTTTACCGACGTGACCAATGTGGACTGTCTGGTATGCCACGACCAGAGCGGCGGCTACGCCAAAGCGGCCAAAGGGCTGCCCGCCGAAGGGGTTGACCTGCTGGCGGCGGCGCGCAGCGTTGGCACGCCCACCCGTGAAAACTGCGGCTACTGCCACTTCAACGGCGGCGGCGGCAACGGCGTCAAACATGGTGATCTGGACGAAAGTATGTACTTCCCCTCCGAGGAGCAGGACGTACATATGGGGCGTTATAATTTCCAGTGTGTGGACTGCCACAAAACCACCGACCATGAAATCAAAGGCCGCGCCATCTCCGTCAGCGTGGACAACGCCAACCAGGTCTACTGCACCGACTGTCACACCGGCACCGTCCACACCGATACCCGCCTGAACGCGCATACCGATAGCGTCGCCTGCCAGACCTGCCACATCCCCTCCGGTGCGACCCGCGAACCCACCAAAATGGTGTGGGACTGGTCAACTGCTGGCGACCCCAACCGGGAAGAAAGCACTCACGAATATCTGAAGATCAAGGGCAGTTTCGTCTACGAGGCCAACTTCCTGCCCACCTATGCCTGGTTCAACGGCACGGTTGACCGCTATCTTATGGGCGACCCGCTCGACCCCGACGGTGTGACCAACCTCAACCCGCTGAACGGCGACATCAGCGACCCGACCGCTAAAATCTGGCCGTTCAAAGTTCATGTGGCGAAGCAGCCCTATGACATGCTGTACAACTACCTGCTCCAGCCGCAGACTGTTGGTGATACCGGCTACTGGACGACCTTCGACTGGAACTCGGCGCTCGAAAACGGCGCGCAGGTCACCGGCCTGCCGTACAGCGGGCAGTTCGGTTTTGCCGAAACCGAGATGAACTGGACGCTGTCACACATGGTTGTGCCGAAGGAATACGCCTTGCAGTGTACTGACTGTCACGGCGAAAGCGGGCGGCTGGACTGGCTGGCACTCGGTTATAACGGCGACCCCATGACCTGGGGCGGGCGTTAGGACGGTAACAATGCGACTCACACGACGATTTCCGATCCTTGTTGCGCTGGTCATCGGCCTGCTGCTGATGCTGGTCGGCCTGACCGCGACGATCATGGCCGCGCAGGACACGGCGCTGCCGGTCAGTCCGGCGGTGGCTTCGCCGCTGCACCCGGTCTTTCCGCTGCTGGACGCGAGCGGTACGCCCGTCATCGAGTCCGGCGCGCCGGTATCCACGCTTACAACCTGCGGTTCGTGCCACGATACCGCCTTCATCACGCAGAACGCCACGCACAACGGCGTCAGCACCTTTACCGGCGTCAGCACCCCTGGCTACGGCGATGACCTGCTGGCGAGCTACCTGAATAACAGGAATTATGTGCCAGAGGGCGCGGTCGAGATGAACTGCTTCCTGTGCCACACGGCGCAGCCCAACAACACTGCCCGTATCGCCGCGCTGCAAGCGCGGGATTACGAGTGGGCCAACACCGCCACCCTGCTCGGTACGGGCGTGGTTGAGCAGACGGCGGACGGCTGGACGTACACCGCCGCCGCTTTTGACGAGGCCGGCGCGCTCCGGCAGGAATACGTTACGGTGCAGGACCCGACCAGCGCCGCCTGCGGCCAGTGTCACGGCGTCGTGCATACCGACGCGCAGACGCCGCTGGCCTTCGACGCGACCGCGCTGGACATCAGCCAGTACAAGACGCTGACCACCGGCCAGGTCATGTCCCCGCAGCGGCTTTCGAACTCCGGCCTGAATCTGGCGGATAAAAAATCGCTGTCGCGTTCCTGGGACGTTCACGCCGAACGGGTGCTGAACTGCACCAACTGTCACTATTCGCTGAATAACCCGGTGTACTTCACCGAATCCAGCGCCAACCGTCCCGAACATCTGGTGTTTGACCCGCGCCGGATGGACTTTGGTGAATATCTCAAGCGCCCGCTGCACCAGTTTGCGAAGGGGCAGAGCGCCGTCACGCCGGAAATCAACAACACCATGCGGCGCTGCGAGTCCTGCCACAGCATCGAAGCCACCCACAACTGGCTGCCCTACAAGGATCGCCACGTCGAGGCGATGGCCTGCGAAACCTGCCATATTCCGCAGGTGTACGCCCCCGCGCTGGAGTCGGTGGACTGGACGGTACTGGCGGCAGACGGCAGCCCGCACACCGCCTGGCGCGGCCTTTCGGCGGACGACCCGGCGCTGATCACCGGCTACCAGCCCGTGATGCTGCCGCGTGCCAGCGCCGACGGTACGACCGCGCTCGCCCCGTTTAATCTGGTCACATCGTGGTACTGGGCTTACGGCGATGAGGCGCGGCCCGTGCCGCTGGATAGTGTGAAAGCGGCGTACTTCGATGGTGATGCCTACGCCGCCGATGTGCTGGCCGCCTTCGACGCCGATGGTGACGGCGCGCTGAGTGACGCTGAATGGGTGATAGACAGTGACGCCAAAGAAACGCTCATCGCCGGGCGGCTGGCAGTACAGCGTTATACCAACCCGCGCATCGTGGGCGAGGTACAGCCGTTCGCCATCAATCACAACGTCGCCTGGGGCGAGTGGGCGATCCGCGACTGCCGCACCTGTCACGGCGAAGACTCGCGCCTGACCGCCGCGCTCGTCCTCAGCGACCGCACGCCGGGCGGCGCGCTGCCCACCTTCACCAGCCTGGAAGGCTTCACCACCAGCGGCCTGCACACCGATGAAACCGGCACGCTGCGTTATGAATTCAAACCTGCCGAAGCCGGGCTGTATATCTTCGGTCACAGCGCCGTAGACTGGCTGGACTGGCTGGGGGTACTGTTCTTCCTCGGCACGCTGGCCGGGGTCACGCTGCACGGCGGCCTGCGGTATCTGTCGGCGCGGCGGCGCGTGCCGCAGCAGGCCGAACTCAAACGCGTCTATATGTACTCCGTCTACGAACGCCAGTGGCACTGGCTGCAAACCGCGCTGATCTTCGGCCTGATCTTCACCGGCCTCGTCATCCACAAGCCGGACAAGTTTGGTCTGTTCAGCTTTGACTACATCGTGCAGGTGCATAACATTCTGGCGATCATCCTGCTCATCAACGCCGCGCTGGCCGCCTTCTATCACCTTGCCAGCGGTGAGATTCAGCAGTTCCTGCCGAAACCGCACGGCTTCTTCAACGACGCCATCGTACAGGCCAAATACTATATACGCGGCATCTTCAAAGGTGAGGAACATCCGTTTGCCAAGACCCGCCAGCGCAAGATGAACCCCTTGCAGCAGATGACCTACCTCATGATCCTGAACGTGCTGCTGCCAGCGCAGGTCATCACCGGTATTCTGATGTGGGGCGCGCAGCACTTCCCGAATGTGACCGCCAGCCTCGGCGGGCTGCCGTTCCTCGCGCCGCTGCATACCATTGTCGCCTGGCTGTTCGCCTCGTTCATCGTGGCGCACGTTTACCTGACCACTACCGGCCACACGCCGCTGACCAACATCAAGGCCATGATCAGCGGTTGGGACGAAGTGGAAACACATGGCTCTGACCTGACCCCCAAGGAGCAAAATTCATGACCACGCAAACTTTAAAGCGCCCGTCGCAGTCGTCGGACATCCGTATCACGCTGACCAGACGTGCCGCCCGTCCCTACATCAATGCCTACGCGGCGGGCATCGCGCTCGGCATCGTCCTGTTCCTGGCATTCTTTCTGACCGGCAACGGCCTCGGCGCGTCCGGCGGCATGAACCGGGTCATCGTCTGGATTGAAGACGCCTTCGTGCCCTGGCACGTTGACCGCACCCCCTACCTGCTGGATATGGCGGGCGGCAGCAAAAACCCGCTCGATAGCTGGGTGGTGTTCGTCGGTCTGGGTGTGGTCATCGGCGGCTTTATTTCCGGCTGGTACAACGGGCGGCTGAAGGTGGAAACCAATCGCGGCCCGCGAGTGCCGGTGCGCTGGCGCTGGCTGCTGGCCTTCATCGGCGGCGCGTTCATGGGCTACGGCGCGCGTATGGCACGCGGCTGTACCTCCGGGCAGGCGCTGTCCGGCGGCGCGACGCTCTCCGTCGGCAGTTGGGCGTTTATGTTCGCCGTGTTCGCCGGGGCGTATGCCCTGGCTTATTTCGTCCGCAAGGCGTGGAATTAGGAGGGCGACACATGGCACCGTTTCCGCTGCCCGTACAGGAAATTCTCGGCCAGGGCGGCCAGTACATTCTGTATCTGCTGATCGGCATCGCCTTTGGCGCCGTGCTGGAAGTCGCCGGCTTTGGCAATTCGAAGCTGCTGGCGGCCCAGTTCTACTTTAAGGATTTAACCGTCCTCAAGGTCATGTTCACCGCCATCGTCGTGGCGATGGTGCTGATCTTCCTGACGACCGCCCTCGGTATTCTGGACTTCAATCTCGTCTGGGTGAACCCAACCTACCTCATGCCCGGCATCGTCGGCGGGTTAATCATGGGCGTGGGTTTTATCGTCGGCGGCTTCTGCCCCGGCACGTCGCTGGTGGCGGCGGCCACCTTCAAACTCGACGGCGTGTTCTTCGCGCTCGGCGCGTTCTTCGGCATCTTCCTGTTTGGCGAAACCGTCGGCTCTTTTAATTCGTTCTGGCACTCGACCTATCTGGGGCGCTTCACGCTGGATGAACTGTTTGGCGTGGATATGGGCGTCGTCGTTTTCGGCGTGATCCTGATGGCGCTGTTCATGTTCTGGGGCGGCGAGCAGTTGGAACGCATCATCGGCAAAAAAGACCTGAAGGCCGCCCCGAAGTGGCGCTACGGCGCGGCGGTCGGGCTGGCGCTGCTCGGCGCGGTCGTGATGTTCATCGGGATGCCGACGACCGAAGCCAAGTGGGCGAAGATCGCGGCGGAAAAAGAGGCGCAGTTGGCCGAACGTGCCGTGCAGATTCACCCCGCTGAACTGCTCGGCCTCATCTACAGCGATCATCTGATCGTGCGAATGCTGGACGTTCGCAGCGAATCGGACTACAACGCCTTCCATATTCTCGACGCGGAGCGCCTGCCGCCGGACAGCATTTTGCAGAAAGTCGCCGATTATCAGGCCGCGCCGGCCAATACGGTGTTCGTCGTCATGAGCAATGACGAAGCCGCCGCCACCGCCGCCTGGAAGACCTTAATCGCCGAAAGCGTGCCGAACGTCTATATCCTCGAAGGCGGTGTCAACAACTGGTTAGCCACCTTCGCCGCCGGCGACTTTAACGCTTCGACCGCTTTAGCCAGCGCCGGCGACGATCAACTGCGTTACGCCTTCCCGCTGGCGCTGGGGTCGCGCCATGCGGCGGCCAAACCGAACCCGGAAACCTTCGCCGCGCTGGAATACACCACAAAGGTGCAGCTTGCCAGCAAACGCGGCGCGACTGGCGGCGGCTGCGGCTAAACACCGCCCAAAATCATCGCACGGGGCGGGCCATCGCAGCCCGCCCCCTGTCTATCAACCAGATGAGAATGCTGGGTGCGCTCGCCTACACTCGCCGGTGGGCTAGAACGCGATCAGCAGCGCGGCGGGCAGGCTGAGTACCCCGCAGAACACGATCCCCTTAAGGTAGTTCCGCCAGTGCATCCCCCAGTCCTCATACAGGTATTCCATACCTTCCGTACCGGGCAGCGACACAAATTTCGGCTTGAGCCGGGCGATCAGCAGGTAGTCAATCACCACCGCGTCGAACAGATTGAACAGGTTCAGGACCAGAAAAACGTGCAGGTACGCCGTGAGGAACGATACCGTGCCGCCGTTGGCCGCCAGCAAACGCGACCCGGCATAGGCCAGCGCGCCCACCGCCGCCGCCAGAAACAGCGCCGTCACGATCAACTGCGCCTGTTTCTCGCGCCGGGTCAGCGGTGGAACTTTGGCGCGCATCTCTGCCGGATAGTCTTGCAGCCATAGGCGCGGGTTCAGCGCCAGCGAACCGATAATCACCACCCCCAGACTCACGCTCAGAATCAGCCCGTCAATCAGAATTTGCGGCAGCGACATGATGCCCTCCATTTCGATCAATCTAACTTTATTTTAGGTTCACCTAATTATAATGTCAATATAGACCAAAAATATCAGCCTTTGGATGTAGTGGTACGGCAGCGCCCGCCGGCCCTCCCCCCGCATCTTGACTACCGACTAAAAGCTGCCATTATCAGGAACGCACGCGGCCACGTCCTTTGCCGTTCACTCAGGTTCGAATGTTTTTGTAGGGGCACGTCGCGCCGTGCCCTTCACCCTCAGTCCTCAGTCCTCCCTTTTGCCTTTCTCTCATCCCTCGTCTACTCTGAACTGTTTTTTCTTTCACTCGGCACTCGGAACTCGCCCACTCGGCACTACCGTTGCAGCAAACGGTTCTGCAACCGCACACCCCCTTGCGCCGCAGCAAAAACGCTTTCCTATCTTTTCCTCTTTGCGTCTTTGCCCCGTCGCGCCTTTGCGTTGCGCCTTTCTCTGTGCCTCCGTGTCTCCGCGCCTCTGTGTTACACTTTTTTCTTCTTTTTCCTTTGCGTCTTTGCCAGTTCCGCATAGTCGCCGGGCGCAGGATGCGTTATCTTTGGATGACCGTTTTTCAGGATGAGGAGTTTTAACGTTGAACCATAAACGGTGGTTTGTCCTGCTGGTGCTGCTGCTGGTGATGGCCAGTACGGCTTCGGCGCAGTCCGGTTTGCGGCTCGATACCATCACCCTGCCGCCCGGTTTCAGCATCAGCCTATACGCGGCGGATGTGCCGGGCGCGCGGTCGCTCACGTTGAGCGAAGCGGGTACGCTGTTCGTCGGCACGCGGCGCGGCAGTGTTTACGCCCTGACCGACGCCGACGGCGACCAGCAGGCCGATCAGGTGCGGGTGATCGCGCGCGGGCTGAATTCCCCCAACGGCGTTGCCACGCTGGACGGCGCGCTGTACGTGGCCGAACTGGGGCGCGTGCTGCGTTATGATGACATCGAAACCCGCCTCGATACACCGCCCGCGCCGGTCGTGGTGAAGGACGGCTTCTATGTCGGGGGTGATGGCCTGCACGCCTGGAAGTTCATCGCCTTCGGGCCGGATGGCCGGCTGTATGTGCCGGTTGGCTTTCCGTGTAATGTCTGCGCGGACAGCGACCAGTACGGCATCCTGACGCGCATGAACCCCGACGGCACGGACTTTGAAACCATCGCCAGTGGCATACGGAATACCGTCGGCTTCGACTGGCATCCTACTACCGGCGAACTCTGGTTTACCGACAACGGGCGCGACTGGATGGGCGACGACCAGCCGCCCGATGAACTGAACCGGATGCCGGAAACCGGCCTGCACTATGGGTTCCCCTACTGTCACGGCGGCACGATCCCCGACCCCGATTTTGGCGCGCGCCGCCCGTGCAGCGACTTCACGCCGCCCGCCATCAATCTGGGGCCGCACGTCGCCGCGCTGGGGATGCGTTTCTACACCGGCGAGATGTTCCCCGACGAGTATATGAACCAGATTTTCATCGCCGAACATGGCTCGTGGAATCGCACCACGCCCATCGGCTATCAGGTCTCGCTGGTGCGGCTGGACGATCAGGGTGCTGCCCTGTCGTATGAACCGTTTGCGACCGGCTGGTTGCAGCCCGGCGGCGCGTGGGGTCGCCCGGTGGACGTGCTGGTGATGCCGGACGGCGCGCTGCTGGTGTCCGATGATCTGGCCGGTGTCATTTACCGGATCAGTTACACAGGTTAACCCTCATGCATATGTACCGGCTGGCAGGCACGTATTATGATGTAGGGGTGGAATACGGCACGCTGCTGCACGCCAGCCGGTTTTCCCTGCCGCCCATCACACCGGCGCAGGTTGGCTTCGCCGCGAAGTGTGAAAAACGGGTGGCGCAGCACGCGCCGGAACTGCTGGACGAACTGGACGGTATGATCGCGGGCAGCCGCTACCACGCCGATCACCTGAAGGCGCTGGCGCTGACGCTGAACATCCCCCCGGCCTGCTCCATCGTGGCGATTGCCGGCCAGCACACCGCCGATGGCCGGCCGCTGTTCGGGCGCAACCATGACTGGTACGCCTGGTACGGGCGCTGCGCCGCGCTGGTGGAGGTGCAGATTCCCGGCGAACTGGCGGCCATCGGCGGCAACGATCTGTTTATCGGGCGGCACGATGGCCTGAACGAAGCCGGGTTAGCCATCGGCATCACTAATGTGATGGGTGGGCGGCACACCCCCGGCGTGATGTTCCCGCTGGCGGTGCGCCATGTGCTGCATACCTGCCGCACGACCGAACAGGCGGCGGCTTATCTGGAGGGTATCCCCTACATTCGTAACACCAATTTTCTGATTGCCGACGCCGCCGGCACGATTGCGATGGTCGAGGCCAGCCCGCGCCGCGTGAATGTGACCTACGCGGCGGACGGCTTCGCGGTCGTCACCAACCACTTTCAGACCGAGCGAATGGCGCTGCTGGAAAATACGAAATACCGTCCGGCCACCAGCTTACAGCGTTTGTACCGGCTGCGCGCGTGGTTTGACACCCGGCAGTCGCCGGTCACGCTGGACAGCCTCAAAGCCATCCTGAGCGCGCCCTATCCGGCTGGTATGTGGAATCCCGCGCCGAAGTCCCGCCGTCCCTTTGGCACTGTCTGGTCGTGGGCGGCGCAGTTGGGCGACCGCGCGCTGCATTTCGCCTCGCCGGACAGGCCGCGCTACCAGTGTTTTTCGTTCTGATGGAGCATCAAAGATGACCGCGCCTGCTGGGAATGACAGGTGCTGTAGGGGAGCGCCTGTGTGCGTAGGGGAGGGTCTGAGACCCTCCCCTACGGAAAAACACCCGACGGAATTTATCTGTCTGTACTATATCCATGAGAACCAGCGCGCTCTGGTGTGCGCTCCCCGGCGGCAGATGGCGTCCCTATGCGCGGCGCAGCCGGTACCACGCCGAGGCTTTGTCAGGGTCGGTGATTTCCTGCCCGTGCTGGACGGAAACCACCCCAAACGCCGGCGTGAATAACGCCATCACGTCCTCCGGCGCCAGGCCGCGCGGCTCACCATCGCGCTCGTAGGGCGCGAAAGCGTACAGCAGCAGCGTGCCGCCCGGCATCACCAGCCGCGCCGCGTGCTGCGCGTAGTGCTGGCGGGCTTCCGGCGGGAACGAATGCAGACAGCCCACATCCAGCCACAGCGACACGGGCGGGTGATCGGGTAGAAAAGAGCGGCTGCCAGCATCGGCGCGCAGGAAGACCACCTGGTTAGCGGGCAGCGCGGCCTGTTCCGCCCGCTCGCGCGCCTGGTCCAGCGCCAGCTCGATCCAGTCCACGCCGGTCACCTGCCAGCCGGACGCGGCCAGGAACACCGAACTCACGCCCGTACCACAGCCCACATCCAGCGCGCGCCCCGGCGTGGTCTGTCCGGCAAAGGCCTGTACCTCCGGCGGCACAATGCCGGAATCCCAGGGCGGCGGCTGGTCGCTCTGGTACGCCGCCAGGAAACGGTCATAGCTGGTGTCAGTCATGGCGGCCTCTCACCGGAACATTGCCACGCCAACTGTGACGCTGCACTGGCCGTCATCCAGTGTGAAGCTCGCGTCGCCTTCCATCTGGGTTGGCGATACGACTCGCAGCGCGAACTGCATCGTCACCGGCTGTCCGTCCACGATCACGCTGGCCGTGCCGGTATACGTGTTGGACGCGATACGCGCCAGGGTATCGCCGCTGATGGTAATCGCCGTGCCCGGCTGCGCGCTGACGGTGAGCGTCTGTGACCGCAGATTCAGGCTCATGCTCACGGCTGCCGTACCCTGGCACGAACCATACGCCTGCCGGAAGCTGACGCGCCACGCGCCGTCCTGCGGCACGATTTCCGCCGCCGGATTCGTGACAGACGGCGCGGCCAGCGGAATCACGGGCGGCGGCAGCGCGGCCAGAATCGCCTCGCAGTTGCCGGCGGCGGTCACGTCCGCCTGCGCGACCCAGGCTTCATTCGCGGCTTTGCCCGGCGCGACGGCCTGTTTGTCCAGCTTCCACCACCGGCTGCCATCGTCGGCATCGGCCCGCCCCAGGACGTTAAACGCCGCGCCGGTGGGCAGGAAAGCGTAAGCGGGGCGGTTCATGCCTGGCCCCACGCGCACGCTGACCGTATTCGCCTGGTTCGTGCGGACGGTGCAGGCCACCGCCTGCGCCGATAGTTGCAGGCTGGCCGGTTGTCCGGCGGCGCTGTCAAACGTCGCCGCCAGCGCCAGCGCCGCCTCAAGGTGTGCGTCCGTCAGGGTCGCGCCGAGTATGTCCACCACGCCGGCGCGGCCATCGGTAAAACGAACGACGATCACCGCGCCGTCCTTGCCGTCCTTTTCTTCATAGCGGTACAGCAGCGCCTCGCGCCCGCCGATGTCCAGCGCCGTTCGCTGGCGGCGGTTGACGGTGGTGCTGACATCGGCCAGCACGTCATGATATTCCCGCAGGATCACGATCAGGCTGGCTTCCGGGTCAATGCCCAGATAATCCAGCTTGGCCGCGTCCTGCATGAAGATCGTGCCAAAGGGCGGCGATAGAATCACCAGATCGTCAGCCTCGCGCAGTTTCCACGCCTCGACATACTGGAACGTATCGCCGCTGGCAAAGGTGTACGTCCCGTCGAGCGTCTGCGCCGCCGCGCTGCTCACCACCAGCAGCAGCGCCAGCAGAATGATGCCGGGTACAGAGCGCATTCCATCATCCTCAACATCCAGAAACAACGTTGCCGTTATTGTACCGTTTTCGGACGATTGAGGGGATTAAGGTGGGAAACCATCGGTCGAAAAATGGCCGGGGAGCGTGTATAGTGAAACCGTGATTCTTCGCTGACACGTAAGGAAAGAGCCATTGATACGCCGCCGTTTACCCGATGCGCTCATCATCGCCCTGCTGTTCGTGCTGCCGCTGGTCATGTTCTGGCAGCAAACGCTGGGCGGGCGCACCCTGCTGCCGACCGAAAACCTGTACCAGTACGAACCCTACGCCACTTACCGCGAAGTCGTCAAAGCGCCCGCGATTCCACACAACGCGCTGCTGTCCGACCTCGTGTTACAGAACATGCAGTGGAAGGAATTCATCCGGCAGAGCATCGCCGCGCGGGAAATCCCATTGTGGAACCCGCACCAGTTTGCGGGCATACCGTTCCTGGCCGCCGGGCAGCAGTCGGCGCTGTATCCGTTCAGCCTGCTGTATTACATTTTGCCGCTGACTGCCGCCTATGGCTGGTTCACGGTCGTGCAGTTGTGGCTGGCCGGGGTGCTGATGTTCCTGTTTTTGCGCGGGCTGGGCGTCGGTCGTTTCGGCGGGCTGATCGGCAGCCTGGTCTACCAGTTGAATGGCTTCTTCATCGCGCACGCCGTTTTTCCGATGATCGTCGGCGCGGCGGTGTGGCTGCCGCTGCTGCTGATGATGATCGAGTTCATCATCCGGCAGAAACCGCTGTTTGGCCGTCCGTCGAGCGTGCCCTGGGTCATCATCGGCGCGGCGGCGCTGGGCTGCAATGTGCTGGCCGGACACGTCGAAATCACGTATTACACGCTGCTGATCGCCGCGTATTATGCGGCGGGGCGGCTGCTGTGGGAAATCAGACATCCTCACCCCCTAACCCCCTCTCCATTGCATAGAGAGGGGGAGAAGGGAGGGATACGGCGTGCCGTGTTCCTGCACGTTATCAAACGCGCCGGCTGGCTGCTGGCGATGGTCGCGCTTGGCCTCGGCCTGGGGGCCGTGCAGTTCATTCCACTGTTTGAGTTCGCCAGCCTCAACTACCGCGACGGGCGCACCACGCTGGAACAGGTGCTCGGCTGGGCGCACCCCCTGCGCGATGTGGTACAGTTCGCCCTGCCGAATTTCTACGGCAATCCGTCGCATCACAGCTATTTTGACGTGTTCACCGGCCAGACCGTTCCCGCGACGGTGAACGCGCTGGGACAGTCCATCTCCACGATAGACTGGGGCATCAAGAACTACGTCGAAGGCGCGCTGTACCTGGGCATCCTGCCGCTGGCGCTGGCGGCGTTTGCGCTGGTAGAAGCCTGGACAAGCAGAAAGAATCTCCCCCCGGCCTCCCCCGAATTCGGGGAAGAAAACCGAAATAACGGTGATCCCCCCTCCCCGAATTCGGGAGGGGGTGGGGTTGCACCCTACCGCCTGATGTTCGCGCTGCTGGCACTGGCCGGGCTGACGTTCATGTTTGGCCTGCCGACCTATGCCGTGCTGCATTACGGGCTGCCGGGCTTCAACCAGCTTCATTCGCCGTTCCGCTGGATTTTCGCGGTAACATTCAGCGTGGCCGTGCTGGCCGGCTTTGGGGCGGAGGTGCTGGTTGCCCTCACCCCGGCGAAATCCGGCGTAGGGGAGGGTCTGAGACCTTCCCCTACCGACCACCCGATAAGGCGATGGTCGCGGCGCTTCGGCTGGGCGCTCATCGCCGTTGGTGGGCTGGCGCTGCTGGCGCTGCTGCTGTCGCGGTTGTTTTACCCGCAGATTGAGCCAGTGATTGACCGCCTGTTTCAATCGCTGGCGGGCGCGACGAACGCTTACGCCGACGCGCGTATGTTTTACAGCTACCAGTTCACTAACGTGCTGACGTTTGGCGTGATGACACTGGGCGCGGGGGTCGTATTTTTGTTGACTGCTAAACCCCTCCCCCTAACCCCGTACACGGAGAGGGGGGGGAATACATCTTCTAAGCCCTTCTCCAAATGGAGAGGGGTTTGGGGTGAGGTGAAAATCTGGCAAATCGTCGCCGTCGGCCTGATCGCGCTCGATCTGATGATCGCCTCGTGGAACTTCAATCCGGCGTCCGATCCGGCGCTGCTGGATTTCACGCCGCCGGCGATTCAATGGCTGCAACAGCAGCAGAGCGAGGGGCCGTTCCGTTACATCACGCTGGATGACCCGACGATGCCGCCGCTGTTTAACGCCAACATGACATGGCGCTACGGCCTGGACGACGCGCGCGGTTATGAGAGCATCATCCCCAAACAGTACGTGGACTTCATGCAGCAGCTTGCGCCGCAAACGCAGTTGGATTACAACCGCATCGCGCCGCTGTACACGGCCTATCCCGCCGAACTGAACTTTGACGTTGCAGACGCGCTCCGGTCGCCGCTGCTGGGGATGCTGAACGTGCGTTATGTCATCACGCACAAAACCACCACGCTGCCGGGTGGCTTGACCTACAGCCGGGAACCGCACCGCTATCCGCCAGCCTACGCGCTGGTCTACGAAGATGAAGCCGTGCGTATCTGGGAACATGGTTACGCGCCGCGCGCGGGAATCATGGTGGTAGACAAGGGACAGCGCCCGCAGTTGGACGTTTATTATGGTCTGATGCCTGTGACATGGGATTCCGATACCGGGCGCGAAAAGGTTGTACACGCTGATCTGAACAGCGATCTGGACTCATGGCTGATCGTCAGCGAAACGTATTTACCCGGCTGGCGCGCTTTCGTGCGCCCGCGCGGCGGCGGCGATGACAGCGAACGACCATTCGAAATCGAGCGTGTATTTGACAATTTCCAGGGTGTGAACCTGTCGCCGGATGTGCTGCAAGCGGCCTTCCAGCCGGTCTACGAGTCGCTGCCCGAAGCGCAGCAGACCGCGCTGGATAACCGGCAGGTCACGGTGCGGCTGGTGTACAGCCCTGCGAGCTTCCAGGTCGGGCTGTTCGGCTCGTTCATCAGCGGCGTGGTGCTGGTGTTTATGGCCGGGGTATGGGCGTGGCGGCTGGTCGTGCGGCCCGATGCGAAGGCCAGCGGCGCGGCGGTGGTCGCTAAAAACAGCCTCGCGCCGATCATCCTGAATCTGTTCAACCGGGGCATTGATTTCGGCTTCGCGTTTGTCATGCTGCGGATTCTGGGGCCGGAAGGCGCGGGCATTTATTACTACGCCGCGTTCATCTTCGGCTGGTTTGACATTCTCACCAACTTCGGCCTGAACGTGTTTTTGACCCGCGACGTCGCGCGCGACCGGTCGCGCGCGTGGCGGCTGCTGTATAACACCAGCGCCTTACGCCTGGCGCTGATGCTGGCCGGCGTGGCGCTGCTGGCCGGTTTCCTGGCGGCGCGCCAATCGCTGCCGGGCAGCGACCCGCTGACGAGTGAGGCGGTGATCGCCATCGTGCTGCTGTACATCGGCCTGCTGCCGAACAGTCTCAGCACCGGCCTGTCCGCCCTGTTTTATGCCTTTGAGAAAGCCGAAGTGCCGGCGGCCATCACAACGGTGGCGACGATCAACAAAGCCGCGTTTGGCGTGCTGGCGCTGGCGCTCGGTTTTGGGGTGATCGGCCTCGCGGGGGTGAGCATCATCACCAATGCCGTCACGCTGGTGGTACTGGCCTGGAGCGCGCGGGGAATTGTTGCCCTCACCCCTCGGCCCCCTCTCCCTGAGGGCGAGGGGGAGAAAATTCAATCACTTCATGATGCGGGCGTAGGGGCGCACGGCGGTGCGCCCCTACCGGATCACCGCACGTACAAACCGGACATAAAACTCATGCGCGGCATGATCGGGCAGAGCTGGCCGCTGATGCTCAATCACTTTCTGGCGACCATCTTCTTTCAGGTGGATGTGGTGATTATCGAAGCGATTCACGGGGCGCGAATGGTCGGCCAGTACAGCGTCGCGTATAAATGGGTCGCGGCGCTGAACGTCATCCCGGCCTTTTTTACGATGGCGCTGCTGCCGGTCATGTCGCGGCAGGCGCATGAAGACCGCGCGGCGCTGCGGCGTAATTACCGGCTGGCGATCAAGCTGCTGGTCAGCACGGCGCTGCCGCTGGCGGTGGTGTTCACCTTTATGGCTTACATTCTGACCGGCATCCTGGGCGGCGCGGAATACCTGCCGGACGGCGCGATTGCCACGCAGTTGATGATCTGGAGTATTCCCATCGGCTGGATGAACAGCCTGACACAGTACGTGCTGATCGCGCTCGATTTGCAGCGGCGGATTACGTGGGCGTTCTTCATCGCGGTGACGTTTAATATCGTAGCGAACCTGATTTTCATACCGGAATATGGCTACCGCGCGGCGGCGCTGGCAACAATTGCGTCGGAGGCGGTGCTGCTGATCCCGTTCGCACTGCTGCTGCGCGGCGCGATGGGGTCAGTCGGCTGGCTGGGCATTGTGGCGAAACCCCTGGCCGCGACCGCCGTTATGGTGGCTGTGTTCCTGATCGGCTGGGACGCGCAGCCGGCGCTGACCCTGGTGATCGGCGGGCTGGTGTACCCGGCGGCGCTGCTGGCGCTGCGGCCACTGGACGCCGACGAATGGGCGCGGCTGCTGCCGCTGCTGCCGGGGCGCCTGCGGCGGGTGTTCCGTTTCCAGTGGGCAGCCAGCCGTTAGCCGGCAGGCCGCGAACCTGCGGTATAATGAAAAAGGTGAAGCGGGTTGGAGTAGGGTTATGGTCACACCAGTATTCCCGATTCCGGTAGATGTGGGCAGCGCCACCGTCGCCGGACCAAAACAGGGGCAGTGGACGGCGGCACACTGGGAGGCGCTGCCGGACGATGGCAACCGCTACGAAATCATTGATGGAGTGCTGTATATGTCCACTGCGCCGAGTGCGTTTCACCAGTATATCATCTGGCAGCTTGTAATCCTTCTAGGCGCTCCTGCCCAGCAGCGGAACATTGCACAGGGGCTTTTCGCCCCCATCGGTGTCTTTATGCCCGGCTGTGAGCCGGTGCAGCCGGACTTTGTGGTGGTGCGGCGCGAACGGCTGGATATTATCCGCGCCCGGCGCATCTTCGGCGTGCCTGACCTGATCATCGAAGTACTGTCCCCCGGTAGCCGGGATTACGATGAGGGTGTGAAACTGGCGGCCTATGCGGAAGCGGGGGTGCCGGAATACGCGGTGATTGACCCGGCGGCGCGGCTGCTGCGGTATCACCGGCTGGAACAGCCCGGACAGTTTGCGCTGCCGCAGTCCTTCAATGCCGCCGACAGCCTCAGCTTTGCCTGTCTGCCGGGTATCCCGCTGCTCGTCGGCAGCCTGTTCGAGGGCGCGCCGGATACGACGGTGTAACCCATGCTGTACATCCCGACCGCGCGGTAGGCCGCACCCGGTTTGAACCCCAATGACCAACGACGACCGTTACGACGAAATTATGCGGCGCATCGCCCGGCGGCAGACTGAGGCCGCCGGCGGGCCGCACTACGAAACCCTGAGCGCCGCGCTGGATGATCTGAATGCTATCGGTTTTCTGGAAGATTATCACTGGCGGCATCATCCGGGTATCGTTTGTTTTGGGCCGAAGGCCGTTCGCGGGCTGGGGCCGCCGGTATGGGTTGGCGCGGTGCTGTGGTACAAAAGCAGCAATTATTATGACCACCTCACCCTGCACCTGCTCGGCGTGTGGGCGCTCAGCGGCGAACCAATTACGATTGCCGTGGGCGTTAAGGTGCTGGAATTTAACGCCCCGGTGTATGTCCCCGAAGCGGTCTATCACCATCTGAAACGCGACTTCGACAGGTATTACACCGGCGATGCCAGCCCACCGCCGCCCGATGCGTGGCGCTACTACACCGCTTACGACCGCGCGCGGCGGCTGGCGCAGCGGCGCGAACTGGGCGCGGTGCTGGATGACTGGTCAAAGACCGCCGAGATTCCCCGGTAATTATTCCTCACCCATCAGCCCCGCCAGCATATCCGGGTCGTCGTCGCTGTCATCGGCGCGGTCACGGCGGAAACGGCGGGAGCGCAGCGCCGGACGGCTGTCCTCATCAAACGGTGATGGCGGCTGTAACGGCGCAGCGCCCGGTGTGGGCGACGCGGGATAGACCGGCGTGCCAGTGTTCGGCGCTGATGGACGCGGCGCGGCCTGCGCTGGCGGCGGTGATGCCGCGTGGCGCGACACCGCCGCATCAAAGTCCAGCGACTCGGCGCGGGCGCGCAGATCACGGCGGCCACCGGGACGGCGAGCCGGCGCGTTGATGTCCGTATCGGCGGTGCTGGCTTCGCTGATACCCAGCGCCGCCGCCACACCGCCAATCTCATCAAACGCATTAAACAATGTTCGACCGGTCGCCTTTAATGCCAGGAAGGCGATGACGGCCACCAGGCCGCCTCCCACACATAACAGCCCACACACTGAGACTAAGACCGGGCCTATATCCTGCTGCATCGTTC
This sequence comes from Aggregatilineales bacterium, assembly GCA_029975765.1. Lineage (GTDB taxonomy): Bacteria > Chloroflexota > Anaerolineae > Aggregatilineales > Phototrophicaceae > CFX2. The sequence continues at coordinate 22,478 of JARKOK010000155.1, forward strand.
ATCCCTCAAAGCTATCGGGCGCGGCTCACGCGCCTTCAACGGGTTCGTCGCCGCCTTCAGGCCGGCGAAAATCTTCGTCGCGCTCGCGCCCCGGCGTGCCTGCCGCCATCCGGCGGTAGCGCCCATCCCGGAGGATACGCCCGGTGATGGGTGTTTTAACATCCGGCAGCGTTGGTGTCAGCGGAGGCGGATCGGCGGTGAACGGCTTCGGCTCGATCACCGCGTCGGATGTTTTTGCCTGCTGTTCCCGGCGCGCCTTTTCAACGGCGGCGTCGAAATCCAGCGCGCCCGCCAGCGAGCGCAGGTCGTCGCCGGAAACCGGCGCGACCGGCGGCTGGACGGCGGCTACATCGGCCTCGTCTTTGGGTTCGGTCAGCATCCGTAGAATCAGATTGGCAAACCCAAACACACCGAAACGCACGACCCGCAGCAGCACCAGCGCCACCAGCAGAATGATCACCACCGCCAGCGCGGTTAAGCCACACACCAGAGCGACGGTTGAGTTGTCCATATGACATCCTTTGTCGTTACCAGCCGCCAGAAAAACATTGATGCCCTCTCATTCAGTCTGTGGCATTTTCTTTGTACACGCTTCAGATAAAGTGTGCATTAAAATTGTAGCACAGGTGAGCGATTGTACACTCTGTCCGAATTTTCCCGCTAACTTGGTCTTATCTGGTGTACTTATCCCCAGAACTGAGGCATTATAATCCTCAAGATTATTTAACGAGACGGATGCATCATGCGAAATTTCGTAGCACAAACCGTACAAAACCTGCGCCCTTCCGGCATTCGCCGCTATTTTGACATCGCGGCAACGATGGACGATGTGGTGTCACTGGGCATTGGCGAGCCGGATTTTGTCACTCCGGCGCATATCATTGATAAAGGCATTGACTCGCTGCGGCGCGGTTATACCCGTTATACGTCGAACTCCGGTACAGTCGAACTGCGCCGCGCCATTTCGGAATATATTTACCGGCTGTATGGCCTGCACTATAACCCGGATGATCAAATTCTGGTGACGGTGGGCGTCAGCGAAGGCATGTGGCTGGCCTTAAAAGCCATCCTCGACCCCGGTGATGAAGTGCTGGTGCCGCAGCCCTGTTTTGTCGCCAATCCGGCGGCGGTGGAAATGGCCGGCGGCGTGCCGGTGATCGTGGATACCAGCGCCGAACACGACTTCCAGGTGACGGGCGCGCAGTTGGAGGCCGCCATCACCCCGCGCACCAAAGCCATTCTCATCAATTATCCGAACAACCCGACCGGCGCGGTGCTGTCCTGCGACCGGCTGCTGGAAATCGCCGCCGTTGCCGAGAAGTATGACCTGATGGTGCTGTCCGACGAAATTTACGAGCGGCTGGTATACGGCGT
>JARKOK010000185.1 GCA_029975765.1 Aggregatilineales bacterium
TACCCGGTCAACAAGGCGCATCTGGAAGCCCTGCCGGATGGTGTGACGGTCGAAGTGCTGGAACACGGCCCGCAGCATGATGTGTGGCGTGTGACCGCTGCCGCGCCGTTCACGCTGGAAGTGCTGACCTTCGATTTTGCCGGTTGGGCGGCTTCGGTGGACGGCCAGCCGGTGACGATCACACCGTCCGACCCGCATGGCCTCATCACCTTGCCCGTTCCAGCCGGCGAACATACTATCCGGGTGGAACTCGGTTCGACGCTGCCGCGCATGGTGGGGAACGCCATCAGCCTGGGTGTGCTGCTGGAAGTGGTGGTCGTGGCGGGGCTGGCGTGGCGTTCCAGAACCACTCCCCCTATCTCCCTCCCCGTACACGGAGAGGGGGTAAGAGGCGTACTGGTGGGATCAGTCGCAGGTGGATTGGTGGTGCTGGCGCTGGCGGTTGTGTTTTTGCGTCCGGGCGGCGCATGGCTGGAGTCGCCGCCGGGTACGGCACTGGCCGCGCAGCAGCCGGTGGATTACCGACTGGGCGACTCAATTCGCCTGCTGGGGTATGATCTGAATGGCACGACTTTTCGCGCCGGCGACCGGCTGAAACTCAGCCTGTACTGGTATGCCGCCGCGCCAGTGGCTTACGGGTATTCGAGTTTCGTGCATCTTTCGACTGGCGGGCCGCCGCTGGCTCAGGCCGATAAACTCAATCCCGCCGACCGCCCGACGAAGGACTGGACGAGCGCCGGTTACATCCGCGATGATTACACGATCATGCTGCCGGATATGCCGCCGGGTACGTATCAGGTATTCGTTGGCCTGTATACCTGCGATACACGCCCTGCCGGGGATTGTGGCAACGGCGACCGCGCGCCGGTGACGGATACTGCCGGGAACGCGCCGGGTGACGCCGTGCCGCTGGCGACGATTGAGGTGCGATGATGAGGCGATGGCCGGTACGGCGTGCATCCCTGCGCCGGATGCTGCCGTTTCTGATTTTGCTGGTCGTGCTGCTGGCAGCCTATCTGCCGACGCTGCAAACCATCCCCAACGGCGCGGAACACTACTTCATGATTGACGTGGGTGAAACGCAGAATGTGCTGAATACCTGGGGCACGCTGCACGCCACCGGCTATCCGCTGTACGTCATGACCGGCAGCGCGCTGGTCAGCCTGCTGCGCGCCGTTGGTATTTCAGCGGTCACGGCTCCGGCGCTGGTATCGCTGCTGTGGGGTGTGCTGGCGCTGGGGATCGTTTTCAGTCTTCAGTCGTCAGTTGTCAGTTGTCAGTTGTCAGTCGAAAAGCCCTCACCCCCAACCCCTCTCCCTCAGGGCGAGGGGATTAAAACGCATCCAGACTCAGCCCTCAGCCCTCAGCCCTCAGCAGTCGGCACTCAGTACTCAGTACTCAGCACTCAGTCCTTACCTCCTGTCCTCGCCACCCTGCTGCTCGGCCTCACGCGCACGGTGTGGGTGCATCTGGTCATTGCGGAGATTTACAGCTTCGGCCTGCTGCTGCTGGTACTGCTGCTGGCCGTCGCGCTGTGGCCGAACCCCTCACCGTACACGGAAAGGCGGGCATTACGCGGGCGCATTTACTGGCTGGCGTTCATCGGCGGCATCGCCGTGTTTCATCACCGCGCGCTGCTGATGGCCGCGCCCGCGCTGCTGTACGCGGTGTGGCCGGAGATAGTTGGCACCCAAAAGCCCTCACTCCCTCAGGGGCGAAAAGCGCATTCAGACTCAGCCCTCAGTCCTCAGTCCTTAAAACGAATTGCACTCCGAATCGTGTTGTGCGTTCTGATCGGCCTGCTCGGTTTTCTGCCGTATGTCTATCTGCCGCTGCGGGCGAACGCGGGCGCGGCCTGGGTCTACGGCCAGCCGGATACGTGGGCGGGTTTCTGGGATCAATTCCTGGGGCGCGAGGCCGAACGCTTTATGGGTGCGCCGGATTCGCTGGCCGGGCTGCTGGCGAACATGAACACCGTGAATACCGTGCTGTTCACCGATCTGACCGCGCCGGGTCTGATCGCCGGACTTGCCGGTTTGCTGCTGGCGCTGCGGCAGCCGGCGCAGCGCCGCGCAGCGATCACGCTGCTCCTCAGTGGGGCGGCGGCGTATGTTTTTCACATCGTGTTTTACACCGATATTCTGTCGGCGTTGATTCTGCCGGTGCTGGTCAGCGTGGCGTTTGGCTGGGCGTTTCTGCTGGCGGCTGCCCTCATCCCCCCTCAGAGAGAGGGGGGGCAAGCCAGGTCATCAAGTCTCCTCTCCATAAAATGGGGAAGGGATGCGGGGGTGGGGAATACGTTCAGCCGCGCCGCCGCTGTACTCGTGGCGCTGCTGTTCGCGGCCTATCTGTATACCCAAAATCAGCCGTTCATTTATCAACTGACCCACGATGAAACCGGCCTGGATACCATCGCGCTGGTTGAGGGCGCGCCGCCGGGGTCAACCGTGATGCTGGCGTGGGGGCCGCGCTACTTCGCGGCACGCTTCGCGCAGGACCAGCAGGGGCGTTTGCCGGACATCGAACTGGTTGACCACCGTGCCGATTACACGGCGGTGCTGGCACGTGGTGGGCGGCTGCTCACGCCGGAGTACACGTTTTACAATCAGCCAATAAGCTGGTGGGAAAACCAACTTGGCGCGCCCGTGTACCTGAACGCCGCCGCGCCCTGGCTGATACAGATCAGCACGCAGCCGGAGCTGGCCGATCCGCCGCCGGAACGCCTGGCCGCTGTTTCGCAGCAGATCGAGTGTGTTTCGGATATGATGGTGGTGCGGGTCGAGTGGGCAGCGCCCACTGTGCCGCCGCGTGATTACAGCGTGTTCGTGCATCTGCTGGACGCGGGCGGTCAGATCATCGCGCAGGGCGATCAGGCCGCGCCGGTCTACGGCTGGCGACCGGTGACCACCTGGCTGGCTGGCGAACGGGTGCGGGATGTATATACGCTGCCGCGCCGGGATGAGGCGGCAGCGGTGCGTTTTGGGCTGTATTATCAGGCGGCTTCAGGCGAGTTTGTGAACGAGGTTGTCTATGAACTGCCGGTGGAATGTGAGTAGTTGCCAGTTGCCGGCTGCCAGATGCCGGTTAAAAATTTTCAATTTTCAGTTTTCGGTTCTCAGATCAAAGCTCGCAACTCAGAACCTGGCGCTTGCAACTCGGAGCTCAGAACTCAGAACTCGGAACTCGGAACTCGGAACTCGGAACTCAGAACTCGGAACTCGGAACTTTTTACTCAGCACTCAGCACTCAGTCCTTATCGCTCTGCTCCTGCTGGTTCTGGCCGCCTGCCAGGGCGCGCCGGCGGTGCCGGAAGCCCCGACGCTGGCGGTGCTGGAAGTGAAACTGCTGGCGACGGTGTACATCTCGCCCACGCCCAACGCCGATGAGATGCAGGCCACGCAGCGCGCCTTTACACCCACGCCGAGTCCCGTGCCGGTGCTGCCGTCGCCCACCCCAACGCCTTATGTCGGGGTGTTTCTGGGCGAAGTGGAAGCGGATGTCGGCCCGGACATCGGTCTGGAACTGCTGCGCGTGCCGCCCACGCCCGACCGCTTTGCCACCCAGGTGCCAACCTGCACCACCTCACCCGATCCGGCCTTTGGCGAGAGCTGGAGCGCCGACAGCGTGCCGCGCCGGTTGGGCTGCCCGATTCAGATTGCCGCGCCGTTCCGGGGTGTATCGCAGGTGTTCGAGCGCGGCGTG
>JARKOK010000188.1 GCA_029975765.1 Aggregatilineales bacterium
GACGCCGCCTACGGGCGGGCTTCGACTGGTGTCAGTCCGGGGATGGGGGCTGGGGCTTCGGCGGGGACAGCGCCCGGCCACCATGTCCAGCGGCCAAACAGCGCCGCCAGCGCGGGGTCGAGCATGGTACGCACGACGAAGGTATCTATCAGCACGCCGACCGATACGGCGAACCCCATCTGCGCCAGGAACGCCAGTTCGCCGGTGATCATGCCCGCGAACGTGCCGGCCAGGATGATGCCGGCGGACGTGATGATCGCGCCGGTGGCCGCCACCGCGACATGCACGCCCTCGCGCACGCCGTGATGCCGCACTTCCTCTTTGATGCGCCCGAACAGGAAAATGCTGTAATCAATGCCCAGGCCGACCAGCATGATGAAGCTGAAGATCGGCATCATCCACGACAGGCGATCCACGCCAAAGACCAGTTGGAAGAACAGCGCCGTCAGGCCGAGCGTGCAGGTGAAACTGAGCAGGACGGTGGCGATCAGGTACAGCGGCGCGACGAGGCTGCGCAGCATCAGCACCAGCACGATGAAGATGCCGACCAGGATGAACACCACCGCGCGCTGGGTGTCGCTGGTCATGATCAGCGCCATGTCGGTGATGATGGCCGGGAAACCACTGGCGACCGCTTCGCCACCCCCCTGATAATCCACCAGCAGGCGGCGGATCGCCTGTACCGTGTGCTGCGCCTCGTCGCTCAGCGGGTCGTCGAGGATCACGTCAATCCGGTAAGCGGTGCCGCCGGCCAGATAGCTGTTGGCGAGCGGTTGGAGCGCGGCGAACAGGTCGCCGTCACCCATCGGCGGTATGAAATAGGCGTCTTCCCGCACCGCGAACCGCGCCGCCAGTTCGCGGACGGCGGCCAGCAGGTCAGCCTGCCGCAGCGCCATTTGCAGCAGCCCACCGTCTACAATCGTCCGCGCGGTGGTGTAGTTCGGGTCGGCGGTGATGTCCGGGAAACGGTCGGCCAGCGCCGCCATATACTGCCGGATGCCGACCACCACATTCCCCGCGTCACTCAACTGCGCCGCGCTCTGGTCGTCATCGTCCAGCAGCAGCGCCAGTTGGCCGTCAACGCGCAGCAGATTCTGGATGCGGTCGTTATGCAGGCCGAGCGGGTGGTTCAGGCTGCGCAGGTCGGTGACACCTGGCAGCGCCGCCAGTTCGGCGGAGAGGCGGCTCATCTCGGCGGGTATCTCGTCCGCCGCGCGCCCGGTGACGATGACCGTAAGGGGAAACAGATTGCCGCCGCCCATGTGCTCGCGCAGCAGGTGATAGGCGGTCACCGAGGGGATGGTGTTGGGCAGTTCCGCCACGAAGTCGTAGTTCACCTGCCGCGTGAGGCCGTAGAGCGAAAACGGCAGCATCAGCGCCACGATGACGATGATCGCCAGCAGCGGGCGGCTGATGACCAGTTTCGAGGTGGCTTCATAGTACCGCCCGGCGGAACGGTGGCTGGCCTTACGCGGCCAGAAGGCGCGGTTGCCCAGCACGGCCAGCAGCGCGGGGGTGAGCGTTAACCCCGCCAGCAGGCTGACGACGATGCCAACCGCCAGCATCGGCCCGGCGCTGCGCAGCATCCCCATTTCGGTAAAGATCATCGCCATGAAACCGACGAAGATCGTACCGGCGCTGCTGGTGATGGTTTCGCCC
>JARKOK010000206.1 GCA_029975765.1 Aggregatilineales bacterium
GCCGTCCAGCACGAACCTGGTCAGCTTTGCTGCCGAAGCCAGCGGCATGAAACGCTGGAAGCTGTCCGAGCCGGTGGAGGTGTGGGAACGGGTGCAGCCGACGGTGGTGATCGAGGTGCGGGGGCAGATGCATTTTGACCCCGGCCTGCAAGCGTACATGGCGCAGGAGACCTTCCAACGCTGCCAGAGCCTGAACGTGCTGGATACCGAAGTAGTCATTTACCGGCAGGTCTGTGATATGCCCTGATGCCGGTGGGCGACTCCACCGAGTCGCCCTGATTACCGGATACTGGGCATTAATTCACATTCTCAAAAATGCCCGCCGCGCCCTGACCGCCGCCAACACACATCGTCACCATGCCGTACTTCGCGTTCCGGCGCTTCATCTCGTTGATAATCTGCACCGTCAGCTTCGCGCCGGTGCAGCCGAGTGGGTGGCCGAGGGCAATCGCGCCGCCGTTGACATTCACACGCTCCGGGTTCATCTCCAGCGTGCGGATGACCGGAAGCGCCTGCGCCGCGAAAGCCTCGTTCAGTTCGATCAGGTCCAGATCATTCATGCGCAGGCCAGTGCGCTGGAGTAGCTTGGGCACGGCGTTGATCGGCCCCACACCCATGATTTCCGGGCGCACGCCCGCCACGTTAAAACCGACGTAGCGCGCCAGCGGCGTCAAACCCAACTGCGCCGCTTTGCCCGCTTCCATGACGATGACACCCGCCGCGCCGTCGCTGAGTGGGCTGGAATTGCCTGCCGTGACGCGCCCGCCCTGGCGGAACACCGGCTTGAGTTTTGCCAGCCCTTCGACGGTGGTGTCGCGGCGCAGGTGTTCATCCTGGTCGAGCGTGACGGTGTAGCTGTGCGGCAGGCCGTCCTCGCCGATGACACATTCTTCGACCTCAAACGGCACGATTTCCTGTTGGAAGTAACCCGCGTCGGTGGCGGCGGCGGCTTTGCGATGGCTGTGGTAGGCGAATTCGTCCATCTCCGCGCGCGTCACGCCGAACTCATCGGCCACCCGCTCGGCGGTATGGCCCATGCTCATGTACACGTTGGGGTCGTTGGCCGCCATATACGGGTTCGGGCTGATGTGGAAGCCGCTCATCGGTACCAGCGACATGGTTTCCGCGCCGCCGGCGATGATCACGTCCGCGCCGTTGGCGATGATACGCTCGGCGGACATGGCGATGGTTTGCAGGCCGCTGGAACAAAAGCGGTTGACGGTCTGCGCCGGCACTTCGACCGGCAGGCCGGCGCGCAGCGCGATGACACGGGCGAAGTTTAATCCCTGCGACCCTTCGGGCATGGCGCAGCCGATCACCACATCGTCAATCGCCATCGGGTCGAGCTTGCCTTCGGTCTGGCGCAGCAGGTCGTTGATGACCGCCGCCGCCATGTCATCCGAGCGCACGTTGCGGGTCACACCTTTTTTCGCTTTGCCGACGGCGGTACGG
>JARKOK010000215.1 GCA_029975765.1 Aggregatilineales bacterium
TCATCAGTCTTTTCATGGAATGTGGACGCGCTGTTGAATGGTCAGATAGCCTGTTCGTCCAGCCGCGTTTCGACAGTAACCGAGGCGCGGGTGGAACTGGCGGGCGGGGGAGGCGGCGCGCCGCTGCCGACTCCGACGGCCTGCACCTGGAGCTGCTAAAGGAAAACCATGACGGCCAGCGCACAGTCATTGTCTGATCTGAGCGGTCAGATTATTAAGGGGTATCATCTGCGGACTCTGATCGGCCAGGGCGGGTTTGGCGCGGTGTACCGTGCCGACCAGCCTGCCGTCCGGCGTGAGGTAGCGGTTAAGGTCATTCTGCCGGAGTATGCCAACGAGCCGGAGTTCATTCGCCGTTTCGAGGCGGAAGCGCAGTTGGTCGCGCATCTCGAACACCCGCACATTGTGCCGCTGTACGACTACTGGCGCGATGGCATGGGAGCCTTTCTGGTCATGCGCTGGCTGCGCGGCGGCAGCCTGCGGGAGGCGCTGCAACGAGGCGCGTGGCCGGTTTCCGATGTGGGGCGGCTGGTGGAACAGATTGCTGCCGGGCTGGCAGTGGCACACCGGCACGGCGTGATTCACCGCGATTTAAAACCGGACAATATCCTGCTGGATGAGGACTCGAATGCCTATCTGGCGGATTTTGGCATCGCCAAGGATTTGCTTGACCGCGCCGATATGGGAACGCTGTATGCTGCCGAGGACGAGCAGGGGCGGCTGATGGGGTCTCCCTATTACCTGTCGCCGGAGCAGATTCGCAGCGAGCCGGTCAGCCCGCAGAGTGACATTTACAGTCTGGGGGTGATGCTGTACGAAATCCTCACCGGGCGGCTGCCATATGCCGGGATGCCGCTGTCCACGATCATCACCAAACACCTGCAAGACCCGCTGCCCCACCTGCACGAAGCGCGACCGGACCTGCCCGGCGCGCTGCACTCGGTGATTGCACGAGCAACTGAGAAAAACCCGGCAGATCGTTATCCCAGCGTGACGGCGCTGCACGCGGATTTCCGCCGCGCGCTTCTCGAAGCCCAGACCCCACCGGGCGAGGCAGTCCAAACGGCGGTGGTGGTCGAACTGCTGTCCGAGCCGGTCGAAATCGTGAATCCGTATAAGGGTTTGCGCGCGTTTCTGGAAGCGGATGCCGCCGACTTCTACGGGCGCGAACTGCTGACCGACCGGCTGGTGGAACGCCTGCAGGGCGAGCCGGTGCCGCGTTTTCTGGCAGTTGTGGGGCCAAGCGGCAGCGGTAAATCCAGCGTGGTGAAAGCCGGGCTGCTGCCGCGTCTGCGGCAGAATGCCCTGCCGAATTCGGCCAACTGGTTCATCGTCGAAATGACTCCCGGCACGCACCCATTGGAAGAACTGGAGGCGGCGCTGCTGCGCGTGGCCGTTAACCCACCCGCGAGCCTGATGCCGCAGCTCCGCGAGGACGAACGGGGGTTGGCACGGGCGGTCAAACGGGCGCTGCCGGAGACAGCAGAACTGGCGCTGGTGATTGACCAGTTTGAAGAAGTGTTTACACTGGCGGTGGACGAAGCCGAACAGACCCATTTCCTGAAACTGCTGGAAGCCGCTGCGCGTGATTCGAACAGCCGCCTGCGAGTGATCGTCACCCTGCGGGCGGACTTCTATGATCGTCCGCTGCTGTATCCCGGCTTTGGTGAACTGGTGCGGGAAACGACGGAAGTTGTGCTGCCGCTGACGCGGGAAGAACTGGAACGGGCGATTATTGAGCCGGCGGACGGGGCGCGTCTGGAACTGGAAGCCGGGCTGGTGCCGGAAATTGTGGCTGATGTCGGCGAACAGCCGGGCGCGCTGCCGCTGCTGCAATACGCGCTGACGGAATTGTTTGAGCGGCGAGATGGGCACTGGCTGACGGTGCGTGCCTACCGGGAGATCGGTGGGCTGTCCGGGGCGCTGGCGCAGCGGGCCGACGAACTTTTTTCCGCGCTGGATGACGCCGCACAGGGCGCAGCGCGGCAGTTGTTCCTGCGGCTGGTTATGCTCAACGAAGGGGCAGAGGATACGCGCCGCCGCGTCCGCGTGGATGAAATTCTATCGCTCCAGGGCGATATGACCGCGATGCAGACCGTGATGGATCGTTTCGGCAAGTTCCGCCTGCTGACGTTTGACCGTGACCCTATCACCCGCACCCCGACAATTGAGGTCGCGCATGAAGCCTTGATTCGCCAGTGGCCGCGCCTGCGCCAGTGGCTGCAAGACGCGCGGGATGGGCTGCGGACGCAGCGCCGGCTGGCGGCGGCGGCGGAAGAGTGGGTAAAGTCCGGTAAAGAGGCCAGCTATCTCGCCGCCGGCGCGCGGCTCGATCAGTTTGAAGCGTGGTCGAAAGAGACCGATCTGGCGCTGACCGGCAGCGAAAGCGATTACCTGAGTGCCAGTCTGGCCGAACGCGACCGCCAGCGTGCCGCCGAAATGGCGCGCCGCGCGAAGGAAGCGGCGCTGGAACGTCGGTCACGGCGGTTCTTACAGGCGCTGGTCGGGGTGATGGCGCTGGCGACGGTGGTCGCCTTTGGTCTGACGGCCTTCGCGCTGAACCAGAGCCGCGCAGCCGAGCAGAATGCGGCGACGGCGACGGTCGCTCAGGGCGAGGCGCTGCTGCAAGCCGACAACGCGGCAACAGCGGCAGCTGTCGCCGCCGCAAACGAAGCCAGCGCGCGCAGCCTGGCGCTTACATCAGGATCGCAACTGGCACTGGGCAGTAACAATACCGATCTGGCGCTGGCGCTGGCGCTCGAAGCCAACCGAACCGGCCAGCCAACCACGCAGATGCAGCGCGCCCTGGCCGAAGCCGCCTTAGCGCCGGGCACGCGCCGCGTATTCACCGGTCATACCGACCGCGTGACCAGCGTCGCCTACAGCCCTGATGGTCACCTGGCGGTGTCGGGCGGGCGGGATAACACCGTTATCCTCTGGAATGCAGATACGGGCGAAATCGTCCGGCGGCTGGAAGGCCACAGCGATTGGGTGTGGGATGTCCTGTTCAGTCCTGACGGGCAGCAGATACTATCGGCTTCGGCGGACAAGACTCTGATTCTGTGGAATGCAGACACGGGTGAAATCATCCGGCGGCTGGAAGGCCATGAGGGTGCCGTGCGCGCGGCTGCTTTTAGCAGTGATGGACAGCAGGTGCTTTCCGGCGGTGAAGATAGTCAACTGATTTTGTGGAATGCCGCGACTGGCGCAATCATTCACCGGATGCAAAGCAGTACCGCCGTATATGACGTGGCGTTCAGCAAAACCGGCTTTACCGCTCTATCCGGCGGGAGAGACGGCGTGATTACGCTGTGGAATGTCCAGGCGGGCGAGCCTCTGCTTCCCTTTGGCGCGGATGGCAGCGGGCATACCAGTGAAATCTGGAGTCTGACGTACACACCCGACGAGAGCGGTATGCTGTCGGCATCGGATGACGGCACGCTGATTCTGTGGAGCTTCGAGAGTGGACAACCGCTGCTGCGCTTTGAAGGCCATACCTCACGGGTAACCAGTGCCGCGTTCAGTCCCGATGGGACCATCATCGTTTCGGGCAGCGAGGACAATTCGATAATTGTCTGGGAGGCCGCGACCGGGCGACTTATACGCCGTTTTACCGGACATACATCGCTGGTCTACGGTATAGCGTTCAGTCCCGATGGGCAGCACATTCTGTCCGGTTCGTGGGACGGAACCCTCCGCATCTGGGATCTGGAAAGCGGAGCGCAGGTGCGGCGTTATGATGGGCATACCGGCGCAGTCCTGGCTGTGCGCTACAGCCCGGACGGAAATCGGGCGCTGTCAGCCTCGGCTGACGGCACGCTGATTTTGTGGGAGGTTGCCAGCGGCGCCGTGCTGCATCGGCTGGAAGGGCATACCGGGGCGGTGAACGCGGTGGCGTTCAGCCCGGATGGACGTATGGCACTGTCCGGTTCGGATGATTTATCGCTGATTCTGTGGAATCTGGAGACAGGAAGCATCCTTCGCCGATTTGGCGATACAAACGAAGGCCATAGTGACGGCGTGTGGGCGGTCGCCTTCAGCCCCGATGGCACGCTGGCGGCATCCGGCTCGCGGGATAACACGATCTATCTGTGGGATGTGGCGACCGGCCAGGCCGTGCGCCGCCTGTTCGGGCATACCTTCCGCGTGACGGATGTAGCATTCAGTCCTGACGGAAGCAGACTGATTTCCAGCGGTTTTGACAACCTTGTTATCCTGTGGGATGTGGAAACCGGTACGGTTGTCCGCCGGTTCGAAGGCCATACGGATTGGGTGCGCAGCGTGGCTTTTAGCCCGGATGGCCGTTATGCGCTGTCGGGTTCGGCGGACAACACGCTTATCCTGTGGGATATTGAAACCGGGGAACGCCTGCGCCAGTATGAAGGCCATACCGCGCAGGTTTACAGCGTGGCGTTTAGTCCAGATGGCCGTTACGCGCTGTCGGGTTCGGCGGACGCGACGGTGCTGCTGTGGGAGGTAACAACCGGCGCGGAAGTGCGGCGATTTGCCGGGCATACGGACGATGTTCGCAGCATCGCCTTTAGCCCCGATGGCCGCACAGTGCTGTCCGGCTCAGGTGATCGCACGCTGCGGCTGTGGCAGGTGGCGCTGGAACTGCCCGATCTGGAGGCGTGGATACAGGCGAATCGCTATGTGCGGGAACTGACGTGCGCCGAACGTGAACTGTACGGCGTGCCGCCGCTGTGTCCAACACCGACGCCGATTTTTGGCCCGCAGACAATTTAGGTCGGACGTGCGGCGACCGGAACGGTCAGGCTGCGGCACGACTGCCGGATAACCAGTTCGGTTGGCAGCGTGACCTGCTGGAAGTACGCGCTGTCGCCTTCGATGCGGCGCAGCAGGATCGTGGCTGCGGTCTGACCGATCTGTAAAAAAGGCTGCGACAGGGTGGTCAGAGGTGGTTCAAGATGCGCCGACACATCCAGATTATCGAAGCCCAGCACGGAAAGGTCATCCGGGACAGAGAGGCCGACGGCTGCCGCTGCCCGGTAAATGCCGATAGCGATCTGGTCGTTGGCGGCAAACACGGCAGTAGGCCGGTGCTCGCCGGACAGAAAATCGCATAAAGGCGACAGGTCAATCATCGGATAACCTTCGACCCGGCAGACGAGACGTTCCTCTAACGGGATGCCGCGTTCCGACAGCGCCTGCACATAACCCAGATACCTGTGTTCCATGCTGACCGCCGGCGAGAGCCAGGTGGCAAAACCAACGCGGTGATGTCCCTGGTCAAACAGGTAATGGGTGCCGCGAATCGCGCCGCCGAAATGATCGGTCATGACGTAATCGCTGGACACCCCCCGCAGATAACGATCAATCAAAACCAGCGGGAAACCGGACGCGCTCAGGTTTTCGACCAGCATCAGGTTTTCAGAGTCCACCGGATAAAGCGCAATACCGGCCACGCCCTCGCTGACCAGTTTCCGCATCACGCGTTCCTGCTGTTTAATGTCATTGTTGACATGGTTGAAGATGACGGAATAGTTGGCCTGTTCTGCCACCTGCTGAAAACCAATCAGGATGGTGGGGACAGACGAGTCGCGCACATAGGGCACGATAAACGCCAGTCGTTTATGCTGAACTTTATCGGTGGACAAATCATTGATGTGAACAAACGTGCCGCGCCCCTGCTCACGGCGTAAAAACCCCTCGTTTTCCAGCGTTTGTAGAGCCTGCCGCACGGTCCCCCGCGCGACATCGAATTCAGCGCACAGGTCTTTTTCCGACGGCAGGCTGCTGCCGTTCGGCCATATGCCGGTCTGTATCCGTTCTTTGAGGACGGCGGCGACCTGGGCATGAAGGTGGGGCGCATCCGGGCTGCGGTCAAGCAAGATGGGCATACATCAACCTGAAAATAGACAACATAAGCGTAAAAGGTCTATACCTTTTACTATAAAGTTGATTAGAGATTCTGTCAAATCAATGATAATAGACAGTTGTCTATGGGCAAGGGTGAAATGCTGGCATCATTCAGTACAGGGGCGCGCCACCGCGCCCCTTATGGATAGTGAATGATCGGTTTAGGGAAGTTGGGGGAGCAGTTTGAGCGTAATCACTTCGCCACCACGCGCGGTAAACCGGATACGACCCTCGTCAACCGGCAGCGTTTCGAGGTATTCCTCCGCCATATTCACCCGATAGGCTGCCACCACCGGCAGGCCAGCCCGTAACGTTGCCTCTACGGGCTGGCGAGAGACATTATAACAGCGCACGATGAGGCTGTTACCGCTGCGGTACACGGCGCTGAGTATCAGTTCTGGCCGGTCAAGCCGGATAAAGCTGAATGTGTCCGGCAGGACGCCCTCGCGCGGCCATTCAATTTTCGTCACGCGGCTGGGGTCGTCGCGGGTGATGTTCATCTCGCGCAGTTCCAGGCCGGGATGGGTGTCGGCGCGGCGCGCCAGCACCGGCGCATTATAGGCATAGGCCGCTGCATACACATTCTGCCAGCCGCCCGCGTGCGGCAGGATCGTATAGTCGTAGCTGTAATCGCCATAACACTGCGCGCCGGGTGTTGGCACCAGCGGCCCGGCGGCAATACGGCGCACCCACAGATCATCCCGCGAGAGCCAGTCCACTGCCCGCAGCAGCGTGAGCGCAATCGTGCCATCTTCATACACTTCGACCGAGGGCAGTCCTTGATTCAGCACCGCCAGCCCACGCTGGCCGTCGCTCAGGTCGGTGAAGGCGCGCTGGTGCATCAGCGGCGTCGGGTCTTCCACCCAGCCGGTCGAATCCGGCAGTTTCAGATCACGGGATGCCACCATAAACGATTCGTCCACATAAGCCTGTTCGGCACGGATTCCGCTGGGGAAGTTGACCGTCAGTTTATGATGGCCGGCCTGATTCGTGATGCGCGTATGGATGTAAAGGCCGGGTTGGTTGGCATACAGGTATATATCGGAGGTGATCGGCAGCGTGGTCGTTTCTTCGCTGCGGCGCTGGCGGTCGTCAGTCAGCCCAACCGGAATCGCCAGTTCCCACTCCAGCCGGAAGGCCAGGCGGCATGGCCCGCTTTCCGTCGCGGTGATACGCGCCGGATGTCCGGCGGTGGTGATGATGTGACTGCCGTCGGGGAAGGGGCAGTAAGTATACTCGTCGCCGGTGTCCTCGGCATCATAGAAGTGGCCGAGGTTGCTGTACGTCTGGCCGGTGGCTTTGTCGGTCACGGTCAGGCCGCCGTCGTCGGCAATCGTGAAGGAGAGATACTGGTTTTCGCCGCCGCGCGGGTGTGCCTGTAAATCGGTGGCCGGCGCATTGGTTGAAGTGGTGGGCTGCGCGAATACGGTGGTATAACCGCAGGCGGGTACAGCAGCCGGGAACAGCACATGGACGCGGCGCTTGCGGTTGGGCTTCAGCACCTCCATCCAGAAATCTGTCCGGTCACTGATCACCTGATGCGGAATCACCTCGCCGGCTGCGTTTACCAACTGGAAATTGTCCGCCGTCGGATCGTCAAACTCAAAATGCACGTCGGCGGTGACGATCTCGCGGCGTTCCCAGCCCAGCGGATTGAAGGCGATAATCGGTGTACCGTCCTGCGCGGAACAGTCCACCTGCCGCGCCAGCAGCCGCAGATTGTCCCGCACCAGCGCGTCACCGATCTGCTTCGACTGGCTGAAACGGTACAGCATTTCATGGTGTACTTCGTCAATACCGCTGCCGTATATGTCATCGTGGGGATGATTGAGCAGCAGCCAGTGCCACGCCAGATTGACCATATCCGGCGTGCCGTCCATCACATCCGCGCCGGCCAGCCACGCCAGCGCCGTGACCGGCTCGACGTACTTTTCCAGCAGCGTTTCTCCGGCGTGGTTCTGCTGTTTGAGATGGATGCGCGTGGAATACACCCCTTGCAGAATTTCAGAATAACGCCCCCAGCGGAATTCGCCTTCGAACTCTGGCAGCGTGACACCCGATGCCCGCACTCGCGCCAGATGGTCGGCCAGTGTGCCCTGCGTGAGGGTGACATCGGGTAAACGGCGGTTGGCTTCCGCGATGATGTCCGGGATACGCGGCTCCGGTTCGGCATGGTCAATGCCGTTCATCAGCAGCAGTGCGTCGGTGTTTGCCATTGGCGTTAATTTTTGGATGGCGCGTTCGATTTTTTCCTGCGCCAGTTCCATGTTAAACGCCATTTGCGACACATCACCCCAATGAATGCCATACCCCAGATTGGTGACGTTATGGTAGCCCCAGGGCATCAGGATGGTGGTCACTGCCGAACCGTCCGGCGCGCACCAGGTAAATTCCGTACCCAGTTGGTCACCTTCCTGGCCCATGCCGCGCCAGAAGAAGGCGTTGTCAATGCCAAACCCGCGCAGGATTTGCGGCAGTTGGGCGATATGACCGAAACCATCCGGCACATAACCAATGGACATCACCCCGCCGAAGTCCTGCCCCATGCGGCGGCCTACCTGTAAATTGCGGATCAGTGCCTCCGGGCTGACCAGAAATTCATCCGCCAGCACATACCAGGGGCCGACCTGAATCCGGCCTGAGCGGCACAGCGCCTTGAGTTCGGCGGCCTGACCGGGACGGGCTTCCAGATAATCTTCGAGGACGCTCATTTGTCCATCCAGCATGAATACCCGAAAGTCCGGCCTCTCGCGCAGGATATCCAGCAGCTTATCTACCAGTTTCACCAGCCGTAGACGATACTCCTGAAAGGTGCAGTACCACGCCCGGTCCCAGTGGGTGTGGCTCACCAGAGTTGCCCGATAGTTCGCCATAAAAAACTCCTGAATAAGTTGACAAAATGTCTCTAGCGACAGTATAGTTGTTTATACAATATCATTCGCTTTTCAGCAAAGCGGATGGTTGAAATAAGCCCTTTATTGAGACAAGGATTGGACAATCTATGAGCACGAAAAAAGCAGTTTCCATCAACGGGATGTCACGCCGCACGTTCCTGAAGGGAACCGCCGGCAGCATCGCCGCCGCGCTGGCTGCCGCCGGCCCCGGCAAGTTTATGACTCAGGGAATGTTCGCGCCGGCGCTCATTCGTCAGAACAATACGGTTGTCCTCGCCATTCAGGCCTTCGCTCACGATGCGATCAAGGCCGTACTGCCTGATTTTGAGAAAAATACAGGACTGACGGTGCAGCTCGAAGATGGGCCGGTGAGTGGCAATGAAATGCTGACGAAGTATGCCCCGGCCTTTGCTTCCGGTGAAAGCCCGGTGGATGTATTTAGCGATGCCGACGACGATTCTCCCACCTTCATCCGTGCCGGTTATATCCTGCCGCTGGAAGATGTCATTCCCCAGGAAACCTGGGATGATTTCCCGGAGAGCTTTGGCAGTCAGATTGAAAAATTCCACAGTTTTGATGGCGCGCGCTACCGCGTGCCGCATGAATTTGCCATCGGCTACTTCTTCACCCGTAAAGACTGGCTGGACGAGAAGGGACTGAAAGCTCCCGCCACATGGGAAGAGATGGTCGAGGTTGGTAAGGAATTTGCCGATCCGGCTAACGGCGTGTGGGGCACTACCGACGGCCTGATTAAGCCCGCGCTGCTGTATGTGTATGTTGCCTACCTGGCATCACAGTCGGGTGGCGACGTGTTTGCCTTTGATGAGGCAACCGGCGAGGCGCTGCAATTCCTGTACGACATGATTTACACACACAAGATATTCCCGGAAGACGCACTGAATCACGACTACACGGCTCAGAACGCCCTCTATACCGGTGATAAGGTGGCGTTCATGCGCCAGTGGCCGTTCTTCCAGAGCGTGGCCGAAGGGGATACGGAATGGTATAAACCGGAGAAGATGGTTATTGAACTGCCGCCGGCGGGCGCAGCCGGCAGCAAAGCCTGGTGGGGCGGCTGGGGATTCTCGATTCCGCAGTTTGCGCCCAATATGGATGGCGCCAAAGAACTGATTAAGTACCTGACCTCGAACGAAGTTGCGCCAAAACTGGCTGAAGGCCAGTCATGGTTCATCATGCCGCGCAAGTCCATTCTGGCGGCGTTTGAGGGGGTTGACAATCCGATTGTGACTGCGATGGGTGTGTATGCTGAGGCTGGCGTCCCGGCAGCCCGTCCGTTCCATTCAAGGGTGGCGGAAGCGCAGACCATCGTGGACGATGCGGCGTCGCAGTTCCTGACCAAACAGCTTTCGCTGGCGGATGCCCTGAAGTACGGTCAGGATCAGATCAAGGCTCTGGGCGAGTAAGTCGTTGTTCAATCGCAGGGGAGGGTCTATGACCCTTCCCTGCATATCCCCAAATAATCCATTAGTCATCTGGAATTCTGTTATGACCCCTCTCGCGCTGTCGCGCCGACC
Source organism: Aggregatilineales bacterium (assembly GCA_029975765.1). Classification (GTDB taxonomy): domain Bacteria; phylum Chloroflexota; class Anaerolineae; order Aggregatilineales; family Phototrophicaceae; genus CFX2. The sequence continues at coordinate 10,310 of JARKOK010000215.1, forward strand.
TCAAAAATTTTTTGCCCGATTGACCCTCCGGCAGCGGTTTTATGTGATCGCGATCATTCTGCTCATTCCTGCGCTGGCGCTGCGGACGTTTACCGCTTTTTATCCGTTTATTCAGACCGCGTATCTCAGCCTGCACCGGTATAACCCGGCATTTGACCGGAATGGGCCGGTGTTCGTAGGGCTGGGGAATTTTGAGCGAATCACCAACGATCCGGTGGTTCGTGCCAGCATTGGTTACACACTGCTGTTTGTGATCGCCGCCACTTTCTTTCAGCTAACGCTGGGGCTGGCAGTGGCGCATCTGCTGAACGCGCCATTCCGCCTGCGCAGCCTGTCGCGCACTCTGGTTCTCGTTCCCTGGGCTATTCCGATGGTGATTGTGGCGCTGGGCTTCCGCTGGATGTTTGATGACCAGTTTGGCATGATCCCCGACTTACTGCGGCGCGGGTTAGGCGTGCAGATGAAATGGTTGATAGACCCGTACAACGCCAAGCTCGCCGTGATTTTGGTGGCCGTCTGGAAAAGCACGCCGTTTGTCGCGCTGGTGCTGCTTGCCGGCCTGCAAGGCATCTCGCAGGATTTGTACGAAGCGGCTAAAGTGGACGGCGCGACCCGTTTAACATCCCTGCGCTTCATCACGATTCCCATGCTGATGCCGCTCCTGATCACCACCGGCATGTTTATGGTGGTGTGGCAGTTGGCCGTCTTTGACCTGCCGTTCCTGATGACCGGCGGCGGGCCAGGCTTTTCGACGACGGTCATCGCGCAAAAGATATATCTCGAAAGCAATTCCCTGAATTATGGTTATGCCGCCTCGATAGGCATGGTGCTGGTAGCAATTGTTGCAATCGTTGGCGCAATTGGCCTGTACCTGTTCCGTCGTTTTGATGTCTCGGAATGAAAGGGGCGCCATCATGTCCACGAATATTGTCTCGCGTCCGCGCGACTATACACCGGTCACTGCCGCGCGCCCGAATTTTCTCCAGCGTTATGGGTCGAGAATCCTGGTCTATCTCAGTTTTGCTATTTTTGTTATTGTGGTGCTGGCACCGTTTTATTTCATCTTTGTATCGTCCATCACGCCGTCAAATGAACTGTTTAAAGTGCCGCCGCGCTACCTGCCAAGCGTTCCAACCCTGGACAGTTATAACCGCATGATGAACTCGGTACCGTTTTTTACCTATTTCCGTAATTCGCTGATTTTTGCGGTTGGTTCGTCGGCACTGTCAGTAATTGCCGCCGGCATGGCGGCCTACGCGCTGGCGCGGATCAAATTCCCCGGCAGCAATATCATCTATCTGGCGCTGATTTTGTCGGTGGCGCTGCCGCAGATCGCGGTGCTGGTGCCGATGTTTGAGACGCTGAAAACCTTCAGGATGATCAGCACGCATCACGGGCTGATTATTCTGATGAGCAGCCTGGTACTGCCGTATACGATCATGACGCTGGTATCGTTTATTAAACAGATACCGTCCGAGATCGAAGAAGCGGCCTATATTGACGGCGCGAATACCGCGCAGATCATCCTGCGTGTGGTGCTGCCCCTGGTGCGTCCGGCGCTGTTTACGATGTTCCTGATCAATTTCATTATTAGCTGGAATGAACTGCTGTATCCGCTGGTGTTCGCCCATAATGTTGATACCAAGACGCTCAGTGTCGGTCTAACCGAACTGACCGACCCTGGCTCGACCTATACGAAGCCCTGGGATATGATGAGCGCCATGAGTGTATTTATGATTATCCCGGTGCTGCTGATTATCCTGTTCGGTCAGCGGTTCATCATCGCCGGGCTGGTGCGGGGCGCGCTGAAGGGGTAGGGGAGAAGAAAAAGCGTAATACGGAGATACAGAGGCGCAGAGACTCAGAGATGTAATGTAGGGGCGAGGTAGTACCTCGCCCGGTGTTGTAAAAGGGACAAAGACGTAAGGAGCGTGGAACATGGTGGTTGAAAAGAAACATATCACGATTGAGCAGAATACCGAATATCTGAAGCGATACGCCTTTCTCGAAAAAGCCTGTATGCGAACGCTGGCGGGATGGCTGCCCGGTGTGCCGGAATGGGAAGCCAAGAATCAGATCGGTCTGCATACCTGGGAAAGCGGTGATTCCGCTGATCTGATCTACCAACGACTGCGCGAACTACGTACCTACCAGCCGGAGCGCAACCTCAGCGACGGGCTGAAGCTGCTGGCGCGCGAGCTTGACCACGCGCAGAACACGGCGGAACTGATCGCTACAGTGTATCTGGTGGTGAAGAAGGCGCTGCTGGCAGCGTACCGTCAGCATCCAGAAGCCACGTGGATCGAATTCGATAACCCGACTGTGGTCACAACGGAGAAGGTGCTGCCGGCGATTGAACGGCAGGTCGCCTGGGCGGAAAAGTTTTTTGCGACGATAGAGCAGGACTATCCCGGCTGGCCGGCATGGCGGGATTATATCGCGGGTCTGCTGGCGGCGGACGGCGGCGTAACCGGCACCGAAGCGCCAGCAACTGCGCCGCAGCGCCCGGAAAGTCATGAACTGCTGCTGCCCTGGAAGGAGTGCCAGCGCGTGAAAAGCTGGCCGATCTTTGACCCGTCGGTGGATGTCGAACCCGACCGCAAGGCTGAACCGGAAGCCCACCGGCTGTGGCGCTTCAAGCATTACGTTAATGAAATGACGGCGGCGGAAACACTCGGTTCGATTCTCTGGATGACGCCCGAAATGCCCTGGGAATACCAGTACAATGTGTCGCGCCATCTGTGGGATGAAATCCGTCACAGCCAGCTTGGGCAGGTGCGGGTGCAGCAGTTGGGCTGGAAGGTAGAGGACGTGCCGCAGGTGGTGCAGATTTACAACGTGATGATGACGCTGCCCGCGGTTGACCAGTACGCCCTGCTGACGACGGTGATTGAACCCAACGGTATGCCGGAAAAGAGTACTAACCGCGAACACTGGGAGGAGATCGAGGACGAAATTTCGGCGGCGGCGGTCAGCTATGACTGGAGCGACGAAAATTTCCACATTCGTTGGGGTAAGAAGTGGACGCCGGTACTGCTGGAAACTTACGGCTACAAGGAAACGCCGGAGGAAATCGCTGCCCGCACAGAAGCCTGGTTGATGGAAAACACGCCGGTAAAGATGCAGGCGAAGATGGCGCTTGAGGCGCACCAGGGAGGCCAGCATGGTTAAGGTTATCCCCGCCTCCCGCGCGACGCCGGAGCATACTCGCGTCAACGATGCGTCGCGTGTCCTCAAACGCTTCTATGTTGCAGAACGCCAGATCATGCGGGTGCTGGCCGGCTGGCTCGTGAAAACCAGCCCGGTCGAAATCAAGTTTCAGATCGCCGGTGACTTGTGGCAGACTTCGCGTAATGCCGATGCGCTTCGTACCCGCGTGCTGGAACTACGCTATCCGCGCCGGGACGTGGACAAGAAGTATGACGTGGACGTGATGGCTTTTACAGCCGAACTGCCAAAAGCGGAGAGCCTGGCCGAATTTCTGGCCGGGGTTTACGATGTGGCGCTGCCCGCCCTGGTAGACGCTTACGAAGATTATCTGAGCCGCGCTGATGCGCTGAACGACGCGCCGACGGTATACGCGATACGGCATATCGTGGCGGATAAACGCCTGCAAATTGAACGGATGCGTGATGCGCTGCATAACGCGCCGGAGACGGTTGAGCGATGGCGCGATTATCTGCGCCGTTATCTCGCCAGTATTGGCGGTTACAGTGGTATGGCCGATAAAACGCCGGCACCCACCGATCACCCGTGCGCCGGGCGGCCTGAATATGCCATCCCGCTGACAACGCAGCGTGACGAACGTTTCCGCCCCAGCCTGTACCACCTGCCGCATGAGAACAAATATGATAAAGCCGGAGCACAGGCCTGGAAGCGCATTGAGTCGTTGGATAAACGCGTGGCGATGCAGGTCTGGTCAGCCATCAGCCATTTTAACGAAATCTGGGCGGCGGAAGTTCCAGCATCCGTCCTGTATGAAATCCATGAGCAGCCCTGGGACTTTTATCTCGATCTGGCGCGCTGGGCCTGGGACGAAGCCCGCCACAGCATGATGGGCTTCCGCGCCATGCAGGGCTGGGGCTGGAACGTACCAGACCTGATCCCCTATGGCCGGTCGCAGTATCTGGCAATGGCGCCGCTGCCGCCCGCGCAGCGGTTGGCGCTGCTGTATTACTACGAAGAAGGACTGCTGCGTTCCGGTACGAAACAGACAGAAATCAAAATTCTGGAGTCGGCGGGTGACGATGGCAGCACGCACGATATGGATTACGACTGGGCGGATGAGGCAATTCATGTCAGCTACGGCTTCAAGTGGTTGAAACATTTGCTGGGTGACGACAATGCCGGTCAGGCTGAACTGAAACGCCTGACTGATGAAGCGCGCGCCGTGATGGCCGATTTTGTAACGGCTCATAAAGATCACCCGGAAGCAACGCTCGCGCCGTACTTCGACAAATTGTACGGCGTGGTCGAAGCGATGACATTCGAGATTCCCGACGATGGACTGGATATCAGTTGGGCGCCGGTGGTGGCGGACGAGTCCGTATTGCAGGAGTTGTAACGCTTGCCAACCGTGCGACTGTTAAAATTGGGTGAGTTGTTCGAGGCTGAACCGGATGAGATTGTTCTGGATGCGGCTGACCGGGCCGGGCTGGCGCTGGTGTTTAGCTGTCGCAGCGGGACATGCCGCGCGTGTCTCACGCGGGTAGTATCCGGCTGTGTGGAGCATGACCCGGAATACGCCGATGAACTGAACATTGACGGTTACGAGCTGGCTGACGGCTACCGCCTGCTGTGCAGTGCGTTTGCCCGGTCGGACTGTGAACTGGAACGCTGATGATTTGGCTGTAGGGGCGAACCGCCGGTTCGCCCCTACGGTTAGCCCACAAAAAGGATTTTGACAATGCTCACCCCGCACAATGCACCCCCCGGCTTTGATTGGGTTATACAACTGGAAAGCTGGCAGTTGGTGGACGGCCATACGCTGCATATCTGGACCCGAACGGCGGCAGACCGGCAGGCGCAGCTGACACTACGAGCGATAACGCCGGAGGTATGGCGTGTGACGTTTACGCCGCCGGGGGTAAGTGTGCCGGATACATCACCATTTGTCATGGCTGACCGCGAGGGGGCGGTGGCACTGGCGGTACGGGAAGATGAACATGGCCTGACGGTGCGAGGCGGGACGCTGGCGCTGCGGCTGGAACGCCAACCCTGGTCGCTGCGTTTCATTGACGCTGCTGGCTTTGAGGTGTGCCGCGAAAATCCATCGGACATTGATGGACTGGGACGGCTGTTTATTTTGCCGCTGGGATACATCACCGATGCGAACCGTATCAGCAGCGTGACCGAGTCCTTCCATCTCCGGCAGGATGAGCATCTGTTTGGGCTGGGTGAGAAGTTCACGCCGCTGGACAAACGCGGGCAGCGCATCATCACCTGGACGCAGGACGCCTTTGGCTCAACCAGCGAACGCTCGCACAAAAATATTCCGTTCCTCATCAGCACGCGGGGCTACGGCCTGCTGCTCGATACGGGCGCAAAAGTGACGTGGAATCTCGGCACGGTGTCGTGCCAGTCGTATACGATGACGCTGGACGCACCGTATCTGGATGTTTACCTCATCTACGGGCCGCAGCCAGCGCAGATTCTTAAACATTACACGCAGTTGACCGGCTGCGCGCCGGTGCCGCCCAAATGGAGTTTTGGTTTGTGGCTGTCCGGTACCGGGACTTACCGCGACCGCGCTGCGATTGAAAAACTGGTGGAGGGCGCGGAACGGCGTCGGCTGCCGGTAGATGTGATCCATGTGGATACCTGGTGGATGAAGTGGCGCACCTACTGTGATTTCCGCTGGGATCGGGATGCTTTCCCGCAGGTTGAGGCATTCATCAGCCGGCTGCATGACAAAGGTTTAAAACTGACGCTGTGGGAACATCCATACATTTCGATTGAAAGTGACCTGTTTGAGTATGGGAAGGCGCGTGGTTACTTCGTCAAACGTTCAGATGGCGAAGTGTATGTCATCAACTATGGACTGTCCCTGGCACCCAGACCGGATGGGATTATCCGTACCGCTACCCCGGAAACGTCGTGGAATGCGCCGGTCGCCATCATTGATCTGACCAACCCGGATGCCTATCGCTGGTTTCAGGACTTACACCGCCCGGTACTGCAAATGGGCGTGGATGCGTTCAAGGCCGATTTCGGCGAGGATATTCCCTCTGACGCGGTGTTTGCCAACGGTCAGACCGGGCGAGAGATGCACAATCTGTACCCCTTGCTGTACAACCAGGCCGTCTACGAGGTGACCCGGCAGGAGCGGGGTTATGGGGTGGTGTGGAGCCGCTCCGGCACGGCAGGGAATCAACGGTATCCGGTATGCTGGTCAGGCGATCCGGCGGCTGATTTTGACAGCCTGGCCTGCACGATACGCGGTGGTCTGTCCATCGGGTTATCCGGCGTGCCATTCTGGAGCAATGACATCGGCGCGTATCGCGGTACGCCGACGCCGCGCCTGTATGTGCGCTGGGCGCAGTTCGGGTTGATGTGCTCGCACAGCCGGATGCATGGCGACAGCCCGCGTGAACCCTGGTTTTACGGCGAGGAAGCGGCGGCCATCGTGCAAAAATATGTGGAACTGCGTTACCAGTTATTCCCGTATTTGTACAGCGCCGCGCATGAAGCCAGCCAGACGGGGATGCCGGTTATCCGCGCTATGCCGCTGGCTTTCCCTGATGATCTGAATACTTACGACAAAGACCTGCAATACATGCTGGGGCCGTCGCTGCTGGTCGCGCCGGTTTACGACGAGCGCGACAGCCGGAACGTGTATCTGCCGTCCGGTACGTGGGTAGATTGGTGGACAGGCGCAGTTTACAACGGGCCGGCGAATCTCAGGATTGATGCGCCCCTGGACACCCTGCCTTTGTTCGTGCGTGCCGGGGCGATTATTCCCATGATCGTGCCAGTGCTGCGCATCCCTGAAGGACTGATCTCGCCGCTCATCCTGGAGGTATATCCGGCAGAATCCGGCGCGTACCGCTTGTACGAAGATGAAGGTGAAACGCAGTTCGCGCTGTGGGAGCAGGAACGGCGGCTGACGCTGACATGGGGTGGGCCGGTCGAACGCGATCTCATTGTACGTTTCAGGCGTATTGGCGCGGGTGCGCGGGTAGGTGGTTTCGAGAGCTGGGCGCTGGCAGATGGCACGCTGGAAGTACGTGTGCCCGGTACGACAAAGGGCAGGATTGAAGTGGAGCGGTAAACGCAGACAATTGTGTACAGGTTCTGGGCGCTCATGAATAGGGGCGGGTATAGAAACCTGCCCCTACGACTTCTTTAGGTATATCGTCCGTACCGTTCTGCCGCTTCGGTCATGGCGTTGATGTTCTCTACCGGTGTACCGGGCGGGATATTGCTGCCGTCCTGGATGATCAGTCCACGAAAGTGCGCCAGTTTTTCGATGACCTGCCGGGTCACCTCGCGGATTTGCTCCGGCGTGCCGCTGTGGATCAGCATCGGGCTGACGTTGCCAACCAGCACGACGCGCCCGCCCATCACCTCGGCCACGCGGTCGAGATTGACCTGATAGCCGTATCCCTGAAATTCGTTGATTTTCAGATCATCCGTGAAGATTTCCAGCAGGTGATCGGTCTTACCACACATGTGCAGGCTTAACCAGCCGTCGAAGTGGAAGCGCAGGCGTTTTTCGTCCGGCAGCACCAGTTCACGAAACGACCTGGCCGACAGGGATACCGCGAGATCGTCCGTCCAGGCGAAGTCTTTTGGTGTGGGCAGACCTTCTTCTTCCCAGCAGAAATCCAGCCACTCAATCAGCTTGTCGGTGACGATGCGAAGCAGTTCGCGCACGAAGTCCGGGTTTTCGTAGACGGCGGTGAACAGTTCGGTCTGCCCCATCACATCCCCGGCCACACCAAACGGGCCGTCGGAGGTATGCGTCAGCGCCGGGTTT
>JARKOK010000220.1 GCA_029975765.1 Aggregatilineales bacterium
TCGTAAGCGCAGCAGATCGAATTTCGCCCGCCCATACATCTGGCGCTTGATGAACTTCAGACGATTGATCTGCCCCTCGCACTGTCCATTACTCCAATCGAGGGATAAGGCGGCGCGCACGGCCTCCACATCTCGTTGGAGACCAAGCGCGAATTGCTTCAAAGCGCGACAGGCACTCGGAGACGCTGCCTGCAACCACGCATCGAACACCTCCACTCGCTTTTCCCGTACCATCGTCACAAAGCCAGCGTCCGTGCCTCAAACTCTGCCGGTGTGACGTAAGCCAACGCTTCGTGAATGCGCTCAGTCACATAAACGACCTCCAAGAAAGTGTTTCAGCTGCTGGTAGGCATCCTCGAAGTCACGATACTCGCTGTAGTCGCCATGCTCGTCCTTGACAACGCATGAAGCGTTCCACCAGGCCGTTCTGGGTCGGACTGGCTTTGTCCGACAGGCTGATTTTGACCCCCAGACCCAACAGGCGATCCGTGTGCTGCCAGGCGGCATACGGCGAACCTTGATCGGAATGGAAAATGAAGGGGATGGCCTTTGCCAGGGCCATGTCCAAAGCGTCGAGCGTAAGCTGCTGCTCAAGCGAACGGCTGAGCGCCCAGCCCCGCACCGAACGAGTCAACGCATCCAGCATAACCGCCAGATAGATGAACCGTCTGCCGAGCCGGATATAGCTGATGTCCGCCACTCACACCTGATCCGGGCGTGTCAGTTTCAGCCCCTTGATTCGGTTGGGGTAACGCGGATGTGGATGGTGGCGGTCGGTGGTCTGTACGCGCACCTTGCCTACCGAGCGCGTGACTCCCAACTGCCGCAGCAGTCGCCGCACGCGGTGTTGACCGACCACTATCTCCTGTCGCAGCCAGGCTTGGTGCAGCTTGCGATAGCCATAGAACGGAAAGCGCAGCAAAATCTGCTCGATGGCCTCCAGCAAGTGCCTTTCTTTCTTGCCTTTCAGTTGAGCATAGCAGCTGCTGCGCGGGCAGTCCAGCCATTGGCATAGATCACTCACCGGGTAGTTCTCCTTCAACTGCTCGATGAGCGTCCGTTTAGCCTGGGTGTTGAGGTGAGCAGGCTGCGTGCCTTTTTTAGCCCCTCAATCTCCATGGTCCGTTTGCCGACCATGCGCTCCAATTCGGCAACCCGTTCCGCCTGGGGGTCGCTGCCGTTGCTGCGCTGGTCAGTGAAGATCGCAGGCGCGCGCTCGAACAAGGCATCTCGCCATTTATATAGCAAGGATTCCGTGATGTCCCGTTCCCGACAAATTTGGGCAATGGCCTTTTCGCCCCGTACCATGTCGAGAACCGCTTCCAATTTGAAGTCCGGTGTAAAGGTGCGTCGTTTTCCCATGTTTTCTGGTCTCCCTGTGGTGATGATACTCCACTATTGGGTTGTCCAGAATTCCCGCCGCACTACAGCGGCGTACAACTGAATTCTTTTTTACCAACGCGTGGACGGACAATAAAGCTGTTCCCAGGACCTGACCATTATGAGAGGAAAATGCAGCCGGGCATAAAAACGCCCGGCTGCGCCAGCCCAACCTTTCCGGTCGGTTCTTACTCATACCGCAGCACGGTCAGCGGCTTTTCGCCGGACGCGCCCCACGCCGTTGTCATAGCGGCGATAAGGGCGACCACCACACACAGCAGCATCAGCAGCAGCGCCGAACCGACCGGCAGCGCCGAACCGGGTACGTTCATCGCGGCGACCAGCCCGGTCAGCATCACCAGACCGATGCCCACCCCGATCAGGCCGCCGATCAGACCCATCACGCCGTTTTCCAGCAGCAGCATGAACAGCACCCGTTCGCGCTGCAAGCCGACCGACTTCATTACCGCGATTTCGCGCCGCCGTTCCAGCGTCGTCAGCGCGACTGAATTGGCGATCACCACGCCACCCACGATCAGACCGAGCGCCGCCACCATCGTCGGGAAGGCGGTAAACGTCCCCAGCAGGCTGGTCAGCAGGCGGTTGATGAACGCTGTTTCCAGCGCGAACGCGCCCGGCACGCTCGCCAACTGCCGCCGCAGTTCCGGCACCTGCTCGTCGGGGATGTCTACGCCAACGGTGATGTTGGTCGGCTGGTGATTGGCCGGGAAGGCCGACGCCAGCGCGTAGTTCGGGCTGGTCAGGCCGGTGTTGATATTCGACCCCGGCACCGCCCCCACCACTTCAAACGTAATCGTGTCAGCGTCGCCGGTTGGCCGCCCCAGCGCGGCCAGGCCGCGCCCCGTTGGAAACGCGAACGTCAGCCGGTCGCCCACGTTAATGCCGGCGGCCCGCACGCGCCCGCTGTCGGTGATGACCAGCACCGGCTGTCCCGCATCCTCGGCGGTAAGCTGCCGCCCGGCGGCCAGCACCGCGTCGGCGGCCAGGTCTTCCGGCTGGCGCGAGGCGATATTGCCCAGTTCCGTTTGCAGCACTTCCAGCCAGTTGACATTCTGCATCTGCTGCTCCGCCGCGCCGCCAAAGGCGGCCATCTGCGAGCGCAGATTGGCGGCCAGCCGCTGCTCGATATCCTCCAGCGGCACATTGAGGAATGTGCCGGGGTTGTTCGGGTCCGGTTCTTCGACGGCCACCAGTTGCAGATTATAACTCTGGCTGACGCTGTAACGGGCGACGGCGGGCAGTTCCGCCAGGATGCGTTCCACCTGCGCCAACTGCTGCGGCGAGGTCACGGTTACGATGACGTTGCCACCGCTGGACTCGTTCAGCGAGTATTCCAGCAGGCTGCCGATGGAGTCGGCAAACAGCGTGATCAGGCTGAGGGAGAACACACCGACCACCAGCGCCAGCAGCGTGATCGCGGCGCGGCTGCGCCCGGCCAGCATCTGCCGCAGCGAGATTTTCAGATCAACGATGCCCAGCGAGGGGAAGAAGCGCCCCACCAGCCACACCAGAAAGGACAGCAGCAGGTACAGCCAGCCGGCGGCGAAAAACGCGCCCAGCACGATTTGCAGCGCCAGCGTAAAACTGCCGGTGATAGTCTGCGTTACCAGCGTCAGCACGATGATAATGACCAGCAGCGCCAGCAGCGACCGCACACGTCCGGCACGGGGGATGATGGTATCCTGCGGGCGCAGCACCAGACTGGGACGAATCTGCCCGGCGGTCAGCGTGGGCAGGAAGCCGAAAATCGTCGTGACGATCACGCCAACGACAAAGCCGTTAACCGCCGCGTTGGGCGCGAGGATGAATTCCAGATTGGTCGCCAGCAGCGTTTCCGCCGCGCCGCGAATCACAAATACCGCCGCCCAGCCCAGCACAATGCCGATCAGGCTGCCGATCACCCCCATGATGATCGCTTCCACCAGAAACAGCACCGTGATCTGATTGGCCTGCAAGCCCATCGTTTTCAGGACGGCGATTTCCACCGTGCGCCGCCGGACGATCACCTGCATGGTATTGATGATGCCGATGCTGCCGATCAGCAGCGACAGCAAACCCATGATCGTCACCAGTTGGTTGATGTTATTCGCCAGATCGGTGTAATTCTGGCGCAGGTCTTCGGTCGTCTGGGTGGTCAGGTACGGGAACGC
>JARKOK010000230.1 GCA_029975765.1 Aggregatilineales bacterium
CGGCACCCAGTCGTAAGGCGTCCAGCGGATGATGTCTGCCGGTGTCCCGAACGTCTGCCAGATAGACCAGACTTCATCCACGTGCATCTCCAGACCGGACAGTTTCAGGATGCGGCTGGCCGCCAGCAGGAGCAGCAGGCCGGTAACGATCAGCATGAGGCGCGGCAGCCGGTTCGTGTTCCAGAGCATCTCGGTTTCCTTACGATTCAGACAGCCGGTCATTATGGCACGAAAGGCCATCGCTTATCTACCATTCTGGCGTATAGTCCGATTGTCCTAACTTGCCAGCCATTCACAACGGGATTATCATTCTCCGGCGTGGGGGGATTGTGACAACCAGTAGAAAAGATTGATGGCATGACCGATAACAACCCTTGGAATGAGCCGCCGATTGACCCACTGGCGGATACCAACCCATCGCTGACGATCCAGGCGGTACCGGCGAATGAGGTGGCCGGCTGGCGGCGGGCGGTTGGTTTCATCAGCCTGCTGGGCGCAGCCGGGCTGACGATTGCCACCGCCCTGCTGCTGGTCGCGCCTTCGGGCGAGCCAGATGTGCCGTCCGTGCCCGCGACAGCCACGCAGTCCGGCGATATAACGGCTATTACCGTAATGCCAACCGACAGCCTGCCGCCGACATTCAGCGCGCCCGTAGTGGGCGTACCCGATGCGCCGCCGACGATCAGCCCTGATCTGGCTGCCGCGCTGCTGAGCCAACCGCTGGTTCCGGCCATGCAGGTTTCGTCGCTGCAAGTCGTGCGAAATATCTATGACCCGTTCACCATCGTGCCGGATCGCCCGCGCAGCGAAGTGATTCAGTATACGACAGTCAGCGGCGATACCATTTATTCGATTGCGGAACGTTTTGGTCTGAAACCGGAAACTATCGCCTGGTCAAACACCCGCCAGTATATTCATGTCCTGCGTCCCGGCGATGTGGTCAACGTGCCGCCGGTGGACGGCGTGTACGTGCAGGTCGTCGGCAGCCGCACGATTGCCGAAATCGCCGCCAGCTACCAGATCAGCGATCCGTATGTCGTGATTGACTCTGATTTCAACAACCTGTTTGGGGTATCGCCGGATACCGTTTTACCCAGCGGCACCTGGTTCTTTATTCCCGGCGGACAGGGTGAGCAGATCGTCTGGAATCCCGGTGTCGTCGTGGAAGGCGGTGACAGCCCCCGGCGCGGTTATGTGTCCGTGTTCGCGCCCGGCGACCCCGGAAGCTGCGGGCAGGTCAACAACCCCGGCGGTGGCGCGAGCTGGGGCTTCCCGCTGGGCGGCGGTTATACCTTCACGCGCGGTTTTACCTCCTGGCACACGGGGGTTGATCTGGCCGCGCCCGTCGGCACGCCGGTGCTGGCTGCCAACAGCGGCGCGGTCATCTTCGCCGGCTGGAATTCGTGGGGTTACGGTTACACGATTGTGCTGGCGCACGGCCCGTTTCTAACGCTCTACGGCCACCTGAGCAACATTTACGTCGGCTGCGGGCAGTTGGTGACGGTCGGCCAGACGATTGGCGGCGTGGGCAATACTGGCAACTCGTCCGGGCCGCACCTGCATTTCGAAATCCGCAATGGTGATACACCAACCGACCCGACAGCAACCATGGGATTTTAGGGCATTTCTGTTGGGGCGGGTTTCGAAACCCGCCCCGCTCAGGAGATATCTTGATGCTGAAACTATTTTCTTTCCTGTTCATTCCGGTCATCCTGTTTACCAGCGTGGCGGCGCAGGCTACTCAGGCAGTGGAGTTACAGCCCGTCGAGGCCACCGCTGCCGATAACCTGACGCTGAAAGGCGATTATTATGCGCTGCCCGGTGACACTCCTCATGCCGCCGTGCTGCTGATGCACCAGTTTGGCAGCAATCGCCGCTCGTGGTCAGACCTGATTCCCGCATTACTGGATGCGGGGTACAACGTGCTTACGGTTGACCTGCGCGGACATGGCGAAACCGGCGGCAAGATTGATTGGACGGCAGCGCAAACAGATACGCAGACCTGGTTAAGCTGGATGAGACAGCAGCCCGGCGTGCGGGCTGATGCGATTTCGATCATTGGCGCGAGTATCGGCTCGAATCTGGCGCTGGTCGGCTGCGCGGCGGACGAACAATGTGTCACAGCGATTGCCCTCTCGCCGGGATTGGACTATTTCGGCGTCAAGACGGACACAGCCGTCACTGAAGGGCTGCGCAAACGTTCCGCGCTGCTGGTGGCGGCGCAGGCAGATGGACAGAGTTCAAATGGTATCAAAGAACTGGTAGCAGCGGCCAGGGGTGACATCGGTGTTCGCTTGTACGCGGGGGCAGCACACGGCACAACCATGCTGCAATCCCGCAAGTTGCAGTCCGGGCTGGTTACATTGATTATTGACTGGCTGAATGAACATACATCACCGAGCGAATCTTGACGACATACCAGCACTTCACGCCCGCGAACTGGCAGCGCATCGAACGCGACTGGTGTGCCTGGTGGGATGGCGAACTGACACGCCCGCTGGTTGTGATCGAGACACTGACTGACGGCAAACTTAACTCGGTCTGGGAAGCGCACTTCCTGACTTACTTCGGCCTCGAAACACCGGCGGAAGCTGTGCTCGATCATTTTCAGCCCTGGCTGGATAACCTGCATTTCATCGGCGATGCTTTCCCGAAGTGGTGGGTGAACTTCGGCGCGGGGGTGGTCGCGGCCTTTTTAGGCTCGGCGGTTGAATACGCCACCGGCACAACCTGGTTTCACCCGATGGATGGCCTGTCGCTGGCCGAGATACAGATCAAATACGATGCCGGCAGCACGTGGTGGCAGCGCGCGCTGGAGATAACCCGCGCGGCGGTGGCACGCTGGGGGTCGCAAATGACCATCGGCATGACCGACCTGGGTGGCAATCTGGACATTCTTGCCAGCCTGCGCGGCACACAGCAGCTTCTGCTCGACCTGTATGACGCCCCCGAAGAAGTCACGCGCCTCACGCGCGACATCACGGCGGTGTGGCTGCGCTATTACGACGCGCTGGATGCTGTCATCGCGCCGACTGGGAAAGGCTCGGCCTGCTGGGGGCCGTGCTGGTCGCCCACGCGGGGTTACATGTTACAAAGTGATTTCAGCTACATGATCTCACCAGACATGTTCGAACGCTGGGTGCTGCCCGATCTGGAAGCCTGCTGCGCCGCGCTGGATTACCCGTTTTACCATCTGGATGGCAAGGGCGCGCTGCGGCATCTGGACAGCCTGCTGTCCATCTCAAAACTGCGCGGCATTCAGTGGCAGCCCGGCGACGGTCAACCGCTGGCCGATCACTGGCTGCCAGTATTAAAACGCATTCGGGACGCCGGCAAGCTGTGCCAGGTGTATGTCACGCGCGCCGGGGCACGTACCATCTGCCGCGAACTGGGCGGGCAGGGTTTCCTGTTTTACATCGTCAATGACCCGGTCACGCCGCCCGAAGCGGAAGCCTTTATTGAGGAAATGGACGCATGGTAGGGGCGCGCCTGCGTGCGTGCCCTGGGCGACCCTATAGGGTCATAATCTGGCAGGTTGTATGTTAACCGTTGCGGACGCGATCAGACTGGAACCATTCACCGGCGCTCAGGTGGTGGCCGGTCACGCCGGTCTGGACAGGCGCGTGGCCTGGGTGCATATCGCCAGCGGGCCGGACGCGCCGCAGTGGCTCAACGGCGGCGAACTGGTGCTGACGACCGTTCGCAACCTGCCATATGAACCTGCTGACCTGAGCCGTTATCTGGTGGATATGGCAGATAAGGGGGTGGCGGCGCTGGCGGTGTCGGTCGGGCGGTTTCTGGAAGTCACGCCGGATTACCTGCGCGCGGCAGCAGACGAGCACCAGTTCCCACTGATCGAAATCCCCTTTCAGGCGCGTTTTGTGGACATCGCCAAAGCAACCAACGAACATATCGCTGAAGAAAACATGGCGATTGTCACACGCGCGTTTGACATCCAGCAAAAGCTGACTCAGCTTGTTTTGCAGGGCGGCGATCTGAAGGCGCTGGCAAGCCTGCTGGCCGATCTGATCGGGCAGTCCATCAGCATCGAAAACGAGCGGTTTGAAATCCTCGCCAGCGCCAATATCGCCGAAGTGGACGAGGCGCGGCGCTTCACTGTCAGTCAGGGGCGGACGGACCCCCGCCTGGTACAGGCGTTAGAAATTCACGGCATCCTGCGGCAGATTCATACGACGCTGCGCCCGGTGCGTATCCCCCGAATGCCGGATGTGGGGCTGGAACTGGAACGTTTTCTCGCGCCGATTGTCGTGCATGGTGATGTGTATGGTTATGTGTGGGTGATCGCCCACGACCGCCCGCTGACCGATCTCGACCGCATGGCGCTGGACAGCGGCGCGACGATTGCCGCGCTGATGCTGCTGTATCAGGAGTCGGTGCAAAGCGCCGAAGCCTCGCTGAAAGGCGGGCTGCTGTCGCAGTTGATTCAGGGTGACGCCGGTCGCGCTGCCGTGCTGACCGATCAGGCGCTGCGTTACGGCGTTGATCTGACACACCCGTTTATCATGCTGCTGGTGGAACACCCTGACCGCAGCATGACGAAGATGCTTCAGGTTTACCGCCGCGTGAACCGGCTGGCGAGCCTGCATCACTGGTCGGCGGTGGTTGGGCAGTTCGCCGGGCAGGTGGTGGTGCTGGCGCAGGCCAGCGAGAATATCACCGCGCTGACGGACGCTGTCTGCGCGGAAGTCACAAAGGCGCGCCTCGGCATCAGCCGGACGCATCGCAGCGCGACAGCCGTGAGCGAGGCATACCAGCAGTGCCGGGAAGTGCTGCATATCGCCGGGCAGTTGGGCGACCAGCGGCGCGCCGTATATTTCGACCATCTGGGGTATCTGCACGCGCTGTACCGCGCCGGCGAACCCGCGCTGGTTACCAACCCCTACGTGCCGCAGGTGCGCCGTCTGCTGCACGCCGGCGAACCCGAACTGTTTCACACGCTGGAAACGTACCTCGACACCGGCGGCAACGGTGTGCAGACCGCGAAACGGCTGCATATCCACCGCAGCACCCTCAATTACCGGCTGGGGCGCATTGTCGAAATCGGCGGTTTCGACCTGTCCGACCCGCTGGAACGCACCAACCTCCAGATGGCGCTGAAGCTGTTAAGGTTGTTTGAGACGAGGTGACATCTCTACGTTCGCCGTTCGCTTCGCAGAAAGAAAAACAGGAAAAACGGCGTAAATCCCATCGCCAGAATGTGCCAGAAAACATGCCCCTGTAACCCACTGTTCGGATCGCACAACGGCCCGCCAGTGTTCGAAAACAACCAGATGCCAAAGCCGATCATAAACGACAGGAACGCCGCCACCAGCCACCACCATTCCTGACCACCCGGCGAGGACTTGCCCCGCCGCACCCCCCACACCGAACCATTAGAGAACACCGTCACGCCGCCGATAATCAGTTGCAGCAGGATGGCAACCCCCGCTGGAATGCCAAAGGCCAGCGTGCCAAACATGCCCATGTCGGTGTAGTTGCCAATCAGCAGTGGAACGCCTAACACAACGTTGATGATCACAAAGGCGATGATGAAATAGGTTTTGCCGTTCGCCAGCAAGTCCCATTTCGTGAATCGGAAAATGTCGTACAGCAGTACAAAGGTGACAAACAGACTCATGGAAAACTGGTCAAGCCAGCCGCCGATAGCCGTCATTGAGCCGTGAAACGCCATACTGCCCGGCCCCAGAAATACCACTAATGCGGCATACATCCAGGAATAAAAAGTGGGGCGGCTCATCGGGTTATCACCGGTGGGCCGCGCGTAACTCAGCACCCCCAGAATGATCATGCCCAGAACGACCGGCCCCAACCCGGACCAGGTATTGCCCGGCTGGTTCACCAGTCCCGTACTCATGCGGGTGGGCGCGTTCTCGCAGTAACAATCATTATGGACTACGCACAGGTTTGGGGTAGCGGTCGTCCAGGTCGAGCCGCCGATGGCATAAAAGAGTACATAGATCAGGAACAATACGAAAAAACCGAGCAATCCCAACAACCAGGCGTGCGCTTTTAAAGCGTTCCAGGCGTCGCTCACCATTCCTCCACCCCCGTTGATTAACGATAATTCTCGTTCGACAGGCCGCCGCACCAGCGACTTCAACAGTATAGGGGAATTTTTTGTTTGACGTAAAGTGAGAGGGAAGTCAGGGGCAGATGCGGTTCACCTGCCCCGATCGAGGAAAATTGTTACGCCCCGTTCAGCGATTGGTGTTTCACGTGGGGTTTGATTTCCACTTCGTCCAGCGCGTCCATCAGATTATAGAATTCGGGGATTGTCAACTGCTGTTTGGCGTCACTCATGGCAACTGGCGGGTTGGGATGCACTTCGACCATCAGGCCGTCCGCGCCGCTGGCCTTCGCCACCCGCGCCAGCGGAATCGCTATATCCCGCCGACCGGCGCTGTGGGATATATCCACGATCACTGGCAGATGCGACTCCAGCTTCAGCACGGCCACGCCGCCGATGTCCAGCGTATTGCGTGTCCAGCGTTCAAAGGTGCGGATACCGCGTTCGATCAGAATCACGTTCGGGTTGCCGCTGCTGACGATGTATTCCGCCGCGTACAGAAATTCTTCCAGGGTAGCGGACAGACCACGCTTGAGGATTACCGGCTGCTTCACCTTCCCCATCGCTTTCAGCAGGAAGCTGTTCTGCATGTTGCGCGCGCCGACCCAGAAGATATCCACATAGTCGGACATCATCTCGATCTGGCTCTTATCCATGATCTCGCTGGTGATGAACATGCCGTATTTGTTGGCGACCTGCCGGGCAATCTTCAGCCCTTCTTCACCCAAACCCTGAAAATCATACGGTGATGTGCGCGGCTTATACGCCATCCCGCGCAGGATTTTTACCCCGCGCTGTGCCAGCCCCGCCGCGACGGTATCCATCTGTTCGTAACTTTCGACCGCGCACGGGCCGGTAATCACCTGAAACACGCTATTGCCGATCTGCGTCACGCCGTCCGGCAGCGTCACGATGGTGCGGTCTTCGGCGGATTTACGCTGCACCAGAATTTTGGCGCGCGCTTCTTTTTCTTCCAGCGCCATAGACGCGCGGAAGATTTCCCGGAACAGCGCCTTGATGGTTTCGTTACTGAACGGCCCATGATTGTGCTGTTCCAGCATGGTTAACATGAAGGCTTCGCGCTGGGGGTCATAAAACGACGTGCCGAGCTGCGCCTGTACCTGACCAATGTCGGACACCAGCCGGGCGCGCTGGTTAAGCAGGTCGAGAATTTGCAGGTTAATCTGGTCTACCTCGCCGCGCAGGGCTTGCAAACGGTTTTCAGGGGTACTCATAACAGCCTCATTCTTCACACGGGTTAGTTTATACGAGATGGTGGAAATATTGCGACGCATTTATCAGTATAACAGAAATCAGTTGAAGCCTGTCTGTACAGAGCTTATAATCAGCGATGGACACTTTGCACCAACGAGGAACACCGTGAGCGTCATCACCGCACCCGACACCGAACCCACGCCCGAATTTAACACGCACTGCCTGACCATCATCCAGCAGTGGCAGCGCGGTCAACTGCCGTATGCCGACGCCAGCGCCCGGCTAACCAGCCTGGGCAAGGAAGCGAGTACCAGCGGTCATCTCGTTAATCAGGGCCGCGTCGAGCAGCTTTTGGGTTACATGAAAAGTTATCGCGGGGACTTAAACCAGGCCATCCATCACTACGAACGGGCGCGCGCTTTGTACAACCTGGCAGGAAACCAGCGGCGCGTGGGCACCTGCGATCTGAATATGGGCGAAGCTTATCGGTATAAAGGCAACTTCAAACAGGCTTACACCCTGTACGAAAAAGCGTATGCCGCCTTCCGACAGGCTGGCGACCGCGAGGGCGAGGCGCTGGCGATTGGCAACAAAGGCCAACTGCTGCTGAGTATGGGGCAGCTTGACCGCGCGCGCGCGGATCTCGAAGAAGGCTGCCGGATTGTGCTGGCGCTGCCGGCTGAGGAATTTCTCGAACGCAGCGGCCTGCTGTGCGAAACCTTTCACGCGCTGACGCTGCTGCATCTGGCGACCGGTGATCTGGCCGCCGCCTGGGAGGAGGCGCAGCGTGCCTGCAATATTGCCAGCACCACCCGCGAACCGCTAGAAACCGGCTTCGCCAACCGGGCCATTGCGGAAGTGCTGACTGCCGGTTACGCCGCCGGTGACGACTTTTCCGCCGACCCTGATACCTATTACCAGATTGCCAGCGAAGCCTTCAGCGAAATTCATGCTGAGGGTGAACTGGCCCGAACCATGTTCGCGCAGGCGAAAAGCCTGGCGCGGCGCGGTCGCCGTATGACTGCCGCGCGCAAGCTGCAACTGGCGATGGGCATCTTCACACGGTTGGGCATGGTGGACGACGCGGCGAAAGCGGCCCAGGCGCAGTTAGAAGTCCTGTAGGGTAATCGCCAACTCCTTATTTTGACGCTATAATGGCGCGGCATTGTCCCCCAAAGATTATTACGAGGTTCTCATGTCCGAATCTCCTCCGATTGTGCTGGAGGTACGCGGCCTCACCAAACGGTTCCCCGGCGTGCTGGCGAACGATCATATCAATCTGCAACTGAAAAAGGGTGAAGTGCTCGGCCTGCTGGGCGAAAACGGCGCGGGTAAATCCACCCTGATGAACATGATCTACGGCCTGTACGCGCCGGACGAGGGCGAAATTCTGGTGAACGGCCAGCCGGTTCACATTCACGATCCGAACGATGCGATTGCTCAGGGCATCGGCATGGTACACCAGCACTTCCAACTGGTGCCCGTGCTGACCGTTACCGAAAACGTGATGCTGGGCAACGAAGCCACACGCGGCCCGTTCCTCAACCGGCGCGCGGCCAAACAGCGTATTCTGGAAATCTCGAAGCAGTACGGGCTGGAAGTTGACCCCGACGCGCTGGTGCAGGATTTGCCGGTGGGTGTGCAGCAGCGCGTGGAGATCATCAAGGCGCTGTACCGCAAAGCGGACATTCTCATCCTTGACGAACCCTCCGCCGTGCTGACCCCGCAGGAAACCGAAGGTTTGTTCCAGATTATGCGGTCACTGCTGGCACGCGGCGTCAGCATCATCTTCATCTCTCATAAATTAAAAGAAGTCCTGGAAATCTGCGATGAAATCGTGGTGCTGCGGTTGGGGCGGGTGGTCGGCCAGGCCGATCCCAAAAACTCCACCGAAGAATCGCTGGCTTCGATGATGGTCGGGCGCGAGGTGATCCTGCAGGTGGAAAAAGGTGTGCCGCATCCGGGCGAACCGATCCTGACGCTGCACGATTTGGTGGTGCGGGACGACCGCAACCTGATGGCCGTCAAAGGCATCTCGCTGGAAGTGCGCGGTGGGGAAATCCTGGGGCTGGCCGGGGTGCAGGGCAACGGCCAGACAGAACTGGTTGAAGCAATCACCGGGCTGCGGCAGGTCGAAAGCGGGCAGGTGCTGATCCAGTATAAAGACCTGACGAACGCTCGCCCACGAAAAGTAACCGAAAGCGGCGTGTCTCATGTCCCGGAAGACCGGCAGAAGAACGGTATGGTTGCCAGCTTTCCGATTAAGGACAATCTGGTGCTGCAAACCTACTATCTGGGGCCGTTCAGCATCGGCATCGTCGCCAACGAACGCGAGAAGGAAACCAACGCGCGGCGGTTGGTGCAGCAGTACGACGTGCGCACCCCCAGCATCTTCGCCAACATGAGCACGCTGTCCGGCGGCAATCAGCAGAAGGCCATCGTCGCCCGCGAATTCTCGCGCCAGAGTAAGCTGCTGATCGCGGCGCAGCCCACACGCGGCCTGGACGTGGGTTCAATTGAATTCATCCACAAACAGATTGTCAAGATGCGTGACGACGGGGTGGCGGTGCTGCTGGTGTCCACCGAACTTGATGAGATTTTCTCGCTGTCTGACCGGATTGCCGTCATGTATGCGGGCAGGATTATTGATACGGTGCCGATTGAAGCCGCCACCCGTGAGTCCATCGGGCTGCTGATGGCCGGTATCAAACGCGACAAAGAACAGGTGGTGGTTAATGGCTGAAGGAACCTTGCGCGGCCCGGAAGCCCTCGAACCGGCGGCGCGGCGCTGGCGGCAGCTTTCGCCCCGCC
Organism: Aggregatilineales bacterium; assembly: GCA_029975765.1. Lineage (GTDB taxonomy): Bacteria > Chloroflexota > Anaerolineae > Aggregatilineales > Phototrophicaceae > CFX2. The sequence goes on from JARKOK010000230.1 coordinate 10,115, forward strand.
TCGTGCCGCTGTTTGCGGTCGTCACGGCGCTCATCATCAGCATGATCTTCATGATCGTGATCGCCTTCGTGACGACCGGCAGCGTGGATGTGGGCAAAGAACTGAATATCACCGGCACCGCCTACAGCGCCCTGCTGGAAGGCTCGGTCGGGCTGGTCGTCAATCAGGTGCTGACGGTAGACGATCTTACTGCCGCGAGAGCTTTCCTGGCGCAGGGAGAGTACACGCCTGCCGATGTCAACCGGGCTTCGCGCGCCGCCTCCGATATTGCCACAAGAGGAAGCCTGCCGCTGCTGGCACGCTATGGCGAGGTGCTGGCGCGGTATCCCGATCTGACCGATGACCAGATTGACGACCTGGGCGCGGCGCTGGGTGATATTGCCGCCGTCGGCGCGGAGACCCTGACCGCCATGACGCCGCTGGTCGCCGATCTGGGAGAACAATCCCCCGGCAACGTGCGCCGGCTGGCGGAGAGAATCGCCAGGCTCGACACGCTGGATACCGCCGCCCGCGCCGAAATAGAAGCAGTCGCGCCGTCTGCCAGCCGCTACACGGATGCTGATCTGCTGGCCTATATGCGGGTGGTGGACGATCAGGGACCCGTCAGGCTGGAGCGGCTGGTTGGGCAGGTGCAGCAGATGGAGGCGCTGGGACTGGACGCAGCCTCACCGGAGGCTGCCGATCTGGGGGCGATTGCGGCGCTGGGTACTGCTGCCGTGCGCGATCAGGCCACCTTCGCCGCGCAGATGCAGGCCGCCGGTGTGACCGACGCGGCGGCGCTGACGTCACAGCTCCGGCTGGTGCGCAGCCTGTATGACCGCAGCATCCTTACCAATCCTGATGTGAATGACGCGCTCCAGAACGATTTGGCCGGGGCGCTGGAAAATGCGATTGTTGTCCTACGACCGAATAATCAAACCCTGGTTGGCCGCAGCGGCGGATTGGCCGGGATCATTTACCGCGACAACAACACGCCGGATGACCCCACTGATGACCGGGTAGACGCGGCCTACTTACGCCTGGGCAGCCGCGCGCTGATTTTCCTGCCGGCTAACCTGGAAACCATGATTATCCGCTCCATCCCGTTCATCATCGCCGGGCTGGCGGTGGCGCTCGGTTTCAAGGCGGGTCTGTTCAACATCGGCGCGGAAGGCCAGCTGTACGCGGGCGGCATCCTGGCGGCATGGGTGGGCTTCTCGCCGCTGTTCGCCAGTCTGCCCGGCTGGCTTCACATCCCGCTGGTGATTATCGCCGGCATCGCCGGCGGCCTGCTGTGGGGGTCAATTCCGGGTACCCTGAAAGCCTACACCGGCGCGCATGAGGTCATCAGCACGATTATGCTGAACTTTGTGGCTGTTCTGCTGGTGGATTGGCTGATTAAATCCACCAATCCGGTGATCCTGCTGGACACTACCGCCAGCACACCGCGCACACCCTTCGTTCTGTCCAGCGCGCGGCTGCCAACGTTCAACCAGCTTTCAATCGTCTGGTTCGTGCTGGCAGCGGCGCTGGTACTGGCGTGGGGACTGTGGACACGCCGCGAACGCCTGCGCGACAATCCACGCCTCGCCGTGCGTCCGGTCATCAATGCCCTTCTGGTGCTGGTCGGCGGGCTGTTCCTGGCCTGGATAACGGTACGCGGCGCGCTGCATCTTGGCCTGCTGATCATGGTCGCCGCTGTGTGGCTGACCGACTGGTTCCTCAACCGGACAACGCCCGGCTTTGAACTGCGCGCGGTCGGCGCGAACCCGGACGCGGCGCGCTACGCCGGCATGAATGTACGCCTCAATACCGTTCTGGCGCTGGCGCTGGGCGGCGCGCTGGCCGGGCTGGCCGGGGCTATCGAAGTCGCCGGGGTGCAGTTTAATATGCAGCCGGGGTTCTTCGCCGGGGTAGGCTTTGACGGTATCGCCGTCGCGCTGCTGGCCCGCAGCAATCCCCGCAACATCATCCCGGCAGGGCTGCTGTGGGGCGCGCTGGCAACCGGCGCGGGACTGATGCAGACCCGCGCTGAAATCTCGGTTGATCTGGTAAAAATCATCCAGGCGCTGATTATCATGTTTGTGGCTGCCGACGCCATCATCCGTTTCCTCTGGCGTGTGCCAGAACCAACGCTGGAAGAAAAAGAAAAAGGGCTGTTCGCCGCGAAAGGCTGGGGAGGCTAACCCATGACCACCACCTCACCAACATCCCCGACCTGGACGGCTCTCGATGCCGGACACAAAACCTGGCGCGAGAGACTGCGTATCACGCGCACCGGCGTGTTTTCCGTCGTGTTTATTCTGCTTGGCGCGTGGATTTTACTGTCCGCCCCGCAGACGATCCCCGGCGACGCGGTTACGCTGCTGACGCTGGATCGCGCCGGGCAGCAGGGCATCCCCGTGCCGACCGTACCCTTTGCCGTCATCGTGGCGCTGGTCTATGTCGCCGGCGGGGTCATCGGCCTCATCCCGAATCCCCGCCTGTCCCGGCTGAAGTTTATGTGGCTGGTCGTAAACGGCCTGCTGCTAATTCCCACGGTGCTGGTGATCGTCGCCGCCGGCGGGCGCACCAACGTCGTCGTCATGCTGCAAGAAAGCCTGCGCCTGTCTACCCCGATTGTGCTGGGGGCGCTGGCCGGCCTGTGGTGCGAACGCTCCGGCGTGGTCAACATCGCCATCGAAGGGATGATGCTGACCGGAGCGGCGCTGGGTTTCGTCAGTTACACGATCATTCTGAGCAGCGGCGCGAACCTGCAAACACCGCACGCGCAGGCGCTCGCTGTACTGGTCGCGGTGCTGTCCGGCGGTCTGATGGCGGCGCTGCACGCCTGGCTTTCGATCACCTTTAAAACCAACCAGGTCGTCAGCGGTACGGTGATTAACATTCTGGCGATTGGCCTCACCAGTTATCTGCGGCTGGAAGTCCTCGTCAATGCCGACGCCGGGCGCGCGACCCTGCAAACCACGCCGATCCCCCTGCTGTCGCAAATTCCGGTCGTGGGGGATGTCTTTTTTAATGGCAAACCCATCTTTTATGGGATGTTCATTCTGCTGATCGTGACTCACATCGTCATGTATTACACGCGCTGGGGGCTGCGAACCCGCGCGGTGGGCGAAAACCCCCACGCTGCTGATACGCTGGGGGTGAACGTCATCCGCAATCGCTGGATTAACGTCATCATCGGCGGGCTGATTGCCGGGCTGGGCGGCGCGTGGTTCTCGCTGGAAACCAGCGGTTCGTTTGACGACCAGATGACTGCCGGGCGCGGTTTCATCGCGCTGGCAGCCCTGATCTTTGGCAAGTGGACACCGATTGGCGCGTTCGGCGGCGGGCTGCTGTTCGGCTTTTCCGACGCGCTCGGCCAGCGGTTTCAGTTCCTCGGCGTGCCGGTGCCGCCGCAGTTCTTGCAGATGGTGCCTTACGTGGTGACGCTCGTGGTGCTGGCCGGGCTGATTGGCCGATCAACCGGACCAAAAGCCAGCGGCACCCCGTATGAGAAAGAGTGAGCCAGCGTCTGCCGGTCTGGTTAAAGGTCTACGTACAAACAGACAAGTTCTGTCGGATGTTTTCCTGTAGGGGCGAGCCGCCGGTTCGCCCCCGCAGCTGCCGATCTGGTTAAAGGTCTACGTCTGAAGTTTGCCCGCCAGTTCCGCTGCCCAGGTGCGAATGGCGTTCCAATCCCGGTGATCGCCTTCCGACCAGACACCGAGCAGGACACTCACACGAAATTTCAGCCGGTCAGCCCGTGATGGTATTTTGCTGATGTCCAGCACCCCGGCAAAGAACCCCTCGCTCACCGGCCTGACCACCGCGCGTACCGGTTGCAACCAATCCCTGACGACCTGACGATAGTTTTCATTCTTCAGAGTCATCGTCATACATACCGTAAAGGCCGCGAACGGCTTTTGTGCCAGCGCCGCCCGATGCTTCTGCACAAACTGCACGGCTTCCGGCAACCACTGCTTGCTCTGAATCGCGCTGCCGGCCACCACCGCCGTATACGGGGTAAGATCGCTCACGTCCTGCATGGGGCGAACTTCCACCTGCGCGCCGTTTTCAGCCAGGGTTTTACCGATCGCTTCCGCCACACCGGCAGTCGAACCAGCCCGGCTGGCATACGTTACCAGAACTGTGTTGGGCATCGCCGCTTCTCCTCCCGAAGCCACCACTCCTACCTGTCAACGGTACCGGTTCTGTGCGCCGCCGGCCAGTAACAGACTTCCCTGATGCGGACGCAGTTCGTAACCGCCCGCCGGTATCTTCAGCCTTGCCGTTTATCATCTCGTTATATACTATTCAGGTGATAGCCGGTCGTAAGGTGTATATGCTTTATTAAAACATGTCCCCAATCGGCATAGAAAGTCAGGTCGGGTATGATCGAATTTATCGTCCGTTATGGGCCGGTGATTGGCTATTTGCTCATCTTTGCCATCCTGTTTGCTGAATCAGGTCTGTTGATTGGCTTCTTTCTACCGGGCGACAGCCTGCTGTTTACTGCCGGTTTTCTGGCGTCACCAGCGAGTCAGGAACTTCTGAAACAGCTTACCGGGAAGCCTGTTCAGGCGGCCTTCTTCTCGCTGCCCATTCTGCTTACCGGCTGTTTCATCGCCGCCGTCGCCGGTGACAGCGTCGGTTACGCCTTCGGACGGCGGGTTGGTATCAGGCTGTTCCAGCGCGAGGACTCGTTCCTGTTCAGCAAAAAGAACGTGTACAAGGCACAGGCGTTCTACGAAAAACACGGCGGCAAAGCGATTGTGCTGGCCCGCTTCATGCCGGTCATCCGCACCTTTGCGCCGATTGTGGCCGGCATTGGCTCGATGAATTATCGCCGTTTTGTCACCTTTAATCTGATCGGCGGTTTTTTCTGGGCGGTTGGCGTAACGCTGGCCGGTTACTTCCTGGCAGCGGTGATTGGGCCGGAGAATATTGACAAATATCTGCTTCCCATTATCATCCTGATCGTCATGATCTCAGTCGCACCCGGTATCTACCATATCCTGAAAGAACCGGAAAGCCGGCAGTCGCTGCTGAACACCGCGCGCCGGCTTCTGGGCAGATCACCCAGGGTGAAACCTGAAGCCTGATATTTCCCGACCATGTAAGCCAGCAGGGGCAGACTCATGATCTGCCTCTTTTTGAGTCACAAACACAGAGAGGAATGAGGATGTTTGAGAAGAAAGACCACCCGAAGACTCCCCGCGAGTACCTGCGCCTATTTTTCACCGGCTTTGCGATGGGCGCAGCCGACATTGTTCCCGGTGTATCCGGTGGAACGATGGCGTTCATCATGGGCGTTTACGAGGATTTGATTGACGGCATTAAGTCGTTCGATCTCACCGCCCTGCGGCTGGCCGCCGGTCTTAAGATTAAGGCGCTGCTCGCGCATATTCCCTGGCAGTTTTTGCTGGCACTGGGACTCGGTATCCTCGCAGCGGTCTTTTCCCTGTCTCACCTGCTCAGCGATTGGCTAGAAAATCATCCCCTGTTTATCTTTGCTTTCTTCGGCGGCCTCATCATCGCCTCTATTCTGGCCGTGAGCAACCGGGTGACCTGGAAAGCCTCTACACTGGCCGGGCTGGCAGCGGGCGCGGTCGCCGCTTATCTGATTGTTGGCCTGAATCCAATGCAGAATGCCAATCATGAACCCTGGGTCTTATTCCTGAGCGGCATGGTCGCCATTTGTGCCATGATTTTGCCCGGCATTTCAGGGTCGTTCATTCTGCTTATTCTCGGCCAGTATGCGTTTGTGCTGAATGCGGTTCGTGATCGGGATATGATCAGCCTGGCCGCGCTGTCACTGGGCTGCGTCGTGGGTATCATCATTTTCTCGCGCGTTTTAAGCTGGCTGCTGCACCACTACGAACAGCTAACTGTAGCCGTGTTAATCGGCTTTATGCTCGGCTCGTTACGCAAAATCTGGGAAGAAGCGTCCGCCGGAGCAAGCCGGCTGACAGAATTTGGCGCGCAGGAAGCCGCGCTGGCGATTGCGCTGATCATCGTCGGTTTCCTGGTGGTCAGCGGCATTGACCATCTGCAATCGGGCAATAATCCGGTGATGCGCCTGATCGGACGCCGCTCGTCTGCCACTGAATAAGCCGCCATGCGCAAGCTCAGCAGTCTTACCCTGCCCTGGCCGACGGATTGGACAACCCTGTTCGGCGCGGAACGTCCGCTGATCGTCGAGATCGGTTTTGGCTACGGGCAGTTTTTAGTGCATCTGGCGCGCACCCGACCAGACGCGAATATCATCGGTCTGGAAATCGCCAACCGCTGTCTGACGCATGTCGAGCGCGCGCTGGAACGCCACCAACTGCTGAACGTGCGGGTGATTCATTCGACCGCCGAAACCGCGCTGCATCATCTGTTTCAACCGGCCACGATCCGCGAGGTGCATATCAACTTCCCCGATCCCTGGTTTAAGAAGAAACACGGCCACCGCCGGCTGATGCAACGCGACACGCTGGACGCGCTGGTGAACCGCCTTCAGCCGGGCGGTCACCTGTATCTGGCGACCGACATCCTCGCCTACGCGCAGATGAGCGCCGAACTGCTGGCCGCCACACCGGGATTGGACAATAGGCTGCCGGCCCCCTGGGCGAACACGATGCCGGGGCGCGTGCTGACCCGTTATGAAGGGAAAGCCGAACGGCAGGGGCGCGCCTCGTATTATTTCGTTTACCGCCGCAACGACCAGCCGCCGCCGCTGGTGCCCAGCGTGAAGGAGCTGCCCATGCCGAATATGATCGTCCACAGTCCACTGTCGCTGGAGGCGATGTTCGGCGCGTTTACGCCAGCCCAGCACACCACAGACGGCACGCATATCAGTTTTCTCTACGCTTATCAGGGGCGAAACGTGTTACTGTTGGAAGTG
>JARKOK010000235.1 GCA_029975765.1 Aggregatilineales bacterium
GTCGAGCAGCGTGTCCACTTCCTCGCGTGTCCATTCCTGGTCGGTAATGAGGTCACGGCCTCGCAAATCCGTTTGCATAATAAAAAAGTCTCCTCTAGCGTCGAGTTGTTTGGAACAGGGTGTGCGCGCTATTGTACCATAAGGCGACAGGGCTGTAACAAAAAGGACTGGTGAGGGAGTAGAAAATTATGAGGACATTGGCTGTAGGGGCACGGCGTGCCGTGCCCCTACGTGACCACGAATGTTCCCACTCCCGCCGTGAAGGCAGCCGTCGGCGCGGGTTTCATCAATTTACCTGTTTAAGATGGAGACCGATTGTAGGGGCGCGCCTATGTGCGCGCCCGGACCATCGCCGCAAAATTTTCGCCCCGCCACAGGCCCGTGTTTCAGGCAGATGGGGGGCAACACACCACCCGAAAACCGACGTCGTAATCACGGGAGCCCAGGCTGAGCCTGATACGGTAAGTAGCGCGGGCAAAGTTCTGAATGTTGTGCCACGACCCGCCGCGCAACACCCGCATATTAGAATAACTTCTGTTTGTATCCGTTACGCCCGACATATATTCCGTCAGACACCATTCCCACATATTGCCCGCCATATCCAGCACGCCATAAGGACTCGCCCCGGTCGGATATTGAGTCACAGGTGTTGTCCGTCCAATCCCACTTTCTACAACATTGCAGCGGTTGGCATCAACCTCATTCCCCCAGGGATAGACCCGGCCATCGTCACCCTGTGCCGCCCGCTGCCACTGCTGCTCGGTCGGCAGGGTGATCGGTAGGGGCGCACGGCCGTGCGCCCCTACGGACTCTGTCAGCCACTGGCAGAACGCCATCGCCTCGTACCACGACACGCCCACCACCGGGTAATCGTCACCGTTCCATTTTTTGTCATTTGAGAAGCGCGGCAGCAACCATTTTTCTCGTGTACGCACGTGCCACGATTCCTCCGGCCACCACCGCAGCTGCTTGTAGCCCTCCGCAGCCTCAAACTTGCGAAACTGCGCGTTCGTCACCGGATATTTGGCGATGGCAAACGCCGGTACATCAAAGGTTTGTCCGCCTTTCGGCACGTAGCCGCCGGCCTCCAGCGTCACCTTACCCGCTGGAATCCAGCACCACTCAAACGGCGGCGGCAGGATGGCGGATACATCGGGGAGAGCAAGCGGCGCTTGTGCCCTCACCCCCTGCCCCTCTCCCTCAGGGCGAGGGGAGATAGAAGACGCAGGCGGCGGTGTGGGGGCGGGTGGGGCAGGTTCAGGTACAGGTGTTTTATCAGGCGGGTTGGTAGGGGAGGGTCTGAGACCCTCCCCTACGGATGGCGCTTCAACACTTGGCGGCGTTATATCCTGTCCGCGAAGCTGGCGCGGCACGCCCCTTTTTATCAGACGTTCGTAAAAGCGGTCAGCCGGCATCGAACCGTCGCGCACATCGGTGAATTGAACATTCGCAATCTGCGCCCATACGTCGCTGTCCAATGGGTTCGACCCACCTGCCCGCAGCAGCGGGAAAATCGGCTTGTGGTATTCCAGCGCGTGCAGCAGTTCCAGATTAACCCAGTGCGAGTTTTCCGATTCCGGCGTCATAATAAGCACAAAAGCAGCGCAGTCCTTAATCGCCTGCCGGATGCTGCGAAACCAACCGTCACCGGGTTCAATCACCTCGTCAATCCAGACATCAAACCCCAGGTTTAACAGTTGAACCTTTAATTCCTGAGCGTAGGTTTTATTCTTTTTACTATAGCTGATAAAAACGTGGGCCATGCTGTTTTCCTGCACGGATAAGTCATTGAATCAGTTCTTAATTTAACACAAAGGCACGGACTCAAAGCCTTAAATCTTTTCCTCTCCGTGCCTCTGAGCCTTTGCGCCTCCGTGTTACGCTTTTCCGTCCGCCAGTTCGTGCAGGAAGGCCTGCTGCTCGCCGGATAGATCGTCGAAGGTACACAGCGGGCGGCGGGCGATCACCCGCGCTTTCGCTGCCGCCAGCGTATACCCTTTCGCCAGATAGTACCCGTGTAAAAACGTACCGGTGCGCCCCTGCCCCGCATAACAGTGCAGCAGCACCGGGCGGCCTACCGCCTGCATCTGGTCAATAAACGCGACGGCCTGCGCCACCTGCTCCGCCGCCGGCGCCTGAAAATCATCCACCGGCACATGCAGCGGAAGCATATCGAGGTCCGTAAACAACTGCGCCGTCACGCCGCGCTGGACGGTCAGCGGGCGCTCGGTCAGCGTGATAATCGCGCGGATCCCCTGCGCGTGCAGCGACCGCACATCCTCAGCCGTGCGCGGCAGCGGGCTGGCCGCCAGCACGCCGTCTTCAATCCAGTCAAACTTCATCGCCTGTCCTTCATACCGCAAATTCATTTAACGCAAAGAACGCAAAGCGGCAAAGGCGCAAAGAATCTTTTCCTCTGCGTCTTTGCAACTTCCCGCCTTTGCGTTGAGTCTTTGTCTTTATTTCTGCATCAGCGCCGGCAGCAGCGCGTACCATTCGGTGGCGCGCACCACGTCGTCCAGCGATACCTGCTCAATCACCGTATGCGCGTGGATTTCATCGCCTGGCCCAAAGCCGATGCTGGGAATACCGGCCTTGCCCGCCCAGTACGTGCCGTTGGTGGAGAAGTCCCACTTGCCGGTTGGCAGCGGTTCGCCCCACAGCAGTTTGCCGGCCTGCACCCCGGCCTGCACATAAGCATGATTTTCCGGCAGCGCCCAGGCCGGGTAAATCTTGTCCACCGGGAAGACGAAGCCGGTATAGCTGGGTTCTTCATAGAACAGAATCGAAGCCTCGATGTCCTTGCGGTCGCCGATCACGCGCCGGATGCGTTCCAGTTCGGCCTGTGGTTCTTCGCCGAAGGTGATGCGCCGGTCAATATAGATCAGTGCCTCGTCCGGCACGGCATTGATGCTGGGTGTTTTGACGTGCATATCGGTCACGGTGATGCGCCCATGTCCCAGGAACGGGTCGTCGCCCAGTTCCGGTTCAATCTTGCTGATCGCGTCAATCACCGGCAGCAGTTTGTAAATCGCGTTATCACCCATAAAATTGCTGGCGGCGTGGGCGCTTTTACCCTTTGCGACGACCTGCATCTCCACGCGGCCTTTATGCCCACGATACACCTGCATCTTTGTCGGCTCGCCGATGACCACAAAATCCGGGCGCAGGCCGTCGGATTCGACCAGCGAATTTGGCGCGATACCGTCGCACCATTCTTCCATATTGCCGAAGTAGTAGCCGGTCACGCCCTCCAGCAGGCCGAGTTCCTTCGCCAGTGCCAGCCCGTAAATCATGCCCGGCGTGCTGCCCTTTTCATCACATGCGCCGCGCGCGAACAGAATGCCGTTTTCGATTTTGCCCTGATACGGGTCCCACTCCCAGCTATCCGGGTCGCCAATGCCGACCGTATCAATGTGGCTGTCGTACAGCAGTTTCACCGGCCCATCGCCGATCTTGCCGACGATGTTACCCATCTTATCCCACCACACCTCGTCAAAACCGAGCTTGTGCATCTCGGCGGCGGCGCGTTCGCCTACCGCGCGAATCTGGCTGTCGGCGCTGGGGATGGCGCATAATTCACGCAGGAAGGTGATGATGTCCTCGCGCTGCGCGGCCACCCGCGACTTGATGGCGTCAATTTTTGTTTGTTCGATCATGGATTGCCTCTTTATGCTCGATGTTCCTTACCAGAAATTGGCTATTATAGCGCCCATTTGGCTGGCATTCACATGCAGGCTGTACCAGTGCAGGCCGCTGACGAGGTGCAAACCAAAGGCCAGCACGCCCACCAGCAGACGCGGCGACCAGCGCAGCGAACGGTTCTGCTGCATGAAAAAGGCCAGCGAGGCCGCGAACAGCACCCACAGCGCGACCTGCGCGCTCCATGTAAAGTTGGCGTGACCCAGCTTCGCGCCGCCTTCCACCAGCAGGTACATATACGCCGCACCGACCAGAAACGTCAGCCAGGCGAGTGTCAGCCACAGGCTGCGGACGGCGGCACGCGGGTACATACCGTACACCAGCAGCGGGAACAGCGCCGACAGCAGAAACTTGAGCACCAGATGTTCATTGGCAGCAGGATTAATCATGCCGGCCCAGTGGTTGATGAGCGCCAGCGGCGCCAGCACAAAACCATCCGTACTGGTGAACATCAACCGCTGCCAGCCCATGACCAGCGCCGCCGGGAGCATCACACCAGCCGCCAGCCACCAGGCTGTGTATTGGCGGCGCAGCCGCCGGACAGCCACGATCAGCGCGAACGCCGGCAGCAGCGCCATCGCGTAACTGGGTTTCGCCAACACGCCAAAAGCCGAGACCAGCGCGGCGGTCAAAACCACCACGTGCTGATGTGCCGGCGGCTCCGGCGGCAGCACGGCGCGTCCGGCAAACCAGAACAGCAGCAGCGCGAACGGTTTCACCGCTAAAATCGTGGGGTTGTGGTAGGCATGGATAACGATATAACCCAGATACAGGTTATGCGGCGTGAGCAGATTAAACGGCATAACCAGCATCAGCGCCAGCGCCAGCAGCGCATACAACCCGCCGGTTCGCAGCGATGGGGGCCGCCCCACCAACCCGACCAACAGCCCATACACGGCCAGCACCGCCAGCACATAAAACAGCACGGAAACGAGCAGCGCCGCCGCATTGAAATCGCCGCCGGGCACAAAACGGGATACACCATAAACCAGCAGGTGATACACAAAATGCGGGTAATACGCCAGAAAATCACTGAGCGATCCACCATTCGCCAGCTCACGCAGAAAGCTGAGATGGTTGTTATGGTCTACATCCTGATAAACGACAAATGCCGCCACCGGCCAGAACAGCAGCAGCGCGCCGACCGCCGTCAGCACCAGGAATACCCATGTGAAACGGCTGTAGCGGGGGCGAATCGCTAATTCGCCCCCGCCTGCCGTGTTAACCGAATCCTGCATCATGAGCTATACAAACAAATCCACGACGTGGAACTGCTCTACGTCCACCAGCCCCACATCGGTCAGTTTCAGCTTGGGAATCACTTCGAGTGCCATGAAGCTCATCGCCATAAATGGGTCAGGCATGGTGCTGCCCAGTTCGTGCGCGCAGGCGATCAGCGCGTCGTAATCGGCGCGTACCTGCTCCAGCGGGCGTTCCGTCATCAGGCCGGCGACCGGCAGCGGCAGCCGCCCCAGCACATTATCGCCATCCACCGCCACCAGCCCGCCGCCCATCTCCACAATCGCGTGAACCGCCCGGCGCATACTATGATCGTCCGCGCCAATGATGACCAGATTATGATGATCGTGCGCGACCGTCCCGGCCAGCGCGCCGCGTTTGAGGCCGAAACCGTGAATGAAGGCTTTACCGATATTGCCGGTCGCGCGGTGGCGTTCGACGACGGCGATCTTCAGCAGATCGCGCTCGACATCCACCACCGCCTGCCCGCCCACGATCAGCGCGTCGTCTACCAAATGCTCTGTTACGACCTGATCGCCAAGGCCACCGATTACCCGCACCCGGCCACTGTGCGCCGGGATACTGAAATCGAGGCTGTCCAGCCGCACGTTAATCGAACTACGCAGATCAATCGGGCGCAGCGAGGGTTTATTCGTGATCATCCGGCCAGCCTGCGCCACCAGTTCTCCACCCCGAAACACCATTTCGGCACGGATGTCGTGCAGGTCGCTGAACACCACCATATCGGCCCATTTACCGGGCGCGATCACGCCGTAGTCATGCAGGCGGAAGTACTGCGCGGTATTGATCGTCCCCATACGAATCGCCATCATCGGGTCTATGCCGTTGGCAATCGCGGTTCGGATCATGAAGTCAATCGAGCCTTCATCCATCAGGCTGTTCGGCTGGCGGTCATCGGTGCAGAAACACAGCCGGGTGTGATTTTCCGGCGTGATCAACGGCAGCAGCGGGCGCAGGTTGCGGGTGGTTGTGCCCTCGCGGATAAAGATCGTCAGCCCCAGCCGCAGCTTTTCCTGTGCTTCTTCGACCGTCGTGCATTCATGTTCGCTGGCGATGCCCGCCGCGACGTAAGCATTCAGCTCGTGGCCGGTCAGCGCCGGACAGTGGCCGTCCAGCACCTTGTGCTGGAACATCACCAGTTTATCTACCATACCTTCATCGCCGTAAACCACGCCGGGATAGTTCATCACTTCGGCCAGCCCCAGCACCCATTGATGACTCAGCAGAGGCTCGAGGTCTTCGGCTTCCAGCCGCGCGCCGCTGGTTTCCATGTGTGTCGCCGGCACGCAGCTTGAGGCCATCACAAACATATTCAGCGGGCCGTGTTTGGCGCGTTCCAGCATAAAACGGATGCCTTCCAGCCCCAGCACGTTGGCGATTTCATGCGGGTCGGTGACGACGGTCGTCACGCCATGCACCAGCACCGCGCGGGCGAACTCCGGCGGCGTACACAGGCTGCTTTCAATATGCACGTGGGCGTCAATAAAGCCAGGACACAGGTAACGCCCGCCCAG
>JARKOK010000241.1 GCA_029975765.1 Aggregatilineales bacterium
GGCCGTCGGAGTCGGCAGCGGCGCGCCGCCTCCCCCGCCCGCCAGTTCCACCCGCGCCTCGGTTACTGTCGAAACGCGGCTGGACGAACAGGCTATCTGACCATTCAACAGCGCGTCCACATTCCATGAAAAGACTGATGATCCATCCAGCATGGTACTCAGATCAACCGACAGTGTGGTGCTGGTTGCGCTGACATCCACCGAACTGACCACGCTGCCCTGCCCATTGTAGATGTTCAGCCGGTAGCTCGTTGCGCCTCTGGCGGCATCCCAGTAAAACGGCTCCACGCCCAACGCCGCGCCGCCCAGGGGAGATGTTGGTTTAAACTGAGCGCAGTCTACGCCGGAGATGGTGCTGGTGGTTGCCGCTCCTGGCCGGTTCAGATTGGCAAGTACCGCCGCCACCTGCTCCGCCGACGGCACGCTTACGGGCGCGTACACCAATCCGGCAGGCAAGCCGCCGATGACCTGGGTTAACCGCTGGCGCTCGCCATCAGTGATCGGACGTCCGCTGGACGCCGCCCCGGCAGCCGCACGGCCATCCTCGCTCAACGGCACTTCGACAGCGAACCCGGCAGGCAGCGGCAGGCGGGTCACGCTGGTACTGCCGCCCAGCGCGGTCACTTGCAGCTTACCGTCAATCACCCGCAGCGCCACTGCCTGATCAAACCGAATGTCCACACCGTTTACCAGGATGCTGGCAAGGATACCCCCCGGTGACTGAATCACCAGTGCGGACGGCGCGGCAGCACACTCGGCGCTGTCCGGTCCGGTGCTTAAAATAAAGGACTGCATTGGAGTCTGGGTGTCGGCCCCGATAGCCGGCAGGGTTTCGATGTCACCGGCGGGGGCGGTCACGATCTGGCGGCTGATCCAGGCCGTCTGCTGGTCTTTCAACACACGTACCCACTGGCCGTCCGGCGTGCGGCCATCGGCCAGCAGTTCGGTTCCCACCGGCGCATTGGCGATCACGACACCGTTCAGGCTGGGTGTACCGCGCAGATTCGCCGCCACCAGAGGCACGATGGTCAGCGGCTCTACCGGGGTAAACGCCGCTTCCGCTGCAACAGCATTCTCAATCCGGGCTTCGCCCATCAGAAAGAATTTCAGCCCCTGATCTGAGAGCGCGCGCGGCACATTCGCGTGTACATTCAGCAGCGCCAGCCCCCATTCGCCGTTTGCTACATCCAGCGGCCCGGTCTGGATGGACTGAACCTCTGCCAGATTTAACACGTCCCCCGGCGCGGCAAAAGTGCCGCTGTCCGCCGAGGCTGACCGCCCAAAACAGGCGCTGTTCCCCGGCGCCGCCGCACACTTGTCAGCCAAGCTGCCGAATACTTCCTGCACCAGCGTCTCACAGACCTCCGCCTGCGCGTTCGCCAGCCCAACTGACAGCACGGCCACTGTCATCACACTCAGGCCAATAGCGATAAACACTCGATAGCCCCGCATCACGCCTTCTCCCCAACCACTTCACCAACAATAAAACCCGTAGGGACGAGTTTCGCCTCGTCCCTACCATTACAGAATACATGATATTCGATTTTCGGGCGACTAGCGGTTCATATTCTCAAACTCAGACCGCAGCAGGCCGTAGAGATAGTCACCGCTGTAGGTGCCGTCCTCGCGTAACACCTGTTTTCGTGTCTGCCGCAGGTGTCCCTCACGCACGAAACCGCACCGTTCCGCTACCCGCCAGCTTCGTTCATTCACCTCGTTACACCCCAGACGAACGCGGTGTGCGCCCATATCACCAAATAACCAGCCCAAAACCGCTTTCACTGCCTCAGTTACATAACCCTGCCCCTGATGCGCGACATCCACAAAGTAGCCAATTTCAAATTCCGGCAGTTCCCAGTCCACCGGCCCAACATAGATTTGCGCCGCGAAACTGCCGGATATTTTCTCCCACGCGCCCAGAAACAGGGCATTTCTGGCCGCCCATTCTGCCGCAAAATGTCGCATCAATATTTCGGCCTGTTCCAGCGTATATACATCCAGCGCCGGGTTGCCTGCCTCAAACGGCAGCAGATGCTCCCGGTTACGCTGGCATACCGCGTAATAGGCGGCGCCATCACCGGCACGATACGGACGCAAAATCAGCCGCTCGGTTTCAAGTTGATCGGGTAGAGTGTAGAGCATTTTGTGCATGGCACGCCTTCTTGATTGGCTACAGCAGGTCTTTGGTCATTTTAACCCGCTCATGCCGGGGGCGCACTTCGCTTTTCCGGTTGTTCATGACTATACTTAAATATCAGGCGGCCAGATAGATGCCGCCCAGTATTCCACCGGAATAACGCTGGTGGAACGTACCGAAATTTAGTTTTTTATCAAAGGAGACTCCGATGAAGCTCGGCAAAGTATTGTTGTTTGTGGTGTTTGCGCTGCTGGTTTCAACCAGCGTCATGGCGCAGGATGTCGTTGAGCTGACGATGGGTTCGTGGCGGGTAGATGATGTCGCGCAGATGCAGGTCATTCTGGACGCGTTTACCGCCGCCAACCCGAACATCCGGATTACGTTTGACCCCACCAACCCGCCGGACTACAACGCCACCCTGCGAACGCAGCTTGAGGGCGGCACGGCCCCCGATCTGTTCTATCTGCGCTCGTATGCCACCTCGCGCGCATTGTTTGAAGAAGGTTTTCTCGAACCCCTGAGCGACGTGCCCGGCCTGATGGAAAACTTCACACCGGAAGCGCGCGCGCCCTGGGCCACCGACGATGGAATCCCGTATGGCGTGCCATTCATCGCCGTGTCTCACGGTATCTACTATAACGTTGATCTGTTCAATGAACTGGGCATTGAAATCCCGACTACCTGGGAAGAACTGATGACCGCCGCGCAGGCCATCAAGGATGCGGGCAAGATTCCCTTTGCCAATGCCAGCGGTGACGCCTGGACGATTGCTGAAATCGTGTTCATGAACATCGCCCCTAACTATATTGGTGGGTATGAAGGTCGCCAGGCCTACCTGAAGGGCGAACGCTGCTTTAACGACGCTGGCGCGGTCGGCGCGTTCCAGGCCGTTGCTGATCTTGGCCCGTTCGTGCCGGAGGGTCAGTCGGCGCTGTCGTATTACGACAGCCAGCAGTTGTTCCTGATGGGCGACGCGGCCATGTGGTTCGGCGGCTCGTGGGACATTCCGTTCTTTGAGAGCGAAGAACCCGAATTCGATTGGAGCGTGTTCGCTGTGCCCGCGCCCGCAGGCCAGGAAATGAGCTACGTTACCTTCCATATGGATGCCGGCATGGGACTGAACGCCGCTTCCGAGAAGAAGGAAGCCGCCAAGGTGTTCCTGGAATGGATGACTACACCTGAATTTGCCAAGCTGATGGCGGATAACATTCCGGGCTTCTTCCCGATCAGCAGCAATCCGGTTCAACTGGAAAATGAACATGCCAACACTTTCCTCGCGCTGAATGAAGGGCGCGGCCTGGATGTACGCTGGGCCTGGGAAGGTCTGCTGGCCGGCCAGCCGGATGGCTACACGCTGATGCAGGATAACGCGATTGCCGTACTTGCCGGGCAGAAGACCGCGCAGGAAGCTGCCGACGCGCTGCAGGAAGGACTGGCGCAGTGGTTTGAGCCTGCCCAGAACTGTGCGAAGTAGCTGTTAAACTCCGTTCGTGCGGGGGTGATCGGACAGCCGGTCGCCCCCATCTTGTCTTTGTCAGGTAATCGTCATGGCCGAAACGGTTCTGCAACCTGTCCGCGCCGAAGCGCGCCCCGCCGCCCGGTGGGATGTCCAGCGCCGCCGCGCCTGGATACTGTTCCTCGTCCCGGCAGTCGCCATCTATACCCTGTTCATGGCGTTCCCGCTGTTCAACTCAATGCGCCTGAGCCTGTATCAGGGCCGGGGACTGACACCCGAAACCTACGTCGGATTTGCCAACTACACCGAGCTGTTCACCAATCCCCTGTGGCGCGACCGGTTTCTGAACGCGCTGGGCAACACCTTTGTCTTTTTCGCCATTCACATGCTGGTGCAAAACACGTTAGGGCTGCTGTTCGCCACGCTGCTCAGCGGCACGCATTTACGCGGGCGTAATATCTACCGCGCGATTATTTTTCTGCCGGCCACTCTCTCGGTGCTGGTCACCGGTTTCCTGTGGACACTCATCCTTAACCCCCGCTGGGGGATGCTGAATCAACTGCTCGAAGGTGTTGGTCTGGGTGCGCTGGCGCGTCCCTGGCTGGGCGAGGAGGCGCTGGCGCTGCCGGTCATTTCGCTGGTGTCATCCTGGCAGTGGGTTGGCCTGCCGACGATGATGTTCCTGGCCGGGCTGCTGACCATCTCTGACGAACTGCTGGAAGCCGCCCGCGTGGATGGTGCGAACCCATTCCAGGTCTTCTGGAAGATCAAGCTGCCGCTCTTAAAACCGGTTATCGGCATCGTCTCGGTGCTGACATTCGTTGGCAACTTCAATGCCTTCGATGTCATCTTTGCGATGGCCGGCGCGCGCGGTGAACCCGCCTACTCCACCGATCTGCTGGCAACCTTTTTTTACCGCACCGCGATTGCCGGTGAACATCCGGTTGCCCAACCCAATATGGGGCTGGGCGCGGCGGTCGCTACGATTACGTTTTTAATCCTGCTGGCTGGCGTGTCGTTATGGCTGATTGTAGGCCGCGACCGCGACGAAACGAGGGAAGCATCATGAACCGACGGCTTCAACCCGGTACGCTGGCCGCACATGGTGTGCTGATCCTGTGGTCGCTGGTTGTGCTGCTGCCGGTCTGGACGATGCTCATTAATTCGGTCAAACCCAAGCGCGAAATCTTCCGCAACCCGTTCGGCCTGCCCTCCGAGATTACTTTCGAGGGTTATGCCAATGCCTGGACAGCCGGTAAATTCGACCTGTATTTCCGCAACAGCCTGATCGTCGCTGTCGTGTCCCTGCTGGTGATTCTGTTCGTTGGCTCGCTGGCGGCCTACGCCCTGGCGAACTGGCGTTCGCGTGTGTCGAGTTTTCTTTATCTGTACTTCATCGCCGGATTGATGATCCCAATTCGGCTGGGGACGATTAATCTGTTCCAGATCATTCAGGCGCTCGGCATGGCGGACAAACTCACCGGCCTGATTTTCGTCTATGTGGCGATGGGGCTGCCGATTGCAACCTTTGTTCTGACCAGTTTCGTGCGTTCTGTGCCGGTCGAACTGACAGAGGCAGCGCGTATTGACGGCGCGAGCGAATGGCGCATCTACCGCTCGGTCATTCTGCCGCTGATTCGCCCCGCGCTGGCAACAGTGACGATTTTCAACGTCATACCTATCTGGAACGATTTATGGTTCCCTCTGATTTTTATTCGTAATCAGGATGCACGAACGGTTACATTAGGTGTAACGCTGCTGTTCGGTCAGTATCAGACGGACTGGACGCGGGCGTTAAGCGCCCTGTCAATGGCGGCTGTGCCGGTGCTGATTGCCTATCTGCTGATGTCCGGCCAGTTCATCAAAGGGCTGACCGCCGGCGCCCTGAAGGGGTGATCTTATGAATGGCAAACAGCGGGTGGCGCTTGCCATGCGCCATCAAATCCCGGATCGTGTGCCGGTGATGTGTCAGCTTTCACTGGGACATTATTTTCTCAATCTGCGCGGACGGCTGAAGCCCTACGACATCTGGTTCACCAGCGAAGGGTTTGCCGAGGCGCTGCTCACCCTGCGCGAACGCTACCGTTTCGACGGTATTCTCATTAACCTGCCGGGGCGTGATCCCGACTGGCGGCAGAACATAACTTCGCTGGAAGAACGGCCTGATGGCGGCGCAGTTATCCACTGGCGCGACGGCGGGCGCACCATCGTTCCACCGGACGACAATGCCCTGTACGAACCGTCCGCTGACCCTGCCCGCCCGGATTTCATGGCCTTCGATCCTGATCATGATTTTGACCGGCTGGATGAATATCCGGCCTACACCTGGGGGGTCTACCACACCCCGTTTCTGGTGGACAAAACGCCGGGGCTGCTGCTTGACCCGCCCGAATACTTTTTCCGCACGCTCGATCTGGTGCGCGCCGCCGTTGGTGATACCGTGTCGGTTCATGGTGAGGTGTTTTCGCCCTTCACCCATTTTCTGGAGCTGTTCGGTTATCAGGAATCCATGCTGGGGCTGGTGCTGGACTCCGGCAAGGCCGAAGCCATTCTTGACCGGCTGGCCGACGCGACCATCGCCTGGGGCGCCGCGCAGGCCCGGCGCGGCGTGGACGCCGTCTTGATTTCGTCCGCTTTCGCGGGCAGCGGTTTCATCTCACCCGGTATGTACGCACAGTTTGTGATGCCCTATGAGCGCAAAGTGGTGGATTCGCTGCACGCCGCTTACCCCGGCCTGCCGGTCTACACACATACCTGCGGTCGGCTGGGTGACCGGCTGGAACTGCTGGCCGACTCACATACCGATGGCGTGGATACACTCGACCCACCGCCGCTGGGTGATACCGAACTGGCTGATGCGAAGGCCCGCATCGGCAGCCGCCTGTTCATCAAAGGCAATATGAACGCCGTCGCGCTGCTGTCCGATACCGAACAAGATGTGATGGATCGTGCCCGCAGCGCCCTTACGGCGGGCAAGCCGGGCGGCGGTTATATTCTGAGTACGGCCTGTTCGGTCGCGCCGCGTGTTGAACCCTGGAAACTCGAACGCTTGGTTGATCTGGCAGATGAATATGGCCGGTATGATTAACGGCTGAGTGCGATGATTTCTCCACCCATTTTGCGCGCGGTGCGGTACAATAACCTGACTTGTTATTGGCCTTCGGAGACTGCGTTATGACCGAGGTTCACGCCGCGCCCGCGCCTGAGCATCATGATCATAATGGCGACGACCACCATCATCACCATCATGACGAACACGGGCATCATCACGATCATGACCATGAGCATCATCACGATCATGACCATGATCACCACCACGATCATCAGCCGGGCGGCCTGTTAGCATCCATCGCGGCGGCGCTGCATCTGCCCGGTTACGGCCACACACACGATCACGGTGACATCGTACAGTCCATCAGCGCGGCGGATAACGCTCTCGCCGTTCGTACCGTCTGGCTGGCGCTGCTGGCGCTGGCAGTTACCACTGTGCTGCAAATTATCATTTTTCTGGCAAGCGGCAGTGTCGCCCTGCTGGCCGACACCGTTCACAATCTGGGTGATGCGCTGAACTCGGTGCCGCTGTTGATTGCTTTCTACCTGGCGCGCCGCCCGCCCAACCGGCGTTATACCTATGGCTACCACCGCGCCGAAGATGTGGCCGGTATCTTCATCGTCATCTCAATTGGTTTCAGTGCCGCCTACATTCTGTGGGAATCGGTACAGAAGCTCATTAACCCCCAGCCGCTGGACAATCTGGGCTGGGTAGCGGCGGCAGCGGTCGTCGGCTTCATCGGCAACGAACTCGTGGCGCTGCTGCAAATCCGCGTCGGGCGTAAAATCGGCTCGGAAGCGATGGTCGCCGACGGCCTCCATGCCCGCACCGACGGACTCACCTCACTGGCCGTGCTGATTGCCGCCGGGGGCGCGGCGGTCGGTGTTCCAATTCTCGACCCCATCATCGGCATCCTGATCGGCATCGCCATCGTGTTCATCACACGCGACGCGGCGCTGGCGATCTGGTATCGTCTGATGGACGCGGTGGACCCAAAACTGACAGCGGCGGTTGAAGCCGTCATCCGTGAGCATCCCGAAGCGCGAGCGATCCATCGCTTGCAGCTTCGCTGGCTCGGTCATCAGCTTTATGCCGAAATCGTCGTCGAACTGGACGCGCAGCTCTCGCTGGTGGACAGCGAAGCCATTATTGACCATCTGCGCCACCACCTCCACCATCAACTGCCGCGCCTTTCCAAGGCAACGATTTCCGCCCTGCCCTGGCATCCCACCCAGTCAATTCACGGCCAGGAGTCGCAGCATCACCGCGCCCAGGCCGAAACGGTGTAACCATCTAAGCGCCGGTTAAGCTGCTGTTTATTGGCGGCTTAACCGGCGGGCGTTACAATAACACCTGTCTGGTTTTTACACCTAAACGCATTACGGGGGAAGAATGTCTAATTTTCAGATCATCCCGCGTCTATTACGTTCGTTGTTGTTGAGCCTGTTGATTGTGCTCCTGATCGCCGCGCCCGCCGCCGCCCAGGATGCGCCGAAAATTATCCTGCGGGTTGGCACGGGCGACAGCGGCGAAGGTTTAAACCCGCACCAGCAGATTATTGAATTGTTTGAGGCCGAAAACCCGGATATTCTGGTACAGCTAGAGGCCGTCGCCGGGCGCGACTATTACGCGCGTCTGCTGACACAGGTGGCCGCCGATGCTGCACCCGACATCATGCAGATTGGCGACGATGCCGTGTCACAGTTTGTGGATGCCGGGGCGCTGCTGCCGCTGGATGATTTCATCACCAGCGCCAACTATCCGCTGGACACCGGCATTTATCTGCCGGGGCTGCTTCAGCCCGGTCAATACCAGGGCCGGCTGTACTTCCTGCCAAAAGACTACAGCCCATTAGCCATCTACTACAACAAAAAACTGTTTGACCAGTTTAACGTCCCCTATCCTGACGATCATTGGACATGGGATGACTTCCTGGCGACGGCTCAGGCACTCACCCAGGATACCAATGGTGACGGCACAACTGACGTATGGGGCATCCAACTGCCGGCCAACTGGACAAGCGGCTTTGAATACTGGGTCGCCGCTGCCGGTGGCAGTCTCATCAGCCCGGATGGCACAAGCTACGAAGGTTACATGGACTCCCCCGCAACTGTCAGCGCCGTGAAATTCTATGCCGATCTGTACAACGTATATCAGGTCGCGCCGCCACCGTCGGATCTCAGCCTGTTCGGCGGCGGCAACAGCGAGTTTGACAGCGGCACCGCTGCCATGCGTCTGTTCGGGCGCTGGCCGCAGGCCGGTATGCTGCAAAACCCGAATATTGATCTCGGTGTCGTTAGCCCGCCGACCGATGCCACACGCGCGAATGTCCTGTTCTGGGGTGGCTTTGGTATTTCCAGCACGACAAAAAATGCCGAGGCAGCCTGGCGCTTCCTGCGCTTCTACACCGGCCCGACGGCGGCGGAAATCTGGAAAGACTGGGCGCTGCCGACCGTTGCCTCGGTGGCCGAATCTTCCGGCCTTCAGGCTGACCCCCGCGAAGGCGTCTGGATTCAGCAGTTGAATAACCTCGCCCCCCGCGCCTATACCTTCAACAAACTGTGGGGGCAAACCGGCGACAATGCGCTGCGCACTGCGCTGGAAACGGTGCTGATTGACCCCGGCGCCGATGTCAGAGCCGTGATGACCCAGGCGGCTCAGGACGCGCAGGCGGCGCTCGATCAGTTGACCGGACAGTAAACCACAGACGCATTTAAACACCTGCGAGGGGTACTGGCGTACCCCTCGTCTATCGTTCCTGCGAGGTCTTTATGCGCCTGCTGCCGACACAGCGCGATACAGCCATTGTCACCCGCCCACTCAGAACGCGCTGGTCTCCCCGGCGGCGAGAAGCTCTGGCCTTCTATTTGTTCATCTCGCCCTGGTTGATCGGTTTCACGCTGTTCACGCTGGGGCCAATGCTGGCCTCGCTGGGCATCAGCTTCACCGAATACAATCTGCTCAGACCGCCCCGGTTCATCGGCCTGCGGAATTATGAGTTCATGCTGTCCGACCGCCAGTTCTGGAAGGCGCTGGAAGTCACGGCGCTGTACACACTGGCTTACGTGCCAACGGAACTGGTCGGGGGTCTCAGCCTCGCGCTGCTGATGAACCAGCAGCGGCGCGGGATTCGCCTCATTCGCACGATCTATTATCTTCCATCGGTGCTGTCGGGCATGGCGTTTGTGGTCGTCTGGATGTGGCTGCTGCACCCCAACGGATTGTTCAACGGCGTGCTGGCGTCCATCGGTCTACCCGGCCAGCGGTGGCTGACCAGCCCCAACACGGCGCTGCTGTCGCTGTGGATGATGAGCCTGTGGGGTCTGGGGCGGGCAGCGGTTATCTATCTGGCCGGCCTCAAGAATGTGCCAAAAGAAATGATCGAAGCTGCCGCGATTGACGGCGCGAACGTCTTTCAGACCTTTTTCCGTGTCATACTGCCGCTGCTCTCTCCGACCATCTTTTTTAACCTTGTACTCAGCATCATCTCTACCTTTCAGACGTTCACCAGTGCCTTTGTCGCCACCAACGGCGGCCCGCTCAACTCGACGCTGTTTTACGTGCTGTACCTGTACCGCGTGGCCTTCGAGCCACCGTTTCGTATGGGGTATGCCTCGGCGCTGGCATGGGTGCTGTTTCTGGCAGTGCTGGCACTGACGGCGCTGGTCGTGCGCTCGGCCAGCCGGTGGGTATTTTATGAAGGAGCGCGTTCGTAAATGGTTGGCAGTCGCACGCCCTTCCGTCGTTTTGTTTCGCTGCTGCTGCTGACGATCACTGCCGGGCTGTTCCTCACGCCCCTGATCTGGATGATTTCGTCATCGCTGAAACCCGACTACCAGATTTTTGCCATGCCGCCGCAGTTGATTCCGAATCCGCCGCGCTGGGAAAACTATATCGAGGCGCTGAACTACGTGCCGTTTGGCCGTTATGCGGTGAATACCCTCGTTATCGCCCTGCTGACCATCGTCGGCCATCTGCTGTCATGTACCTTGATCGCCTACGCTTTCGCGCGGCTGCGTGCGCCAGGGCGCGACACACTGTTTATGATCGTGCTGGCGACCATGATGCTGCCATATCCGGTCACGATGGTGCCAACCTTCATGTTGTTCAACGCGCTGGGCTGGGTGAATACCTATTTGCCGCTGGTGGTGCCGGCGTTTTTTGGTAGCCCGTTTTATATCTTCCTGCTGCGCCAGTTTTTTCTGAACATCTCGCCGGAACTGGAAGACGCCGCCAGTCTGGACGGCGCGAACCGGCTGCAAATCCTGTGGTATGTCATCCTGCCCCTGTCAAAACCGGCTCTGGCGACGGTCGCCATTTTTTCGTTCCAGGCAGCCTGGAACGACTTCCTCACACCGCTGATCTATCTGCATACCCGGTCGCTGTACACCGTCACACTGGGACTGGACTTTTTCCGTTCCAGCTACGATGTAAACTGGGCTTATCTGATGGCCGCGTCGCTGGTCACGATGCTGCCGGTTATCATCATCTTTTTTCTGGCGCAGCGTTACTTTATCGAGGGGATTAACCTGGGCGGCGTGAAGGGGTAAGGCTTGCTGGTGTATAGTAGAAGGGCACAAGGCGCTGTGCCCTTCATTTGATTATCCCCCGGCGACCGGCGGCATCAGCAGCAGATCGTCGGCAGCGTTTACTGGCGTGTCCAATCCCTGAAGCAAATCAATATGCCGTCCGTTGACCAGCAGCAGCACACCCGGCATCAGTTGTCCCTGCGCATCCAGCGCATAAGCCGCCAGCACCGGCTGCTGCTGTTGAATGGCCGTCACCACATCACGCGCGGCAGCGTTCACCGGTACGGCGACATTCAGGCTTTTGGCTTTCGTTCGCGCCCGCAGGCTGGCGACCAACCGGACGGTAACAATCTGCTCCGTCATGACACTACCACTTCGTATACGATGCGCTGTGTTTGCGGTACTCGATCATCTCCTCGTTTAATTCCTTCGCGTAGAAGATGATCTCACACGCCTCTTCCAGCGCGTCCGTCCACTGGAAGGCTTCATCCAGTGTCTGCCCGGTTGAGAAACTACCGTGTCCACGCATCATCACAATTTTGTAGGATTTCAGCGCGTCAGCAATCGTGTTCGCCATCTGCGGCGACCCGGACGCAAACTCGACTTCGACCACCGGTATTTTCTTCAGCAGATACGAGCCTTCGTTGTCAATGGGAATGATTTCATCGCGGGACAGTGACATGGCAATCGCGCGGCGAGGGTGACCATGCACGACCGCCAGCGCCGGCGTCGCTTTGTAAATCGCGCGGTGAACGATTAATTCGGTCGAAGCCAGCGCCACGCCGCTGTCGTTTTTCTCCAGGCCGGTTTCAATCAGATCATGCGGCTTCAGGTTGCCCAGCATCGCGCCCCGCCGCTTGATGATGATGCGATCACCAAAACGCACGCTGATGTTGCCGCCATGTGATGAACACAGGTTATGCAGATACATGTCCCGCCCAATGTCGCGGAACATCTCATAAACTCGTTGGTCAATCATCGCGCCATCTCCACCAGTTCGGCCAGTCCCAGTTCTTCCAGTTTCTTCGGCTTTGGCACGCCGTTTTCATCCCAACCGCGTGACCGGTAATATTCCGCCAGCATCGGCTCCAGATGGCTGACCTGCCCCGCGCTGGCGCCCGTTGCTGGTTCGTTCAGCAGGCGCGGCGGCAGCGTATCATCGGCCCGCGTGAAACCTTCGCGCAGATTGTACAGCCGCTCCAGATTATAGATGCGTTCCCCGGCCTGAATGAGTTCCCCGACCGGATATTCCACCCCGGTGAGCGCCGTCAGCGCCCGCGCGAAATAATCATCGGCGATAGCAATATTGGCAAATTTGCACGCGACCAGCGAGTCAATCACTGCCGAGCCGTTCTGGTGCAAAATCACAAAACTGGCTTTGCCCTGCACCTGAAAACGATCAATGAGCTTGGGAACGCCCAGCACTTCCGCACCCAGCATATTGCCACGCATGTGGCAGCCGCCGCGATTGCTGGTCGCAAACAGCAAGCCCTGTCCCTGCATCCCGCGCGCGTCGTAAGCTGGCATTTCCATCTTCTTGACGCTCATTGAAAGCTCCGGCGCGCCGCACCGCGCTGCCAGCCGCGCGCTGCCATCGGCCAGTTGGTCGCCCAGCCCGCGCCGGTAGCCGATGTCTTCCACCAGACGTTCCAGCAGGTCGGCGCGGCCAAAGCGCAGATCGCTGTCCAGCAGGCCGCGTTCCGCCAGTTCCATCGCGCAGGCCACCGTCGCGCCGGCAGAAATTGTGTCCATGCCCAGGTCGTTGCACAGGTAATTCGCGTTGGTGATCGTTTCCAGATCATCAATCCCGCAGGCCGCGCCAAACGCCCAGGTGGATTCGTACTCCGGGCCTTCCCCTTCGCCTTTGCCGGTTCTGGTTACACGGGTGCAGGCAATCGGGCACGCCCAGCAGGCCTGATTTTTCACCAGCAGCGTTTCCGTCAGGGTTTCACCGCTGATCGCGTCAGCGTTTTCAAAATGGGACTGCTGGAAATTGCGCGTGGGCAGCGCGCCAATCGCGTTGACGATATTCATCATGACTGCCGACCCAAATTCCGGCAGCGCCTGCGACGTGATCGGGTTGGCCTTCAGCATTTTCGTGGATTCGTACTCGACAAATTTAAACCGCTCTTTGTCGTCCACTTCCGTTTTGACACGCCCCTGCACCACAATCGCTTTCAGATTCTTGCTGCCCATCACCGCGCCGGGGCCGCCGCGCGCTGCCGACCGCGTTGCGTCGTTCATAATCGCGGCGAACAGCACGCCATTTTCACCTGCCGGGCCAATGCACAAAACACTGCGTTTGTTTTTATCCTGTCCCAACGCCGCCGACGTATCCGACACCGTCTTGCCCCACAACGGTGACGCATCCTTGATTTCGACGGTGTCCTCATGGATTTCCAGATAAACCGGTGACGAAGCCTTGCCGGTCACCACCAGCACATCATGGCCGGTCCGTTTGAAGTGCATTCCCCACCAACCGCCGGAATTCGCGTCCAGGATGGTGCCCGTGAGCGGTGACTTGGTACTAACGGAGAAGCGGTTGCTCGTCTGGAAACCGGTCGCCGTCAGCGGGCCAGCGCAGAAAATGAGCGCATTCTCCGGTGACAGCGGCTCCACTTCTGGCCCAACCAGCTCCCACAGCAGCCGCGCCCCCAGACCGCGCCCACCAATATACTGCCGCGCCATTGCCGGATCAAGCGGCTGTGTTTTGACTTCACGGCGGCTTAAATCCACCCATAAAACCTTGCCCATCCAACCTTTCATGACGTCACCTTTATGAATACCGGGCAGCAGCAGACTTTCGTTTGCTTTCAGTTGCAAAGCTGCCATTGAGAAATAGACAGAAAACGCTGTTAAACGGATTGTAACCCCATCAATTTGAAATCCCACAGTGCAATCCGTCACCTTTCGCCTGCACATTCTTCCTGCCAGATATTGGCAAACTGAATCTTCCAGCGATAATCATCAGTGGTTGGCTGACCAGTAGAATTGACAGCGGTATGATCCGACCAACTTATCAGGTATATACGTTTCTCGCGCCGGCGCTGCTGCCCGTTTATCAATTTGTCACGCACTGGCTGGAGAGTCGGTTACGCTGCCGGCTGGAACTGCGTGTCGGCCAGAGTTATGCCGACCTGGCTGATGCGGATTTCAGTTTCATCTGCGGCCTGCCGTATGTCCATCGCACCGCGCCGCGCCGGACGCCATCCGAGCTTCACGCGCTGGCCGCGCCGGTACTGATCGGTGACCGCTACCAGCGCCGCCCGATCTATTTCTCCGATGTGGTCGTTCATCGTGACAGCCCATACCACACCTTTGCCGATTTGCGCGGCTGTACCTGGGCTTATAACGAACCGGAGTCACAGTCCGGCTACGGCATCACCCGCTACCATCTGGTGACAGCCGGGGAAACACACGGCTTCTTCGGAAAAGTGGTACAGGCCGGCTTTCATCACACGGCGCTGCACTGGGTCACCAGCCGGCAGATTGACGCCGCCGCCATCGATTCGCATCTGCTGGCGGTTATCCTGCGCGATCACCCCACCCTCACGGAACAGGTTCGGGTAATTGCCAGTCTTGGCCCGTCTACTATCCAGCCGTTTACTGCCGCCGCACGAATACCGCCGTCCCTTCAGCATGATGTTCAGGCCGCGCTGGCAGCGATTCACGAAACCAACGAGGCGCGCGCCATCTTGGCAAACGGTCTGATCGAGCGTTTTGTTCCGGTTGACGATCAGGCTTACGACGACATTCGGGTCATGCTGGCCGCCTGCGAGCAGGCCAACTTTCTGAAATTGATGTAACAACGCGGATTTATAAGCTGACTGTTGGTAGTGGTCACAGTCGGCGGCACCAGGGGAGGAGCATCAGCATTCCAACCCGCCGGGGCATACCCTACCCCGCTTTCCCGGCCAGGGGCAGATACACCGTTACAAGCGTGCCAACTTCTACCTGGCTTTCAAGCTTAATACTACCGCCGTGAGCCTCTATGATGTACTTCGCCAGATACAGCCCTAATCCCAGGCCGCGCGCGTCCGCTGTAGTATCAGCCGCGTGCCCTCGATACAGACACTCGAAGGCTTTGTTGATCTCGTCCGCTCCGATGCCCAGACCACTGTCCAGAATACTCATAACAGCCGACACACCGCTGGTACGCAGTTCGACCTTAACCATGCCGCCAGGCAAGGTATAACGATAAGCATTATGTACCAGATAATCAATCACCTGCCCGATGCGCCGGGCATCCCCCTCTACATAAATCGCTGAAGTCGGTACAAATGACAGCGCCAGTTCCCGCTGGTTAAATGATGCCTGCCAGTGCTGCATCCGTTCTTGCAGAAGCGCCCCCAGATTCACCCGCTCCACATCTAATGTAAAGTTATTGGAGAAGATCGCGCTCACATCCGTCAGCTGCCCCATCATACGTGCCAGCGTCAGCAGATTTTCGCCGAGGTTATCTGCTGATTTCTGACCCTGCACGCTCAAACGCGGGTATTCAAACCTCCTGAGCTGTTCCAGGTCATCCTGTGCTGCCATCAGTGGAGGGCGCAGTTCAGGCCACAGTTGCAGGGTCATTTCAGGGTTCAGTCGTTCCGTTTCCATCAACCGTGTGACATCCCGAAAAACCAGCACATAACCTGAAACATCACCGGACGGCCCATTCACCGGCGCAGACCGCAGGCTGAAGTTTCTCCCTACCAACCGAACAATGCCCGGTTCAATCCATTCTGCCGGCTGCTTGCAGAGATCATCAAATTCCCGGCGCGTCCGGTCAGTCCGGCGAACCTGCTCCAATAACTGCGCCGCTGCCGGATTTTGCAGGATAATGTCGCCCGTCGAATGCTGTACCAGCACCGCATCGCTCATGCTGCTGAGTACCGCCTCGCGGTGGGCGGTCTCCTGCAACTGCGCCTGATACTGCCGGCGTATGGCTTCGCTGCGTTCGATCAGTTGATCGGTCATAGCGTCCAGGGCGGTACTTAATTCGCCGAACTCATCCCGCGAACGCAGACCATCCTGCCATGACATATCTCCACCCTGAACTCGCCGCGCCGCCGCTGTTAACTGTGCGACCGGACGGGTAATCGTCTCCCCTATCATCAGGCCGGCCACAGCCACAGCGAGGAATAAACCAATAAAAAGCACACCGAACGCATTTCGAATGGTATGAGTGTGCTCCGTCAACAAGCGGCTGGGAAGCGCGACCGCCAGCAGACCTATCGAGCGTCCTTGCAGGGTCAGCGGAACATGGATCACCTGATATGGCTCACCATCTGGCAAGATTTCTTCAACCGGGCTGACCGTCCGCCTGGTAGCCGCCAGACGCGCCGCTGAGGCAGCTTCGGGCGAGAGGTTCGCCGGCAGCCCTGCCAGCGTGCTGCCCAGGACGATGCCATTGGTCGCGTACAGTGTAACGCCTGCAAGCACCTGCTCTCCGGCACGCCGTGCCAGACGATCAAACGTCACCCCCACGCTTACGCCGCCCTGTAGCTAATCGCCGTCCAGCACCGGCGCGCTGATGTACAGCAGATAGTCGGTCGGTGCCGCCAGCACATCCACAAATCTGTCGCTCCACGCATCTGCCGATGCTGACAACACCTGCCGCGCACCAGTCCATCCGCTTACGTCCGGTATGGGCAGCGTTTTAAACTGTTCCCCATCGCTCTCCCCGGCGCGGGCGAGTGACAGCAGTACCACGCCATCACGATCAAACACGATCAAACGGTCGAGATTCGCATTGGCTGCTACCGGACGCAGCCATTGATCCAGGCTGTCACTATCGCGCGCGGCAACTGCCTGTGGCACACCTTCCGTAGATACTATCAGCCGCAGTGCTGCCAGTAACTGCTGCTCCAGCTCAACCACACTGCTGCTGGCGGTGGCCGCCCCTCTCGTCAACTGGTCGTTAAACTGTTGCTGAAGACTGCCGGCAACCAGCCGTGTGATGACATACATACCAATCACCGCCGCCACCATGACAATAAGCAGCAGGGGCAGTATGATCCGCGTACTGATCGTGGGCTTCAGCAACACCAGGCCGCGCCGAAGTGAGCCGGCAGGCCGGGAAGTTGGAGGAGAATCCGAGGGTGGCGACACTATATCCGACACATCGAACTGCCTGGAGGTCGTACAAACCTGACATTTCATCTATTGTGATTATAGTCCGTCTGGCACTTTGTGCTGGTAATCATTCAGAAACGTCTGCAAATGTTTCTCAAATGATCATGGCCGGGTTAGGGCTAGAAGGACTCCAGGCCGTCGTGCGTCGGTATAGCCCTAATTCCATGCAAGCTGGCTGCGCTTTGTCCAGTATTCGGTGGGGGTTTCTGCGAGGCCAGCCAACTGCGCGGCGGCCTCATCATCCCACTGGACTTCAACAGCCGCAGCATTTGACCGCACCTGTTCCACCACTGCCGCGCCGCTGAGGACTACATCAGCCCAGGGCTGGGCCAGCGCCGCTGCCAGCGCCAGTGCGTCTACCGTCGTACTCAGGCGATCAGCCTCCTGCTGAAGGCGGTTAAGCTGGCCGGCAAATGCAGGGTCAGGATTTCGCGGCGTCAGACGGCCATTTGCCAGCGCCTCTTTAATAATGATTCCCATACCCGCCAACCGCGCCTCGCTCAGCGCCGGCCCGACCGAAGGTTCGAGCAGGTTCCAGGTGGCCTGCACCGCATCAAAAATGCGCCTGCCGTCCACCTGTACGTCCAGCCCCCGGCGCAGTACTTCAGCCTGATTCGCGCCGCTGAGGGTCAGGCCAATGACAATACCCTCCCCTTTCAGCCGCGCGAGTTCTGATAGCACCGCCTGATTATCCAGCACCCCGCTGTCCAGCGTGGCGGAATGCACCTGATACAACCCCAGGTAACCGTTTAGGTTGGCCTGTGTTTCCTGCCACTGGCGTTGTAAGACCGGGAGCGAATGATCTTTCACTTCGTGTTTGTCAGCTTCAACCTGCCAATCAGCCGTATAGGTGTAGCCCCATTTGGAACCGACCGTGACTTCCGACAGCGGTATCTCACGTTCTGCCAGCCATGAACCGAGGAACTCCTCAGCCCGACCATACGAACGCGCCGCATCGAAATAACGCACGCCCAGCCGCCGCGCCTCATCCAGAACCCGATGAGTGTGATCGCGCATGGCTGCGATATCGTATTCACCGTTCAAATCGGCGGCATGGCCGAGATTGATATAACCAGGGCGACCAAGCGCGGCCAGTCCCAGGCCGAGCGGTGTAACCCACAGTCCGGTTGCGCCAAACGGTCTTAATCTCATCATACGTGATTATCCACCATCCACTGCCAGATCAGCGCCAGCGCGTCCACATCGGCACGATTATAGGCACACGCCCGCGCCAGCGCGGGTGCATCACCCTCCAATAACCAGGCATTGTAATCCGCCCAGGCGGAGAATACATCGGCGCCGTCCGGCCAGTGAAAACCCAGATATGGCGCGACCTTTTTAATACTCGTACCGCGCACCGGCAGAGCAACCGTCTGCCGGAAAGTACGGTTCAGATCGTGCAGCCGTGTATCCAGCGCGGCCACTACATCTGCCGGTGCGGTGCTGCGCAAAACACCCTTCTCAAAGCTGCCCCAGTGGTATACCGGCCCTGGCAGTTCCAGTGCCGCCTGCAACACCAACCGCCAGCCCGTATCACTGTTCGGGATGATGTGAACCGTTTCACCGTCCGGCAGTTTTACCCGATCCATGTCGCAGTAGACATCCACAATGGCGGCCTGCGTCCGACCGGACGCGCCTCGCCAGCCAAAGCACCACACGCGGCCATCATCCAGCCGGGTTTCCAGATCAAGCATCACACCCGGCAGCAGCACATCCTCCGGCAGCGGGTTTCGCGGCACGGGCATCCCGGTCACCACGGCGCGCGCGTGGGTATGCATTTCCAGCGCGCGAATTTTGCCCACCCCTTTAAACCGGCTGAGTTCCGCCATCGGCAGCGCCAGCATATCGTCCAGTGTTCGCACGCCTTCCCGCTGCATGTGCAGCCACGTCTGGCGTGACAGTCCTGGCAGCAGAGCGATATCCCGCGCTGCCGCCGCTGTCTCATTACAGGCTGACCGCCAGGGACAGTTCTGGCAGTGACCACCCAGAAAGATCGGCGGCGCATCGCCCTGCATCACCTGGACAGCCCGTTCCACCGCCGCTTTCAGCCGCGTTTCATCCAGTGAATGTTCAATCTGCCGCCGGGGACGATTATCGCCGTCACGTCCCATCCAGAACCAGCCGGACGTTTCTACCCCCTGTACTTCCCGCAGCAGCCACAGGTACAGATCAAGCTGGACGCAATCATCGGGAGTTACCTCCTGCCGCAGTTTGATTTCAACCGGCTCGTATGACCACGCCCCCAGACGCGACGGTTGGGCGGCCCGTCGCAGCCAGTCCACGCGCCCCCGAATAATCGTGTTATCGTCCCAGGCATATTCGAAAGCCGCGCCCTGGATACCGGCTGCGCCTCGCGCCATTAGCATGTGTGTCACGCGCACCATCTCCGGCCAATCGGCTGTACGCACCGGGGTGGCTTCCCCAAACATCGCCATGCTGACAGTCTGCTCATGAGAAATCCCACCCGCAAATACAGACGGCGAGATCACTTCCCGCAGCCGCGTATCAGCGTACCGATCAAGCCACAGGCGGCGCTCGCAGACGCTCAACTGGCGCAGAGTCATCGCGGTCAGGATCGTCATAGATTCCTCAAAACATTCAGGCAGCAGTCCACCGCCTCAACCATCTGCGCCAGCGGCAGGCCGTTGGTATCATCCCCTTCTCGTAAAGCGGGAACATGAACAAAACCACACGCGGCCCGGCTGTCCATCCGGTCAAGCGTATGGCGCGCCACGTAAAAAACATGATTGCACACATAAGCGCCGGCATGATTCGAGATGACCGCCGGAAGGCCGCGCGCGTGCAGCGCCGCCAGCATCGCCTCCAGCGGCAGCGTTGACCAGTAAGCCAGCGGGCCATCCGGCAGAATCAACCGCCCGGAAGCCTGGTCGCCAGCATTGTCGGGGAGGACCGCATCGTCGAGGTTCAGCGCCACCCGTTCCAGACTGATCGCCTGTCGATTCGCCGCTACGCCCAGACACAGCACGGCATCCGGTTGATATATCCGAATCAGTTCCGCCATAGACCGGCCTGACGCCGCGTATTCCACCGGCAGCACCGCCGTAATCACATCAGGCTCCCGCCGCGCTGCAACCTGGGCAACAATCAACTGCGACGGATTAACCGCTACCTTCCCAAATGGGGTGAAGCCAGTCAGCAAAATCGTCACGATCATTTCCTTAATGACGGAAGCTTTATATCTCCGGGAGCCGGTCAGCCGACACCCCATGCTGCCGGCCAAAAAATTCCCACGCCCAGGCAAAACGCACGCCAGCGGCTTCCGCCGCCTGCCGGTCGGATTCCATGTCACCGACATACAAAGTCTCGTCCGGCGCGAAGCCCAGCGCATCCATGAGATAGTGTAACATACCCGGATTCGGTTTGCGGAAACGGCTGTCTCGTTTGGCGCGTTTGACCGTACCGCGTGGATGAGTCACGCACACGGCGTACAGATCCGCTTCAATGGCTTCGGCGACTGACTTCACCAGCAGCACCGCCGCATGGTGGTCAAAATGTCCAAAGGCCACACCCCCCTGATTCGAAGCAATCGCTAACGTATGGCCTTCCGCGCGCAGTTGGCGGCATTTATCCAGCACATCCGGGAACAGCGCCTGTTCATCCAGTGTATTGGCCGGTCGTCCTGCCGCCGGGTTCTGCACCAGCGTGTTGTCCTTATCAAAAATAATCAGCATCAGCGTTTCTCTTCCGCCACATCTCGCAATACCATCATAAAAGGTCTATAGTGGAAGAAGTTTAGCACGAAATCAAGGACGACCTTACGATGAAACTGGTTATTCTCGGCGGCGGTGGGGTGCGCGCCCCCCTGCTTATACCTACACTGGTTCGCCGCGCGGCTGACCTGGGGCTGCAAGAAGTCTGGTTAATGGATACTGACAGTGACAAGCTCTCCCTCATCGGTCGGCTGTGTGACACCCTCGCCCGCCGGCAACATGCGACGTTCCAGGTGTTTCTGACGACCGACGCGCGCGCCGCGCTCCAGGATGCTGACCACATCATTACTGCCATTCGCCCCGGCTGCGAGCAGGGCCGGGCAGCCGACGAACGTATCGCCTTCCGGCATGGCATTCTCGGCCAGGAAACCACCGGCGCGGGCGGCTTTGCGATGGCAATGCGGAGTCTGCCCGCTATTCTTGACTATGCGCGGCTGGCTGCTGAACTCGCGCCCCATGCCCGCATCTATAACTTTACCAACCCCGCCGGATTGGTGGCGCAGGGACTGCACGATGCCGGTTTCCGTAACGTGATCGGCATCTGCGACAGCGCCAACGGCGCGCAGCACGCCGCCAGTTGTTACCTCGGCGTTCCGCTGGCGCGTGTCCGGCATGAAGTGTACGGCCTCAACCATCTTTCGTGGACGCGCAGCGTGCGTATCGAGCCGGATGATCAAGGTGGTGAAGAAGTGCTGCCCGCGCTGCTGGCCGATCCACATTTCATTCAGTCCACCCATATGGCATTATTCCATCCGGCGGTGCGCGCGTTACAGGGCACATTCTTAAACGAATATCTCCACTATTTTTATCACCGGGACGAAGCTTTACAGGCGCTGCTGGCAAAACCCGAAACGCGCGGCGAAGAAGTGCTGCGCCTGACCACTGAACTGTTAAGCCAACTCCGGCAGATTGACCCTGCCGCCCACCCGGATGAAGCCCTGGCAGCCTACCAGATGCTGATGGGACAGCGCAGCGCCGGGTACATGGCGCACGCCCGGCACGGCGAGGCGCGGCCTGATCTGCGCGCGGACGATGATGAAGGTTACGCTGGGGTGGCGCTGGGCTGTATCCAGGCGCTGACCACCGGCACGCCCATTTATACCGGACTCAACGTCGCTAACAACGGTGCGATTGCCGGTTTTGCCGATGACGATGTGGTGGAGGTAAGCTGCCGGGTAGACAGCACCGGCATCCACCCGCTGCCTATCGGCACAGTACCCGAATCGCAGTATGTCCTGATGCGGACGATCAAACGCTACGAACGGCTGGCGGCGCAGGCCATTTTGCAGCGGTCAAAACTGCTGGCGGTTGAAGCCCTGGCGACCCATCCACTGGTCGGCTCATACCCGCTGGCCGTTCAACTGGTAGACGAATTCATCGCTGCGCATCACGATATGGTCGGTGACTGGCATTGACCTTGATAGCCCGGTGCCAATCCCACAGCGTAGTACATGAGCATGATGGTTGCTGTGTCGGCGAGCGCCGGCGAGCGCCGGTGTGCGCTCCCCGG
Source organism: Aggregatilineales bacterium (assembly GCA_029975765.1). GTDB lineage: Bacteria > Chloroflexota > Anaerolineae > Aggregatilineales > Phototrophicaceae > CFX2. Next base: position 22,539 of record JARKOK010000241.1, read on the forward strand.
CGGGCGGCCACGTCGGGCCGCCCCTGCTACATTCCTTGGGCCAGATAGGCCAGCAGCCGCGCCAGCAGCCAGCGCCCGGCTGTGTTACCCGTTAATCCCTGTACCTGATCGCCCGCGCCGCCGGCAAACCGCAGCGTGGAGACCAGTGCCACGCCTGACCTCAGGCGTACTTCCGCCAGATAGTCGGTCAGCGTGAACAGCCGCGCGTCCAGCCGGCTGATAATTGGTTCAATGCGAGTGACGCCTGGCAGTTCCATGATTTTCATCGTGTCCAGCGCGTAGTCAGTCGCCAGATGGTAGAACTGGAGATCAACATAACCCCGGTGGGGGAAACCATACAGCGCCGGATGATCGTGCAGCAGCTTGATCGCCTCGCGCCAGAAGGGTTTTGCAGCGACTGGCAGCGCGCCCGGTCCGGTCTGGAGCAGCAGCGCCCGCCCGCCCCGCCTGACGAAATCTGCCACTTCCGGCGTAAACACCCCCGCGATCAGCACCCGATCCACAGCCGCTGGCACATCGTCCACAACAGCGGCGGCAGCCCGCAGATCATCCAGACCGCCCAGACAGCCCGCCGGGTCGTACAGCGCCAGATCATCCGGCCAGGTAACTGCTGGATACAGCCACAGCGGCCATTCGTTACGCGCCTGGCCGTCGAAATCAACCATCAGCCGGTATTCGGCAGGTGCGTCTACCAAAGGCATAATGAATTCGAAGGCGGCAATCTGGCGCGGACGACCACCCGGCAGCGGTCCGGTCACCCGGCTGTGCCCCGCTCCCACTACCCGACTATCCGGCGCGCGCAGTTCCCAGCGGACTTCGCCGCCGGACAAGTCCCGGCCAGCCTGAGCCACAACGACCCGAAAGCTGGCCGGCGCGCCGCCCGCATGGTTAAAGCGATCAACCGGCGCGGGACGGTCGCCGCCGTGTTTCCATACGCGGGCGCGCCCCTGCTCCAGTACCAGCACGGTATCGGCGTTAAAAACGCGAAACGCTGCCGGGTCATACTTCATTCGTCCCAGATCATCAATCATCGAGGAAGTTGCCAGCGGCGTATCGCGGATGCTGGTCACAACGTAGCCGCCCATTCCGGCGCGCGCGCGCACCTTTTCGAGTATCGTTTTACGAATAACGAACGACTGCTGCTGCGAAATGCGCTGCAATGCTTGATAATCAAACGGCAGATCGAGAGCGGCCATACGCGCCCGTTGTTCCGGGTAGGCCAGAATGGTCAGGGGGTGAATCGGGTTGTGTTCCGTCAGCCACCAGGGCAGCGTACCGCCGTTAGCCGCCGCGATTTCTTCCAGATCGCGGTAATCGTCGGCATCGCAGAATTCGCCATAAATCCAGGGGCGCGGCGGTCGCCAGTCACGGTGAAAGTGGTCTACCAGCGGGTTGAAGTAGTGCAGGTCAGCGTAGAAATGATAGTCGTTAAAATCAGCAAAATCGAAGGTCAGGCCGCCGTAGGCTTCGCCTGAACCGCTGTTATCGCACACCAGTGCGCCGCACGTCTCTCCGCGTGTGATTGTATTCAACTGGTCGAGCAGCGCATCATCCACGCCAGCGCCCAGTTCGCAGCCCAGACTGTACAGGATAACCGACGGGTGATGGTGTGCCAGCCGAAGAATATCGGCGTACTCCACCGGCGCCTGTTCGCGCAGGCGGGGCGTGACCTGCGGCAGCCACATCGGCAGTTCCAGCCACAGAAACATACCCTCCTCGTCGGCAATCTCAAAGTACAGCGGCGATGGCACGTACAGGCACAACTTGACCAGGTTATATCCCAGCTTGCGCACGCGGCGGAACTCCTCGCGGATCATCGTTTCATCCGGGGCAGGACACAGCCTGTCAGGATACCAACCCCAGTTCAGCACGCCACGCAGAAAAACAGGCACGCCGTTAAACAACAGTTGGTCGCCGTCATGGGACAGTTCGCGGAAACCCACCTGGCGACGTATTCGCGCCTGCACTTCACCCGCTTCCAGTGTGATTTCCACCGTGTACCGGTGCGGCTGCTCCGGCTGCCAGAGCTGCGCCGCCGGAACTTTTAGCGTTACGTCCAGTTGACCACCGCGAACATCTGACCGGCTGCTGGCGGCCTCGCCTCCACCTGGCGCGAGAATCCGCGTTATCACGGTCAGTCCCTCGGCCTCATGCAGCGCCGCGCGAACCGTAACGGTGCTGGCGCTCGCATCACTCCGCACCCACACATCACTGATCGCCGCGCCGGGAAATGCGGCCAACCGTACCCCCTGCCAGATGCCGCCAAACGGCACACACACATCCGGCAGAAAACCGGCCAGGGACTCGCGCAGCGGAAAACGCGCGCCCGGCTTGTGAACGGTCAGCCGAATCGTGTTTTCCGCGCCATAATGCAAGGTGTCAGTTATGTCGAAGGCGAACGGTGTCCACAAACCGAGGTGCGCCCCGACCGCTGCGCCATTGACTTCCACTTCGGCATGATAGCTCACCGCGTCAAACTGTAGCTGTACCCGCTGTCCGCGCCAGTCCGCCGGGACAAACACCCGCCGCCGGTACACGGCGGGGCCGTCCACCCGGCGGGCATAACCCTGTGCTTCCCATACACCCGGCACCTGAATCGTGCCGGTCTGCCCGTCCAGTTCAAAGTCCCACTCACCATCCAGTGCCAATGTACTGGCGAGTTCATTCTGCCATTGATTCACAGCTATAACCTCGGCAAACGCGCTTCGACCGGCAGCATCGGCGGAAAGGGCTGGTGCGGCTCGGCCTGATACCAGTAGGCGGTGGATGCATAATCGTTGGTCAGTTTGTTGGCATGGCCGTGTTCTATCGTCACGCGGATGGACTTCTCAAAAAAGATCGGGTCTTCGATATGATAGCGATACAGCGTATTTTTACCGCGCCAGGGCCAATCCTCGGTGCCCTGATACAGAATCACCCCATGATACGGCGCGCTGTATTCCTGCTTTGGCGCAAAGGCCGTATTAAAATAATCTTCCGTCCCCGTACCGTGAATCCCCGGCCAGGCGGCGCCGTCCACAAAAATCATGTCATCGCCTTCGCCATACCAGTCGTTCGCCTGCCGCGAAAAACAATCAATGTCCAGATGGCATCCTACATAATGACCGCGCCCCACCGCATCCAGAATCACGTAGTTGTTCTCACCGGTGTTCGGCGTTTTCCACGCCTCACGCATGGCTTCATGGTTTCCTTCCCAGCGTACCGCGGGATCGGCCCAACCGGGAGTCGGATTTACGCGCCGCCAATGCGCATGAAACCGGCCATAATCATCCAGCGTCGTGCCATCAGGGTACTGCTCATAGTCCACATAAAAATAGAAATTCACCCGCTTGTCGGCTTCATTAACCACTTCGATCCGGGCATCAGTCTGGAACGGCATGGGAAACCAGCAGTTAAAGCTGCGCCCGTTCTCAGGACTCATCTGCAAGGGCAGCGAAACAAAGTTTTTGGTCAGATTGTGGCCCATGCCAAAAAAGTCGCCTATGGGCGTTTCGACGCTCGGCGCATCCTCGCCATCCCAGTACATGCGCAGCAGCATTTTACGCAGCGCGTATTTGTCATCTGACCACAGCGTCACCCAGATATGTTTGATACACCCGACGCCGCTGATGCTGGCAATAGCGCGGGTTTGCCCCGGCTCGAATTCCCACCAATCGCTGTTGCCACCCGCCGGATCATAACTGGACAGGCGCAGCCGCCTCACGCCGGGGCGCAGCAGCGGCAGTCCTGCTAATGTACTCATACCGAGAACCATAGCCTATCCTTTCTCTGGCGCGTCATGGTCTGTAACACAACATATGGGTTGTCTGTACATGTAGTGTAGAACCTGCACAACCCGGTGTCAAGCACATGGCAGGCCGCGAATTTGCTTGACAGTGCCAGGGCAGATGGTTACACTTGGCATTAAAGAGTGGATCATCTGTGCCCGGTGTCCTTATCGGTCTCTTGTTTTTCTTCGTGGCACCGGTCATGAATTGGGAACTTTCACAGCGAACACATCAAATGGTCTAGACAGGGTACTGGTCAGATCATTCTTTTCACGTTATGATGAAGTGGAATGCAGACGTTAGTGAAAGGATATGCCTATACAACTGCTCGTCTCAGCAACCGATATTTCCACTGAATTTACTGGTTTTAACTGAAAGGACTGAGCATGTTTCGTGTTCCTCGTTCCCTTATTCTAGGATTACTGATCGCCCTGTGCAGCCTCCTGCTGGCAACCGTCGTGGTCGCGCAGGATGCCGTTGAACTGAATGTCATCGGTTTTGTTGTGCCGCTGGAAGAACAGGGCACGCCGCTTGACCAGGCCTACCAGAAATTCATCGCGGACTTCGAAGCCGCTCATCCTGGCGTGACCGTCAATGCTCTTGAAACGCCGCCTGAATTCGACACGCAGCTTCTGGTTGACCTGGCCGCCGGTACCGCGCCGGACATCTGGAATCAGGATGCTTCGACCCTGGCGCGGCTGGTTGACAGCGGTTACGTGCTGGATATGAACGAGTGTGTGGCGCTGGTGCCAGAACTGAACCTGGACCGGTTCTTCCCGTCGGTGCTGGCAATTCACCAGCGTGAAGAGGGCGGCCCGATCTACGGTCTGCCGAATGACTTCACGCCAATGGTCATTTACTACAATACGAAGGCGTTTGAACGCGCCGGTGTCGAACCCCCGACCGCGGGCTGGACTTGGGAAGAATTCCGCGAAACCGCGCAAAAACTGACGCTGGATGCCAACGGCAACAACGCGACCAGCCCTGACTTTGACCCCGAAAATGTGGTGCAGTGGGGTTTCCGCGTCCGCCGCTTCGCTTTCGAGTGGCTGTATCGCGTCTGGCAAAACGGCAGCGATGTGATTTCGCCCGATGGCACGACTGCCAGCGGCTACCTCGATTCGCCGGAAAGCATCGAAGCGATCACCTGGCTGCGCGACCTGGTAACGGAAGCGAAGGCTGCCCCGCCGCCCACTACGCTCGACCAGAGGATTCAGCAGTTGGGCTTCCTTGACCGCTTCCTGAAGGGTGATTTTGCGATGTTTGATCGCGGCCACTGGGAACTGGTCGGGCTGCGCGCCAATGCCAATTTCGAAGATGGCGTCTTCAAGGTCATCGGCCAGCCACAAAACGCTGACCGCGCGACCGTTCTGTATGAGTCCGGCTTCGTCATCCGCGCCGACATCCCCGAAGCGAAGAAACTGGCCGCCTGCCAGTTCGTTGAAGCCGCGACCAATCGTGGTTATCAGGACACCAAAGTGCTGACCGGCATCGCCATCTCCGGTAATGAGGAAGCGGCGGCGGCGGCCATCGAACAAAGCGCCGACCCCGAAATCGAGCAGGCATTCTTTGATGAGGTAGAGTTTGGCCGCGCGCCCTACGGCTCGGTCTACTCTAACTGGCCGACCATCGAAGGGCTGCTCGACAGCATGATGGAACGGATCCTCGCCGGTGGCGAAGTTGAAGCGGAAGTCGCCGTAGCGGTGGAAGAAATCAACCGCGAATTGAGCAAGTAGTCTGTCCCTGCCCTCCCGATA
>JARKOK010000279.1 GCA_029975765.1 Aggregatilineales bacterium
AGGCTGACTGATCTGGCTGTGATAGATGTTCAGGTGGTGCGCCCACCGGCTAAAAGCTTGATCGGATATGTCACATTTATTGGGAAAAGAAGGGAGTGTGTAAGATGGTAATGACAGCGCAGTTACAGGCAACCGTCACGAAAGTTGGAGCAGGTTTAGCAGTTCTCGGAGCAATTCTGGGGCTAATTGGGAATAGTCTCCATCCGCATCTAACCGACCCTTCACTCGAAGCGTTTCTCACATTAGTGGCTTCACGGGGGGATTGGCTGGTGCTTCATTTGACGATTATTCTGTCAATCTTCTGCATTCTGGGTGGCTTGTTTGGGGTTTATCGTTCCATTAGCGCCGAGCCGGCGGCGGGATTGGCGTGGTTGGGCTTTTTTGTTGCGATTGCTGGCAGTACGCTGGTCGCCGTCAACTTCGCTTCCGATGGGATGGCAATGAAGCATATCGCTACCCTCTGGGTCGCAGCGTCTGCTGCTGAACAAACTGCTATGCTGCCTTCCGCCGAAGTTTTGTTCCAGATTGATTTCGGATTTTATACCGTCTGGATATTCCTGTTTTTGGGATTTCCATTTGTGTTTTTTGGTCTGGCTCTGCTTCAAAGTTCTGTTTATCCTCGGTGGCTGGGGTGGCTGGGATTTGCCGGCGGCTTGGGTTGTACTGTAGTAGGTATAACACAATACGTTGGTGGTGAAACGACCCTTCTGACCACCCTGTTCCTTCTGTTCTCTGTCATCGTAACGATATGGATCTTCATTGCAGGCATTCTCCTGTGGCGAAAAGCCGCAGCCATGTCCCCTGTTGGTTGACCTGTTCATCGGAAGCGGATAACAGGCCGGCACAGCCGATGCCGGCAGAAAGAGCCAGCAAGATGAGTGGAAAAGTGTTGATCGCTACGACTGGCCGGGGTATTGGCCGCGCAGCGTTAAATGATAGTGGCAGATGGTCGGTGGATTTTCTACTGCATGATGTGGCCGTCAATTGTCTCGCGGCTGATGCGCTCAACCCGACCATTATCTATGCGGGAACAAAGGGAAACGGCGTGCTGCGCTCTGATGACCGGGGGCATACATGGCAACCGGCGGGGATGGATCGACATGATGTGAAAGCTCTGGCGGTCAGCCCGAGTGAACCGAACGTTATCTATGCTGGCACCAAACCAGCGTGTATGTTCGTCTCGCACAATGCAGGCAAGACCTGGGAAGAACTTGAGTCCTTCCGCCGCATACCTGGTCGCCGGTTGTGGTTCTCGCCAGCTCAGCCTCCCTTTACAGCCTACGTTCAGGGCATTGCGCTCTCGCCCGCCGACAGGAATGTTCTGGTTGTTGGGATCGAATTTGGAGCCGTCGTACGGAGTGCTGATGGTGGCAGTACCTGGACCGGCCATCGAAAAGGCGCATTGAGGGATTGCCATACGATCACCTTTCACACCAGCAATGGCAACTGGGTTTATGAGGCCGGAGGTACGGGCGCCGGCGCAGCCGTCAGCCAGAACGCTGGAGAAAGCTGGGTGCAGCCGCGCGCAGGGCTGGACAGGCATTATGGTTGGGCCTGCGCGGCTGACCCAATGAAGCCGAGTATCTGGTATGTCTCGGCCTCTCCTATGCCAAAAGGATTCGGCCCGCCGCCAGCACATATTGATGGCAAAGCTAATGCGGGGATTTACCGGATGCAGGATGGACAGTGGCAAATGCTGGCTGGCGGTCTGCCGCAGCCGCTCAACTTTATGGCCTATGCGCTTGTCACCGACCCTGAAAGGCCCGGACATCTCTATGCAGGAATGAGCAATGGCGATGTCTGGCATACCACTGATTATGGGGAGGTATGGAACCAGCTCCCTGTAAAATTTCGAGAGATTCGCCGTACAATGATTTTAGTCTGAAGGCGTTGGGCCTGTTCCCTAAACTGGAACAGGCCGTCGAATTCCCAGTCAACTAATAATTTGCCCAAATCATTTATCAAAACACGCTTCTTTATTACATTACCCCTGGGAGATAAAATATGATGGACTTTTCAACACCCCCTCAGATTCAGGACATCGTGCGGCGGGTACGCGAGTTTGTGGATACCGAAGTCATCCCGCTTGAACCCTACATTCACCGGGTTGAGCGCGGCGGGCTGACGCCGGAAATGCTCAACTCGCTGCGGGCGAAAGCCCGGCTGGCCGGGCTGTGGGCGCCGCAGCTTCCCAGAGAACTGGGCGGCCTGGGGTTGACGCTGCAAGAGATCGTGCCGGTGTTCGAGGCGGCGGGGCGCAGCCTGCTCGGCCCGCTGGCGCTCAACTGCGCCGCGCCGGACGAAGGCAATATGCACCTGCTGCATCTGTTCGCCAGTGAAGAGCAGAAAGAACGGTACTTAAAGCCGCTGGCAGCGGGCGAAATTCGTTCCGCGTTTGCCATGACCGAACCCGCGCCCGGCGCTGGCTCTGACCCGAACATGCTGCGAACCACCGCCGTGCGTGATGGCGATCACTGGGTGATTAACGGGCATAAGTGGTTTACCAGCGGGGCGGAGGGCGCGGCCTTTCTGATTATTATGGCGCGGACGGACCCTGATGTGCCGGCGCACAAAGGCGCGACCATCTTTCTCGCGCCGGTAGACACCCCCGGAATCGAAATCGCGCGGCTGGTCGCCACGATGGGCGCGGACGATCTGGGCGGGCATCCTGAGGTGAAGTTTCATGATCTGCGGCTGCCGCACAGCGCCATTCTGGGTGAGGCCGGGCAGGGGTTCATGCTGACGCAGGCGCGGTTGGGTCCGGCGCGGCTGACTCACTGTATGCGCTGGACGGGCATCGCGCAGCGCGCGCTGGAAATCGCCACGCAGTACGGCAGCGAGCGCGAGGCGTTTGGCAGCAAACTCACCGGCCATCAGGCGATCCAGTGGATGCTGGCCGACTCCGCTACCGAACTGCACGCCGGGCGGTTGATGATCCAGCAGGCGGCCTGGCTGCTGGCGCAGGGGCAGCAGGCGCGGCAGGAAACCTCCATGTGTAAGGTGTTCGTGGCGGAAACGGTGAACAAAGTCATTGACCGCGCGATTCAGATTTGCGGCGGGCTGGGCATCACCCGCGACCTGCCGCTGAGTACGTGGTACGAGGCGGCGCGCGCTTTCCGTATCTATGACGGCGCATCGGAAGTCCACCGGATGGTGATCGCGCGGCAGGTGATCAGGCAGTACGCCCATTAGAGGGCGCAGCGCGCCCGTCACGTAATCGCGCCACCTACCGGAAAGGTTGGTGCGCCCTGTTGTGTTCCGCCGATGCGGTTGATGGTTAGACGTTGAACCTTAGTCGCTGCCTTATCCAGCCGGATGACGCGGTACTGCCCGCCGAACAGACTCGCCTCGTTATGGCTGACCGTTAGCTCCGGCAGGCCGCGCAGCAGGTCACTCAGGCGGCGGTTCGGGTCCGTCCCCAGCGTCTGAATCAGGCGGCCCAACAGCCGGCGGGCCGGGGTCAGGGCGGCGTTCTCCGGCAGGAATTTATCGAAAATCACGACCCGACCACCGGGGCGCAGCACGCGCCACCCTTCCCGCAGCGCCGCCGCGCCGTCCGGCACCACGCTCAGGATCAGCGTGAACAGCACCGCGTCAACGCTGGCATCGGGTAAATCCAGGTTTTGCGCGTCCATTTCGGTCAGCGTTATATCGCGTCCGGCAGCTTTGGCGCGGGCTTTCGCCAGCATCGCGGGGCTGAGATCACCGCCGATCACCGTAATACTGGCGGGCAGGTAGAGCAGATCAAGCCCTGTGCCGATGCCCGGAATCAGCAGCGTTTCACCGGGCTGCATATCCAGCAGGGCAGCGGCGCGCTGCCGCCCGCCGCGTGAGATGGCCTTAAAGACCCGGTCGTATACCGGCGACCACAGACGGTAGATACGTAAGTTGTGCTGGTTATCCATACTGCTCCCCATGTGTTCTGCCTGTTTCCATCATACGCTATAATCTCCCCACTATGAACGAATACACTGCAACCCTGCGTACTCCGTTATCCCATCCATATCGTTTGTCCGGTGACTGGCAGATCCTTCCTGTGCCGCTGGACTCCACTGTTCAGCTATCTTCGCTGCCTGCCGGCGGCTGGCTGACCGTTCCCGAATGCGCGCATCTTCAGCCAGCACTTTACCCGGATCGGCCATACTGGGGGCCGCATTTACGTGCCATTAACGAACAGGCATGGCTGTACCGCCGGACGCTGACTGTGCCGGAAGGAGTTCCCTATCATCGGGCGCGGCTGCGCTTCGACGGCGTGGATTATTTCGCGGGCGTGTGGCTGAACGGCCAGCCCATCGGCCAGCACGAAGGCCATTTCGCGCCGTTTGTTTTTGAAATCACGGACGCGCTGCGCCCCGGTGAGAATGAACTGCTGGTGCGTGTCACGTCGCCCTGGGACGCACCCAACCCTAATGGCAGCTACCCGATTGACCACGTGCTGCGCGGACTCGTCAAAGGGCTGTACGAACATGCCGAAGGGGTGATTCCGCCGGATGTCAACCCGCTGGGCATCTGGCGGCCTGTGTGGCTGCTGCTGGACGCGGGCCTCAGTATAGACCGCGTTCGTCTGCAAACCGCTCTGGATGGCACGGTTACAGCGCGGCTGACCGCCAGTAATGCCACGGGCGCTGCCTGGCGGGGGACAATCGAACTGGACGCCGCCGCCGACAACCACAACGGCGCCGGCGCGCAGGCCGTGTTCCCGGTCGAACTGCCGCCCGGCACATCCACCCTTGAATATCGGCTGTCTGTTCCTGAGCCGCGCCTGTGGTGGCCCTGGGATCACGGCGCGGCCAACCTGTACCGCTTGACGGCCAGCCTGCGGGATGAGTCCAGCGCGGTATTCGACCAGCATGAGGAGACTTTTGGAATCCGCACCGTGCGGCTGGAACGCTCGCCGGAGCGGTTCACCTATTACCTCAATGATCGCCCGGTGGCCGTGCGCGGGTCATCGTACATGCCAGGGCTGTACCTGTCGCAGTTTGACGGCGCGGCGCTGGCGCGGGATGTGGCGCTGGCGCGTGACGCCAACCTGAATCTGATACGGGTGCATGTCCATGTGTCACCCCCGGAGCTGTACGAGCTGTGCGACCGGGCCGGAATGCTGGTGTTTCAGGATTTTGAGCTGAACTGGGTGCAGGATACCTCGGCAGCCTTTGAAGCGCGGGCGCTGCGATTGCAGCGTGACATGATAGACCTGCTCGGCAATCGTCCATCCGTCATCAGTTGGGCGTGTCACAACGAACCGACGATGGTCTACGCCCGGCGTGACAACCTCGAACGCCGGCCCGACCCTGCGCTGTACGCCGATGCGCTTCAGTATGACCCGACACGCCCGGTGTTCATCTGCTCCGGGCAGATGGCGAGTGACTGGCAGCGGTCGGGCGACGACCATTCGTATTATGGCGCGATCTGGTCAAAGCGGTATACCGATGTGCGCTGGCGCAAACCGCGCCTGAACACCGAATTTGGCTTTGAAGCGCCGGCGGCGCTGGAAACGCTGCGCCAGCACGCTGACGCCTGGGAGCGCCTGAAACATCTGGAGGATGTCATTGATGACCTGTGGCAGTATCAGGCCGAACTGACACAGTATCATATCGAGCATTTCCGGCGGCTGCGCGCCGAAACCTGCGCGGGGTATGTCCATTTCTGGCTGAACGATCTCGCGCCGCAGGTGGGCTGCGGTGTGCTGGATGTTGACCGCCGGCCTAAAGGTGGTTATGCCGCCCTGCAGCGCGCCTCGCAGCCCATTCTGCCGAGTCTGGAGCACGACGGCAAACAACCCATCGCGCTGTGGGTGCTGAACGATACACTGCAAGTATATCCCGGCGCGCGGCTGGTGTGGCGGGTCTACGGCGCAGACGGCCAGCTTATACTCGATGAACAGACGCAGTTTGATGTGACTGCCAACGCGGCCCAGCAGGTGCTGGCGTGCCGGTGGCCGGTATCCCCGGCGGCCTGCGCCCGCGTGGAACTGGCGCTGTATACGGCGGACGGCAGTCTGCTGGCTGAGAATATGTATCAGCATCCGTTTCAGCCGTCACCGCGTCCGAAAGGTTATCCCTGGAAGTTTGATACCTATCTGGGCTGCAAGACGTTCGACCGTCCCGACGCGCCCAGCATGGCCGACCACAATATCAACGGGCTGATCCGGCTCGTGCCGGTGGCGGCGCGGGAAAATCTGGCGGAATGGGGGCTGCGCCAGCACATGCCGACGTGGTTTTTGTCGGCGGTGGCGCGGGTGGCGGCGTGGGTGATGGGGTGAACGACGGTTCTCTGCTGATTTCTGATGTTCTGTAGGGGCGCACGGCTGTGCGCCCCTACGCCGGTAAACGTTAGTTCTGCGATGGCGTGGTTTCGACAACCGGCACCGAATCGGGCGAAATGACGGCGTGGCCGTTCGACGCGCCCTTACTGCGCGGCTGCGCCGTGACGTAGCTGCCGTACAGCCGCCATTCGTCCATGCGGCAGGAATGAACCAGCTTGCCATCCCAGACCGTCATATCCGGGCAGCTTTCGCACATATCCACGCGGCCATCTTCCATCAGGTCAGGCCCCTGAATGATGCCGATGCTTTGGACGTAAATCGGCTGGAACAGCCGCGCCGGGTGTTTCAGGAAGTCCTTGAACCACACCTTAGCCGTTTCGCGCACGCCCTTATCCACCAGACCGAGCGCGAAGGCGATCTTCGGTATCTTGTTGCTGGGCGAGTAAATGACATATGTGCCGTGCTGGAGATGATGGAAGACCTGGAACAGTTCCATCACTTTCTTGCCGACCGAGCCGTACATCTGCCCCTGGCTGCCCAACTGCGCCGACACCAGCCAGGTCATCTTGTCGTGGGCGTTGGAGCCGCCCATGTAGGCCGAGGTTTCGTAGTGCGGGAAGTGTTCCTTGATCTTGTTGTACACGTCGGTTGAGGTCAGGTACGACTCTTCGTTGGAGTCGGCCACGTAGCTGGTTTGCAGGTTGACCTTTTCGCCCTGCGCGTAATAGTCAAAGTCGCCTTCCATGACGGCATTACGGAAGCCGATCAGCACCAGGCCGTGTACCCGGTCAATGTTCTTGTTCGCCCACTTGACCATTTCCGGTACGAAGTCGAGATTGCCGGGATAGACGGTCATACCGAAGCTGGCGAACAGGCCGCCAATATCGTGCGCCATATCGGCGAAGTACTGGCGCAGTTCAAACAGCTCCGTCTCCGATTTGCCCTTCCAGTGCGGGCGGTTCTGTTCGCTGTCAATGTGGAAGGTGAAGCCAATCGCGCCGGCCTTTTTGAGTTCCACCATGAACTGCCGGTCATCCTGCATACGGATGCCGTTGGTCAGAATCAGCGGTTTCATCTTCAGGCTTTTGATGTAGGCGATGATTTCCAGAATGTTCGGGTGAATCAGCGGTTCGCCCCCGGCAATGGAGATGTTGTCACAGTTACGCCACTTCTTCAGCAGGGCGATTTCTTCCTTGATCTGGTCTAACGTTTTATGTCCCTGCATCCCGTTAATGCGGTAGCACCCCCGGCAGTACGTATTGCACTTGTCGGTGACTTCCAGCCAGCCAATCGGGTTGTCGTTCCCCGACCAGGGAAAACGGTACATGTTGCGCTTGGACAATTCCATTAGATTGTGCTCCTCACATGGCGCGTCGGGAAAGCCATCCCAGGCGCAAATTATTTAGCGTCGCTAAATAGTTTAGCGCCCTATTTGGCCTTGCAAAGAACATCATGCCAAAAAGGTGACAAATGTCATACGTCCAGCAGGAGGCGGACGTTGAGGCCCCACGCCAGATACAGCGCGCCGAAAAACCGTTTTAACTGCCGGATGCTGGCGTCGTCGTTCGGTTCGTCGTGAAACTGGAAGGGGTACCGTTCGAGCGCATCTTCGGGCGAATCTGACAGATGTATCAGTTCGTCGGCTTCAAGGCGGCGGTTGATCGCGCCGACAAAGACCAGCCAGACGGCGGCATAAGCGGGCTGGAGGCTGCCCATCAGGAACAGCATCTTAAATAACTGGTTGCTGCTGACGATCAGTTCACCCAGATGCCGGGTGAGCACGCCGCGTTCCTCGAAGTATGGCTGACCCTCGCCGCGCATGACGCTGACCTCGCTCGCGTCGTCCTCGGCGTCTTCGATGGCGCGGCGCAGCAGCAGCCAGGCCAGCGGTTCGTCCGGTACGGGCAGGCGGTTGAGCAGCCAGCGTTCGGCGCGGCTGGAAATGGGATATTCGATCTGCCCCATGCAGCCGAAGGGCTGCTGAAGATTATTGGCCGGGCAGCCGTTGCAATAATATTCCAGCGGGCGGAGGTCGGCGGCGGCTTCCAGCAGGTCGGCTACCATGAGGGTGCGGGTCTCCTGCTGGCCGTCCGGTGTGGCGCGGGTGAGTTCGAAGCCGATTTCCGAGGCGGGGCGGTTGTCGCCATTTTTACGGAACAGGTCAATCACGGCCTGAGCGCGTGCTGCGCCTTTCAGGCGGTCAAGGATGCCCGGCGTCGTCAGCGTTTGCTTCGGCACGCACTGGTAGTCAATGATGTAGTCAATTGCCATAAGCGTTTACCAGAGTCCGGCTTGAATCAGAGAACGGCGAAGCTCGATCTGTTCATCAACGTTCATTTTCAACAATCGTACCGTGACCATCCCTGCTTCCGTTCGACCTTTAATCAGTAAACCATCCATTTCAAAATGCTCGTTCCAGTTCTGCGTGCGTGGATTAAATAAGCGGGTTGTATTTCCCGTTTCTTCGTCGTAAACGGCAATATCCGTTCCCTTTGACCGATTGCATTTGAAACACGCATACGCCAGATTTTCGGGTGATGTTGCGCCGCCTTGTTTAACCGGGATGATGTGGTCAATTTCGTGGCCGATTAAAGCGACACTATCTGGCATCCCACAGTACTCACATCGGCGGTTCGCCCGCTCCCTGACCAACAGACGTAAAGCCGATGGTATCTTCATCGCCGATTGAGCGCGGCGAAAGCCTTCGCCTTCAAAACCGCCATCATCATTTCAAACTCTACCACCCGGTCAAGATAATCGGCCTCCTCGGGTGTCAGCGTTCCAGCACTTTGCCGGTAGAATAGCTCGTGAACGTATTCCTTTTCTTCGTCAGAAGCTTCAAACTCGACGATCTCCTGGGGTGTTACCTTCTCAACAACCAGATCAAAGAAACGTTCCCGTGTTGGTATGGGCTTCGCTGCTACCACTGTCAACTATCTCCTGTCCATCGTGCTGCCATTATACCATGCGCGTTTTTGCAGCGGCGAAAGGGGGGTGTGCGGTTGCAGAACACTTTGCTGCAA
>JARKOK010000291.1 GCA_029975765.1 Aggregatilineales bacterium
CGGCAGGATGATGTGATTTCCGCCGCGCTGGGGCCGCTGGCCGCCGGGTTCGAACCGGCGCTGGAACTGGCCGCGCCGGATGGTTCAACCGCCGCGCTGGGCAGCCGCAGCGGGCGGGACGCGCTGATCGCGGCAGCGCGCGCGCCGCTCACGGGACTGTATACGCTGCGCGTGACGGCGGCGAATACTGCTACCGGCGCGTACACGCTGGTGTGGCGCTACGTGAATCTCGCGCCCACGCCGACGCCGCTGCCCGCGCTGCTGCCGGTGATGCTGATTAACGACGGTGTTCCACTCAATACCTACCGGTTTTACCCGTTTCAGGGGCAGGCCGGACAGACCATACGCCTGCGGGCGGAGGCCGCATCCGGGCGCTCGATTGACCCGGTAGCCGCGCTGATCGCCCCCGATGGTACGATCATCGCCGAAGCCGACGACACGAACGGCAGCTCAACAGCGGAAATCATCATCACGCTGCCGGTGGACGGCACGTACACCGCGCGGGTGAACGGTTATCTGAGCGCCGGGGTGTTTACGCTGACGGTGGAGGTGCTGGTTTGGTGATTTCCAGCCGCAGTTCGTTGGTTGGTCGGAAACCCAACCGCTCGTACACCGGGCGTCCCTGATCACTGGCGTGCAGGCTGACGATGGTGATACCCTGCGCCTGACACCACGCCATACACGCCTGCACCAGCCGCCGCGCCAGCCCGCGCCGCCGGGCGGCGGGTTCGGTGTACACGTTCAGGATATAACCCCGGTATGGGCCTAAGCCGCTGGGGCCGGGCGGCCAGTCCAGCAGCCACACGCCCGCCCCGGCCACCACGCTGCCCGCCGCATCCTCGACCAGCCAGCCGTGATAGCGCCCGTTTTCCAGCCGTTCCCGCAGCCATACAGCGAACTGAATATCCTGCGCGTCCAGCATGGCCGTATCATCCCGCCCCATGTCCTCGAACATTCGGCGGCGATGCGTTACAATGATCGGCGCATCGGCCAGCGTCGCCTGCCGGATGGTGAAGGATTGATCCATGAATGCTGCCTCCGTGATCGTCTGGGACATCCGAATTGTTCCCACCCATGATCTTACGGGGTCTCGCAGTGGTTGGGCAAGCAGGCCATTGCAGCCATATCCTCAATGGTAGCAGGGGGAAAGACGATGAAAATCGCATTATGGGGTGCGACCGGTCGCTTTGGCAGCCGCATCGCTCAGGAGGCGCTGGCGCGTGGGCATCAGGTCACAGCAATTGTCCGCAATCCGGCACGGCTGACGGTGTCACACCGGAACTTAAAAGTGGTTACGGGCAACGTGCTCGATCCGGGCAGCGTGGCGTCCAAAGGAAAAGGTCACGATGTGGTCATCAGCGCCATCGGGGCGACCGGCGGCGAAGAACAGATTCTGGTCGGCGCGGCGCAGTCGTTGATTGATGGCGTCAAACGCGCGGGTATCAACCGGCTGATCGTCGTCGGCGGCGCGGGCAGTCTGGAAGTCGCGCCCGGCGTGCCGCTGATGAACAGCGCGGAGTTTCCCGCCGCCTGGAAACCGGTGGCGCAGGCGCAGTGTGAGGCGCTGAGTGTGTACCGCGAATCGGATGTCAACTGGACATACTTCAGCCCGGCAATGCTGACCGAACCCGGCGCGAAAACCGGCCATTACCGGACAGGCACCGACCAGCTCATCCGTGATGAAGCCGGTAAAAGTGCCCTTTCGATTGAAGACTGCGCGGTGGCGCTGCTGGACGAGGTTGAAAATCCCCGGTTCATCCGGCAGCGGTTCACCGCAGCTTATTAAACTTTTTCAGCCCTCACCCCGCAGGTGCTCGCCAGAGGGTGAGGGCAGTTTGACCGACAGTATTCGACCCATTATCAGGATGCCTGCCATGTCCGACGAACTCCGGCCTTCACCGCGTTACAAACCTGTTTCGCTGTTTGTCACCTGCATCGTGGATATGATCTTCCCGCAGACCGGCATTTCGGTCGTGGAGATTCTGGAACATCTGGGCGTGGCTGTCTCGTTTCCGATGGGGCAGACGTGCTGCGGCCAGCCGCCGTTTAACACCGGCTTCCACGACGACGCACGCGCCTGCGCCCGGCGTTTCCTCGACGCCTTTGCCGACGCGGAGGTGATCGTCACGCCGTCGGGCAGCTGCGCTTCAATGGTGCGCCATTATTATCCCGAACTGTTTCAGGATGACCCCGCCCTGTACGACCGCGCCGTATGGACGGCGGCCAATACGTGGGAATTTACCGAATATCTGGTAGACGGCCTGGGCATTACTGACCTGGGGGCGGCGCTGCCGCCGACGACGGTCGCGTTTCACGACTCGTGTCACGGGCTGCGGCTGATGGGTCTGGGCGAACAGGCGCGCCGGCTGGTGGGCAGCGTGCGCGGTGTAACGCTGGCGGAACTGACCGGACATGATGCGTGCTGCGGCTTCGGCGGCACATTTGCCGTCAAAATGCCGGAAATCAGCAGCGCCATGCTGCGCGACAAAGTGACCAACATCGTCGCCAGCGAGGCCGATGTGATCGTATGCGGCGATGCAAGCTGCCTGATGCAGATGAACGGCGGCCTGACGCGCCAGGGACAGCCCGCCAGAGTCATGCACGTTGCCGATCTGCTGGCAAAGGGACTGAAGGCCGCCGGAGCGTGAGATACTCAGGTTGTGGACTGTCGCTGCTGATGGGGCTGCTGGTGCTGGCAGGATTCGGGGGCGCAGCCGTCCTGTGGCTCATCCCGGATCAGGCGGCGCTGTCACCGTCTGGTATGCTCGATTATCCGCCGGAGCAGGTGGCCGCCGGCGAAGTCCTCTATCGCAGCGGTGTGGCGAACGCGCCGGCCTGCGTCACCTGCCACGTACTCGACCCGCAGTCCAGCGGCCTCGGCCCGTCGCTGCTGGGCATCTACCAGACTGCCGGGACGCGCGTGCCGGGACTGACGGCGGCGGACTATATCCGCGAGTCCATCGTGAATCCCAACGCCTTCATCGCGTCCGGTTATAGCGCCAACTATATGTACCAGAACTACGGCGCGGTGCTGCATCCCGATCAGGTTGAGGCGCTGGTGGCCTATGTGCTGACACTGCCGGAAACGGGCAGTCCGTAACAGCAGAGCGGAGTATAATAAAAAGAATTCGCAGCGGTAACAACGCCCCTGCGCCCCACTATACAAAACATCATTTTTTATGAGGAGTATATTTTTATGCACCTCGAAGTCCTCAGCCGCCGTCCGACCGGCGCAGCCCACCCGACGCCTCTGCTGTTCGTACACGGCGCGTGGCATGGCGCGTGGTGCTGGGATGAACATTTCCTGCCGTATTTTGCCGAACGGGGTTACGAAGCTCACGCCCTGAGCCTGCGCGGGCATGGCAAAAGTGCCGGGCGGGTGCGCTGGGCCAGCGCGGCGGATTACGTCAACGATCTGGAGCAGGTCGCCCGCAGTTTTGACCGGCTGCCTGTCCTGATCGGCCATTCGCTGGGCGGCTACGTGGTGCAGAAATATCTGGCAGGCCGCCGCGCGCCGGGAGGCGTCCTGCTGGCGAGCGCCCCGGTAAATGGTATTCTGCGTTATATGCTGCGTTACGCCGCGCAGCATCCGGCGGCGATGCTGCAAAGTTTCATCCGGCTGAACCCTTACTGGATGGTCGCCACCCCTGAACTCAGCCGTGCCGCCCTCTTTTCGCCGGATACGCCGAATACGGCAGCCTACCATGACCGGCTGCAAGCCGAGTCGTTCCGGGTGGCGCTGGACGCGGCGCTGCTGGATCTGCCTGAACCACTGCGTGTCACCGCGCCGCTGCTGGCGCTGGCCGCCACGCGGGACGCGGTGTTCACCCGCGAGGAACAGGAAGCCACCGCCGCCGCCTACCGCGTGCTGCTGGAATGGTTTGACATGGCGCATGACATGATGCTCGAACCGGGCTGGCAGGCCGTCGCCGACCGCATCCTGGCCTGGCTGGACGAGCAGCACTTCTAAAGGCGGCAGCGGCGCGCAACCGTTCCTGTCCCCCTGCGTATAACACGATAGCCCTGTTGTCGGCGCGGCACTTGGGTTTATACTAGGCGCTGTGCTGCGTTCAGCTTGCTTAGGGAAGGAAGACGTTGTGCATCGTTTGGTTATGTCTCTGC
>JARKOK010000302.1 GCA_029975765.1 Aggregatilineales bacterium
GGTCGGCGTGGTCAGCGCCGACATGGGCCTGAACCTGCCCGACTTCCGCGCCTGCGAACGCACCTTTCAGGTCTTAACCCAGGTAGCCGGGCGCGCCGGACGCGGGCTGCTGGGTGGGCGCGTGGTGCTGCAAACCTACCAACCGGAACATTACGTGATTAAAGCGGCTTCGCGGCATGACTTCTCCGGCTTCTACGAGCGCGAAATCGCGGCACGGCGCGAGATGGGTTATCCCCCGTTCCGGCGGCTGGTACGGTTGCTGTTCCGCTACTCGAACGAAGGCAAAGCCCGCGCCGAAGCCGAACGCGCCGCCGATTATCTCCGCAATCGTATCGAAAAAATGCGTCTGACCGGCACCGAACTCATCGGCCCTGCGCCGTGTTTCTTCAACAAGGTGAATAACGATTATCGCTGGCACCTGCTGATCCGCAGCGCCAATCCGACGCTGCCGCTGGAAGGCATGGACATCGCGCGCGGCTGGTTCGTGGATATTGACCCGGTCGACGTGCTGTAAAAATGTGTCAAAAACTGAATTTCTCATGAAGGACAACGTTTATCTTTACGCTTCATGCTACGATTGAAGCAGAAAAGATTAACCCTACATGAGAGCGTATAACTATGAAAACAGGGCTTTTCGCGCTCATTTTGACGCTGCTTGTGGCAGTGCCGCTGGCCGCCGCCCACCCTGCCAGCATGTCACCGCCGCTGCCCACCCCGCCGCCCCCGCGCCCCGACCTCTCCGGCGCGCCGGTTGTATCGCTCCCGCCAGAAACCACTTACACGTTTTCACCCTGGGAGGCGGCGTCCGACCCGGCGCTGGCGGCACAGGCTGCGCCAACCGTGCCGACGGGTTCGACCGAAAGCCGCACCGGGTTTTTGAGCGCGCTCAACGGGGACGCGCTGCCCGGTGATGTCACCGACACACGCCCGCGCCTGCTGTACACCCTCACCGACGCGCGCGGCACGGTCACGCCGCTGCTGATCGAAAGCGCCGCCGCTGCTGTTTATCGCGGCCAGTGGGTAACGGTCGAAGCGGCCTTCGATACGCCAGCCAACGGGCAGTTTGTTTTTGGTGTGCCGGTGGCGCGGGTGGTTTCGGTGCGCTCGGCTGCCGCCCCTGACCAGCTTCCGGCGCAGCCCGGCGGCGGTGGCGGCGGCCCGACAGTGCGCCCCTGGGTGACGATTCTGTGCCGCTATGCCGACGTGCCGGATACACCCAAACCAAAATCCTGGTTTGAAGGCGCGATCAGCAGCGTGTACCCCGGTGTCAACCACTACTGGCAGCAAATTTCCTACAACCAGGCCAACATCAACGGCAGCATCGTGGTCGGCTGGTACAACCTGCCGCGTCCCAAAAGTTACTATACACAGTCCAATGGCGAAATTGACTGGTGGAAGGTGATGGACGATTGCAGCGGTGCCGCCGACCCGGACGTATATTTCCCGGATTTCTACGGCGTCCACTTCTGGATGAACGCCCCCATCGGCTGCTGCGCCTGGGGCGGTTATGGCTGGGCGCTCAACCGCGACGGCTCCAGCAAGTTATATGGCATGACCTGGATTGGGCCGGGCGGTTACGATCACCAGGGCATCATCGCCCATGAGATGGGACACGGCTTTGATCTGCCCCACTCTGCCGCCAGCGACGGCGTTAACTCTGCCCTGTGGGATGTGATGAGCAACGCCGCCGCCGACTGCCGTCTGGTAGACTCGATCTATGGCTGCGTGGGGGCCGGGGCGATCACCTACCAGCTTAACCGCGCCGGATGGATACCGCCGGAACGCAAATTTGAAGTGGCGGCTGGCACGCGGATCACGTTAAACCTGGAACGCCTGAACCAACCCACCAGTGCCAACACCTATCTGATGGCGCGTGTGCCGGTGAACGGCTCGACCACGCGCTATTACACGGTGGAGGCCCGCTACCGCGTCGGATATGACGGCCACCTGCCGGGGGATGCGGTCATCATCTATTCGGTGGATACGGCGCGTGCCACGCCGGCCTGGCTGGTGGATGCCGACGGCGTTCCGCCCTGGGATGAAGGCGCGATGTGGCGCGTCGGTGAAACGTTTTACGACCCGGCCAGCAACATCCGCGTCCGAGTGGTGGCGGCCAATGCGACGGGTTTCACCGTCACCATCTCCAATAACGCGCCTTATTCGGTCTGCGATGAGGTGACGGAAATCCCGAAGACCGAATGTGAAGGGCTAGAGGCGCTGTATTACAGCACTGGCGGCAGCGGGTGGACCAACCGCGCCGGTTGGCTGCAAACCACCACACCCTGTTCCTGGTACGGCGTCCACTGCTGGGGCGGCCATGTCGACTCGCTGGGGCTGAACGCCAATAACCTGCGCGGCACGATTTCGCCCCAGATCGGCCAGTTTCCCCTGCTCGGTTGGCTCGACCTGTCGTACAATCAGCTCACCGGCGGCATCCCGGACACCATCGGCGGGTTGGACGAACTGTGGGTTTTGATCCTCAACGACAACAAGCTGGATGGCAGCCTGCCCGCCAGTATGGGCAGCATGGATAAACTGGCCTGGGTGGGCTTGTGGCACAATCGTCTGAGCGGCGAACTGCCGCCGGAACTGGGTAATCTGCCGGAACTGACCGACCTGCTGCTGGGTGTCAACCGCCTGAGCGGGCCGATACCGGAGACCTTCGCCAGCCTGCCCAAACTAGACTGGCTTGACTTGTCCTACAACCAGCTTTCCGGCGAAACGCCCGCCGGGCTGGCGAACGTGGCAACGCTGACCGGCATCAACCTGCGTTACAACAAACTGCGCTTTAGCAGCCCGGCCATCCAGAATCTGCTGTGGACGCTCGATCCGCTGTCGCTGCCGACGCAGACCACCACGCCTGGCACGCCGTACCTGATCGAACGCTGGTGGAACAGCATCATGCTCGGCTGGCTGTTGATTGACTACACCGATCACGGCGGCGGTTATGAGGTTTATACCGCCACCGCCCCGGGTGGGCCGTTTTCCTACAGCGGCATCACGTCCAGCAAGGCGACCGGAGCGTATACGGTGAACGGGCTGCAACCCAACAAGACCTACTACTTCAAACTTCGCGCCTTCACGCCGCCGCACGATTTACAGCAGAACGCCCTGTATAGTGATTTCACGCCGGTTTTTTCGGCGGTCACGCACGAGCTGCCCTCCGCCGCGCCGCGTTTAAATCTCTATACGACCGCCACGCCCACCCTCACCTGGAGCGTGGTAACGTGGGCGGCCTACTACGACATACAGGTGGCACGGAACGCCGCTTTTACCGACCTGCTTCCGGTTTTCTCGACGACGCAACGATCTCTGACGCTTGGCCCGCTGGCTGACGGCCTGTACTACTGGCGGGTGCGCGCGGTCGGGGGCGGGCGCACTGGCGGGTGGAGCGCCGCACAGCTTTTTGTGGTGGACGGCTGAGGCACAAGGTCGAACCGGGCCGGGTATCCTCCTGGAAGGCATGGACATCGCGCGCGGCTGGTTCGTGGAGGTTGACCCGGCAGATGTGCTGTAATTCGCAGTGTGTCGTATTTGTAATACAATACTTCTGAGTACAACCACCACAGTGTCGTTTGCATCCGGTATCTTGTCGTGCCGGAATAACTATAGCTGTGTTCAGGATTTGACCGAGCCAGCCATGTTTAACCATCCTGTCCTGTATGCGATGCTGCTGCTGCTCGCGGCGGCAGTTTCGGGTGCCAGCGTCTATTTCATCTGGCGGCGCCGCGCGACCGCCGCCGCGCGACCGCTGGGTATCTTCATGCTGGCGCTCACCGTCTGGTCGCTGACCTACGCCGGGTACTGGTTAGCCACCACCTCAACCGCCCGGCTGGTCTGGCTCAACCTGACTTACTTCGGTGTCGTCACCACCCCCGGCGCGTTTTTGGCTTTTGCGCTGGTGTACACCCACCGGCAGGAACGGTTGTCCTGGTTCGTGATCGGCCTGCTGTTGATTGAACCGCTGCTGACGCTGGCGCTGCTGTGGACGGACCCCTGGCATGGTCTGTTTTTCGCCGGCAAGCGCACCGCCGCCAGCAGCACCATTCTGGACGGCGGCCCCTGGTTCTGGCTGCATGTGGTGTATTCCTACGGGCTGATGCTGGTTGGGCTGGTCATGCTGGTGCAGTTTTACCGGCGCGCGTCCGGGCTGTACCGCACCCAAACCGGCGTAGTCCTGTTTGCCGGGCTGCTGCCCTGGTTCAGCAATATCATCAGCCTGCTGCATCTGAATCCCTGGCCGAATCTCGACCTGACGCCTATCGTATTTACGCTGACCGGGCTAATCATCACTTACAATTTATTTCGCAATCGTCTGCTGGCTATTGTCCCGATTGCTCGTGACGTCGTCATCGAAACCATGCACGACGGAGTTATTGTGGTTGATACACAGCAGCGCATTGTGGACGTGAATCCCGCCGCCCGGCCTATTCTCGCCGCCATCATCGGTTCGGATATTCACGCGATTGGAGAACTGATCACCCGGTTTTTCCCCGCCTGGTCGCAGTGGCTGGAAGGCGATGACCGGGTGCTGGCGGATATTACGATTATGCGGGCCAACCAGCCGCACGATTATTATCCCATCATTTCGCCGATTTCGGACCATGCCGGTCGTCAGCGGGGGTATGTGCTGGTGCTGCGGGATATAACCGAGCGTAAACGGACGGAGGCGGCGCTGGCCGCCAGCGAAGTCCGCCAGCGGGCGCTGCTCAGCGCGGTCCCTGATCTGATCTTTCGCTACCGGCGGGATGGGACCTATCTGGATGTTCATACGCGCAATCTGAACGACCTGCTGCTGCCGCCGGAGCAGTTTATCGGTAAAAAAATTGCAGATGTACTGCCAGCCGAACTGGTAGAACTCTGGCAGGAGCGGTTCGACCGGGTGCTGTCCACTGGCGAGGTTTTGGACTATGAATATACGCTGGAGATCGAAGGTGAAACCCGGTATTTTAACGCCCGCATGGCCGCCTGCGGTGATGACGAAGTGATTTCCGTCGTCCGTAATATTACCGGACGCAAACAGGCGGAGCAGCAGGCGCTTGAACTTCGGCTGGAAAAGGAGCGCGTGCAACTGCTGACCGATTTTGTCCAGAATGTATCCCACGAATTCCGCACCCCACTGACGATCATTCAGTCTACCGCTTATCTGATAAGCCGGATGAATGAGCCGGATAAACGCCAGCAAAAACTGGCATTTCTGGATGGTCAGATAGCGAATATCACCCGTCTGGTAGATATGCTGGTTTCGCTGTCAAGGCTGGATGCCGGCGTGCCGCTGGCCTGCGAGGTGGTTAGTCTCAACTTGCTGGCAGCGCAGGTGGCAGCGCAGATAACGGCGGTCAGCGGCCAGCCGCAGTTGCCGCTGAAGCTGGATTTAGCCCCCGGCCTGCCGTCTATCGAGGGGGATACCGACCGCCTGATGGAAGCCCTGACCGAAATCGTCGGGAATGCCGTTCGGTATACACCGGATCAAGGCACTGTAACCGTGCGCACCTTCCGGGAATCCGACTGCGTGAAAATCGAAGTGGCCGACAGTGGGCCGGGCATCCCCCCGGACGCGCTGCCGCATATTTTTGAGCGGTTTTACCGCCTGGACGTGGCGCACACCACGCCGGGTTTTGGGCTGGGGCTGACGATTGCGAAGAAGATCATCGAGCGGCATCATGGTCACATTCAGGTGGAAAGCGAACCGGGAACGGGCAGCCGGTTTACCATCAGCCTGCCGCTGTACCAACCATAGCCTTTCGCCTCAACTCTGCTAAACTTCTGGTCATACTCGTATATACGTAAAGGTTGTGGAATGCTGCAACAGGCGCTCACCGTTCTGATAGGTGTGGTTGGAGGTATCGCGGTTGGTATTCAGACGCCGATTGCCAATTCGATTGGACAGCGGGTTGGCGGCGCGGCGGGAAGTTTGATCGTGCATGTCAGCGGCGCGGTCTTTTCGCTGCTGCTGCTGGTGACACGCGGGGGTGATAACCTGCGAGAAATCGGGCGGCTGCCCTGGTCGATGTTCGGGGTGGGGTTATTCGGTGTGATTCTGTATCTGACGATTAACCACACCATCCCGCGTCTGGGCGCGGCGCCGGCTATCGCCCTGATTATCGTCGGCCAGCTTTTCGCTGGCATGGTGATTGATACCTTTGGCCTGTTGGGCGTCGAAGCCCGTTCCATTGACGGACAGCGAATTGTTGCTACGCTGCTGCTGCTCGCCGGCGGCTATCTGATGGTGAAGTGAGGAACGGCCTGTGAACGGTATGCGGCGCGGTATAGATTACATTGGCGTCGGGGTCGGCGCGATTATCGTGGATGACGCGGGGCGTGTGTTTCTGGCGCAGCGCGGGCCAAAGGCCAAAAACGAGCGTGGTCTGTGGGAATTTCCCGGCGGCAGCGTGGAGTTTGGCGAAACGCTGCGGGACGCGCTGGCGCGGGAAATCCGCGAGGAATACGGCGTCACGATTGACGTGGGCGACATGCTCACCGTGACCGACCATATTCTGCCGGAAGAAAAGCAGCACTGGGTGTCACCATCATTTATCTGCCGGATTACAGAAGGCGAGCCGGTGATTTTAGAGCCGGAGAAGTGCAGCGCGATTGGCTGGTTTGCGCTGGACGACATGCCTGCCGCGCTGACGCAGGTCACACAGCATGACCTGGAACTGTACCGCGAATATGTGCAGAGTCGAAAACCATAGGGCGACCCTGTGTGGTCGCCCGTTTTGTTTCAGTGTCGGGACACGGTGTTGCCGTGTCCCTGCGACAGTTTCCCGATAGACGCTATTCCTTAACCGGCATGTACAGATCGAGCACCAGCGCCTCTGGATTTAAATCGGGGGTGGAAGTGATGTGCTCCTCCAGCCATTGATGGCGGGCGGATTTGTAGGGGCTGGTTTCCAGCCAGGCCACAAGCTGCTGCCAGGTGCTGGAAATCGTGTCCACTCCCTGGCAGCGCGTCACGGCATACAGGCCGCCGGGAAAATCCCTGACCGTCGCGCTGTCGTCGGATGTGACGTCTGGACTGACGGTAATCCAGAATTCGTAACCGTAGTTCGGATTACCGGGCGTCGGGCTGGGGTTGTTGAAGCCGAAGATTCGCGGTGCTGGCTGTGACTTCAGCAGGCCGCGCGGTTCTGCCCAGGCCATCAGCTTGTCCCACGCCAGCGACTCCGGCTGTGCGCCGAAACCGAGCACGCTGGCGACGCGCATGGGTGGCAGTTCGACGATGCGGACGTTTAGATCATTGCTCACGGTTGTTTCCTCCGTTGTGAACCGTTCTATAATGAATGTTACCGGCGAAGGCTGACATCTTCTGTCAGTGTTTGTCGCGCATCATGGAAACAGGCCGGGCGACCACGCCGGTCGCTCCTGCGCCATTGTGATGTTGACCAAGGACTAACGACTGGAGACTCCCGACTGCCTATGCGCGCCGACCGCCTGTTATCCATCCTGATGCTGCTGCAAAGCCGCCAGCAAATGAGCGCCCCTGACCTCGCCGCTGAGCTTGGCGTATCCGTCCGAACCATTTACCGCGATGTGGATGCGCTGTGCGCTGCCGGCATCCCGATCTACGCCGATACGGGCGTAAACGGTGGCTACCGGCTGGTTGAAAATTACCGCACTAACCTGACCGGGCTGACACAGGACGAAATGAACGCCCTGCTGCTGGTAAACATACCGGATGCGCTGGTGTCGCTGGATGCAGGGCAGAAGCTTAAAACCGCGCTGCTGAAGTTATATGCCGCTCAGTGGACGCGCCCGGCAGACCACTTACCACCGATTTATCTCGACTGGGCCTGGTGGGGACAGGGACACGATACGCCGCCCCATCTGCAAACGCTGTACGAAGCGGTCGGGAAAAACCATCGTGTTGTTATCCGCTACCGGATGCTGAACGGTGTGGAGATCGAGCGCGTGGTCGAACCTTACGGGCTGGTGGCGAAGGCCGGAGTCTGGTACGTCGTCTATGCGGGAGGCGGTCGGCTGCGTCATTTCCGCGTGTCGGCGCTGATTACGGTCAGCGTGTTAAATGAGACCTTTGAGCGCGCGGCGGATTTTAACCTGGAAGGCTACTGGAAAGCCGCCTGTGCCGACATCGAACGTGAGGCCGGACAGTTTGCCGTCGTACTGCGGATTGTGCCTGCCACTTACCGCGATTTGTCGCTGTACTTCGGCAGCGCCCACTGGGAAGTGACGGATGAAGATGATGGCGGCTGGATGCGCCTGAACGTCTGGTTCGACTCGTTTTATGCGGCGCGAACGGCGATTCTGGGACTCGGCGGCGCAATTGAAGTCCTCGAACCGGAGGCGCTGCGCCTGAGCGTCGCCGATTTTGCGGCGGAGATCGTCAGGCGATATGGTTGAAACCGCAGGCTTGAAGCTGCCGGGAAATCTTCTACAATCGTGCGGCTGGATGAAGATGATGGATAACCGGATGGACAACTTCGGAGACGAGATCAGTTATCTCACTCCCGCCGAAATCTATGCTATCGCTGAAGAAGTGCTGGGACGCAAACCCGACGTGCGCGACCGGCATCTGCTGCGGTCGGCGGCGGCGCGCCCGACGCTGCGCGCCTTCGGGCAGGAAGCTTATCCCACGCTGCTGGATAAAGCCGCCGCGCTGCTGCATTCGCTGGCGGCGCATCATCTGTTTTATGATGGCAACAAACGCACGGCGGCGCGGGCGGTGGTGATCTTTCTGGAACGTAACGGCCTGCGGCCTGCCTGGAGCGATGCTGAAGCCTACGACTTCATCCTTGAAATCGCGCAGAGCCGCCACACCGTCGAGTCGGTCGCCGCGTGGCTGGCCGTGCATACGAAGGCAGTTGGCTGATGGCTATTGGCAAATACGATGAACTGCCAAGATACCAAACAATAGTTTTCAGTTATCCGTCGTCAGTTTTCTTTTTTCTCTGGTAACTGGTAACTTTCTCGTCTCTGCATCCTGGCAGTTCAATGCCTGTTCTTGGCTCTTGACTGATGACTAAAGACTGAAGACTAATGATAACCCGCTATCTCACTGTTGATGAACTGATTTACATCAACGAGCAGATTCCCAACAGCGACCGCATCCACAAAATCCTGAAGGGCAAACAGCGCGTGCGCGATATGAACCTGCTGGAAGCGGCCTGGGGGCGTCCGATGCAGACGGTGTTTGGCGCGGATGCTTACCCGACCGTGCCGGACAAAGCCGCCGCGCTGCTGCACGGCGTGGGGCGCAATCACCCGTTTGCCGATGGCAACAAACGCACCGCGACGATTGCCGCGCTGTTCATGCTGCGGATCAACGGCCTGCGCCCAACCTGGATACCGGCTGAAGCACTGGAAAAAATCGCCGCGCTGGCGGAGGGAAAACTGAGCGCCGAGGATTTCGCCGCGTGGCTGCCGGTCGAACCCTGCCCACCGTCGCCCGAACCGGATGCCGCCGCCGATGCCGCCGCGATTGCGGACATCATGGCACAACACCGCTGGCTGCTGGACGAACTGGCAAAGCGGTAGGCCGCCAGGGATACGCGCCGGCTCCGATCATTGGATGAGTCATTTGCCGCCCGGTATAATCTTTAGAAGTATTTCTGCTTGAAAGGGCATTTTATGTTTCGCTTAAAAATGTGGCTGTTTTTATTCACCGCCTGTGTACTGCTGGTGGTGCCGGTCGTGCAGGCGCAGGATGATCTGGCAGCGGCGGCAGACGCCTTAGCGGCAGCCGAGCCAGCTTATGAAGTTGTGGAAACAATCGTCTATTTCGAGAACGAGGGTTTAAACCTCATCGGTACGCTGGCGATGCCGGAGACGGATGCGTCTGTTCCGCTGGTACTGCTGTTTCATGGTTTTAAGGGCGAACGTGACGAACTGCCGGTGGTGAATACGGACGAGGGTATGTACAGCCGCACCGCGCGGCTGTTTGCCGAGCGCGGCGTCGCCTCGCTGCGAATCGAATTTCGCGGGTCAGGCGAAAGTGAAGGTCTGTGGGAAGATACCACTTTTACGGGACAGGTCAGCGACGCGCTGGCGGCGCTGGATTTTGCGCAGACCCTCGACGGCGTTGATCCTGACCGGATTGGCATCATCGGTCTGAGCCAGGGCGGTCTGGTCGGAGCGATCACGGCGGGGCAGGACGCGCGGGTAAAATCGCTGGTGCTCTGGTCGGCGGCGGCTAACCCGGCTTCCAATTTTGCCAATATTCTGTCGGCGGACATCATTAAAAGCGGCCTGGAACTGCCGGACGGGGAAGCCCTTGCCATTACGCTGCCCTGGGGTGAAGAAACCAGCATGAAGCGCGGGTTCTACGAGGAGCTGTTCACAGTTGATCCGGTCGCGGCGGTCACCTCGTACAGCGGGCCGATGCTGGTGGTGGTTGGCAGCCGCGACACCACCGTGTTCCCGATGCCCCAGCAGGGCGAAATCTTTCTAAAATACCACGAAGGCGAAGAAGCCCTGCTGGTTTTGGACGGCGATCACATCTTTGATGTGCTGGCAACCGGGCCGGAGGTGCTTGATGAGGCTATCTTCAGCAGCCTCGCGTGGTT
Organism: Aggregatilineales bacterium; assembly: GCA_029975765.1. Classification (GTDB taxonomy): domain Bacteria; phylum Chloroflexota; class Anaerolineae; order Aggregatilineales; family Phototrophicaceae; genus CFX2. The sequence continues at coordinate 10,524 of JARKOK010000302.1, forward strand.
TATGGCAACGCTGTAACGGCTGCCACGCGCGGCAGCGCCAGAAGCGCCGAGTAGGGTTTCAACGTTGAGAAGTCATGCCGGTCGGGGCGCAGAATGCTGCGCCTCGACCTGGCGCCGGCGCTTCAGACTGCCGCCCACACCCGTTCGCCGTGCAGGATGCGCGCCAGTTGGTCGGGGAACAGATCAGCATCCAGCGGCTTTCCCAGAAAGCTGTGAAAGCCCATCTGGTAGGCCGTGTTGATTTCGCTGTTGTGTACCGTATAGGCCACGACCGGCGCTGAGGCAAACCGGGGATGCGTTTTGAGCAGATCGTACACGGCATAACCGTCCATGCCCGGCATTTCCAGATCGAGGAAAAACACATCTACCTGATTGAGCTTCTGTAAAGCGGCTTCCAACCTCAGCGGATTGTGAACAGCGGTGTGGCTTAAACCTTCCAGTTCCAGCAGTTCCCCCAGCACGCCCGCGTTATCGGGACGGTCATCAACGATGACGGCATGAAGTTGGTTCATGAGTTTGGTTCCTTGGTCTAACCGGCATACCAGACATTATGCCCGGCGATGATGTCCGCGATTTGCAGCGGAAACAGGTCATCGTCTATCGGCTTGGCGATAAATCCGGCGAAGCCCTTTGCCTGACACTGCGGGATGGCCGTGAACGGGTCGGCGGCGGACACCGCCACCACCGGCACATCTGCCAGGCGGGGAATCTGCCGAATCTGATCAAAAATAGTATACCCCGTAATCCCGTTAGGAAACATTAAGTCCAGCAGAATTACGTGAATCAGCTTCATGCAACCTAGATGGTCAGGGACTTCGCGCCCCCACCGGTCGAAGTCCACCTGTGCCCCACAGCGGTTCAGGACGATCCGCATGATGATACGGTTTTCGAGATTGTCCTCGATGACAAAGATATGTCGGTCCTTCAGCAGCAGCGCCGGCTCTGTCTCTAGTCTATCACGTGCCATATTTGTTCTCCCTGTAAAATCCGGTGCAGCATGGTGGCGAAGAAGTCCTGATCTATCGGTTTGGCAATGACGCTGCTAAACCCTGCCGTGCGAAGCTGCTGCACTTCCTCATTCATCACACTGGCGGTCAGGGCGACGACCGGCACATTTCGATACGCTTCCTGCGACCGTAACATGATCAGCAGGTCGAATCCGGTATAGGGCCGCATGTGAATATCCAGCAGGATCACATCCGGCTGCGGATTGAGAGCCTGAAGCCGTTCCAGAAAGTCTGAACTGTCCTGGAAAATCGTCACATGCTGCAACTGCATTTCGCCTTCCAGCAGCAGCCGCATGATCTCGCAGCTCAGGTCGTCATCTTCCACATATAAAACTGCCGGATAGGTATTCATCAGGTCCGCCCCTTATTCAATCGTGACTGGTTGTAACGTTTCGGACTGTACCGGCAGCGATACGTAAAAGGTCGAACCCTGCCCCGGCACGCTGTCAAACCACATCCTGCCGCCGTGCGCTTCGGCCAGGCTGCGGGAGATGGGCAAACCCAACCCCGTGCCGCTGCCCTGGCGCAGGCCGGTAGCGGTCTGCTTGAAGGCTTCAAAGACCAGCTCAGAATCTTCCGGCGCGATGCCCGGCCCGGTGTCTTCGACCGCCAGCCGCAGGCTGCCGTTCTGCTGCTGCGCCATGATCTTCACGTGGCCTTCCTGCGTGAATTTGCAGGCGTTGGACACAACGTTGAGCATGATCTGCATGATCCGCTTTTTATCGCCGGTGATCCGGGGCAGCGGTTCCGCAATCTCAAGCTGGAGTTCGACCGGCTTGTCATCCAACATGCTGCTGGCGGTGGCGGCGACCGTCTGGAGAATGTCGCTCACATCCACTTCCTTTTCGACGAACAGGTTGAGCGACCCGGACTCGATCTTGGACATATCCAGCACATCGTTAATCAGTTGCAGCAGATGTTTGGAACTGTTGACGACCTTGTTCAGCGTTTCTTCCTGCCGTTCGTTGATCGGCCCCATCACGCCCTTGACCACGAACTTGCTGAAGTTGATGATCGAGTTCAGCGGCGTTCGCAGTTCGTGGGACATGCTTGCCAGAAAGGCCGATTTCACCTGGCTGGCGCGTTCGGCTTCCTCGCGGGCGGCCTGGGTTTCGGCCATACGCTGCTGAAGCTGCGTGACGAGGCTGTTCAACTGCGCCGACATGGTGTTAAACGCGCGCGCCAGATCACCCAGTTCGTCCTGAGAGCTGATCGTGATACGCTGCGAAAAATCACCGGCAGCGATCTTTTCCGCCGCCTGTTTCAACTGTTCGATAGGCCGGGTGATGGTGCGGCGGGTGAATACGACGGCCAGCGCCAGCGCCAGAAACAGCAGCGTCAGCATCGCACCCAGCGAGTTGCGGACTAACTGAGTCTGGAACGTATAAACCGCGCTCAGTTCGAAACGAACGATGAACACACCCTGAATTTCGCCGCCGACGCGCGCCGGTACAAAGGCGATAACGTCGGCGCTGCCATCGGCGTCGGCGGCAGGGTTCATATTCATCACCAACTGGCCGGCGCCGGCCTGGGCGATAAAAGCGGCTTCGTCGTTCAGCACGTCGTCAAATTCTTCGGGCTTTGAGTGGTCGCGCGCGACGAGCCGCTGGTCGTATACAAAACCGAGATGGGTAGCCGACCGGGCATAGTCCAGTTCATCGAGCAGGGCATCATCTATTTCTCGCCCTACCAGGACGGCGCCGATCACCGTTCCCGCTGCATTTTTGACCGGCACGACCCCGGACAGAAATACCTGCCTGGTATCATCAGCCGTGACCAGGCCGGTCGTGGCCGCGCCGATCAGTCCCAGCTTAATCAGTTTCTCTTCATCAGCCCGGTTATAGGCGGCGCTGGAATTGGAGATGCTGACCAGCCGGTCGCCATCCTGGTTAACCACCAGCAGATTGTCCAGCCCCAGCGAACTGGCTTGCAGCAGGAAGGCTGTTCGTGTCTGGCTGGTGACACCTGTCTCGAAAACTCCCCCCATGCCGGGCATCGCGATCAGCAGCCGCGCCGCGTTCAGGGTTTGTGCTTCCAGCTCAACAAAGCGCCGTTCCACCATGACGGCTTCATCTTCCAGCCGGCTCTGGCCTAACTGGCGCAGCAGCACCGGGAAGTTCACATTGACGATGATGCCCAGTGTGAGCAGCAGGCCGCCAAAAGCGGCAACCAGCATCAGGTTCAGTTTGACATTCAGCCGCCGGTTGATGAATGGAAACGGCATATCCCCCTCCAGAAAGTCACTACGCGGGATTGACTCCACGCTGTTGCAGCACGGCCTGGCCGGCATCGGATGTCAGCCAGTCCAGCAGCGGCTGTACCACTGCCTGCCGCTGCTCGGTATACCCGACACCCTGAATCACTTTCACCGCATACTCCGCTTCGCCGGGTTTTATCCCATCCAGCGCGGTGGCAGCCACTTTTTTGTCGGACGCCAGCACGCCCGACCAGTTGCCAAAGCCGATGCTGCCCGGTGTGCTTTCAATTGCCGTCAGCATATCACCTGCGCTGGTCATCACGCCGGCGGCGGTTTCCGGGAAGGGCGTATCACCAAAGATGGCTTTACGCAGCGCGCCGGTGGCCGACTCATCTTCGTCCCGCACGTACAGTACGATGTCGAGGTCTGGGCCGCCAACTTCCGACCAGTTGGTGATCTCACCGGCGAAGATTGCCTTCACCTGCGCCTGCGTGAGCGTGGTAACACCCACGTCAGGGTGCAGCAGGATCGCCACCGCCGTTTTACCAAACTCCAGATATTTTAGCCCGGCTGCGGTTTCATCGTCTTTAGGGGCGCGCGCCATGGCGGCCACGTCCAGCGTGCCATCCAGCACCCCTTTAACACCGCCGCCGGTGCCCGTCCCGGACAGGACATTCAGTGTATAACCGGGCACAGCCGTTTCAAAGTCCGACTTGATAGCCGTGAATACGGTTGAAACGCTGCCTGAGCCGGAGACCGCCAGCGCGATTTCGGGCGGCGGCGTTGGGGTTGGTGGTGCCGCCGGCGACGCGCAGGCGGCCAGTGCCACTGCCAGAATCAGGAGCGCAGATACGCAGGCACTTCCATAACGGAACATGATTTTACCCTTCGGTATGCAGATGACTAAATGTAGTATAGTGACAGGTAATAGGGTAATAGAGCTTAAGAATTGTGAAATCCCTGTTATAAGAAGTCTTTTCGGAGTATACCGGTGATGTCATTGTTAATGTATAGTCTTAGTGTAGACGGGTAAAGCCATTGGAAAATTGGGGTTCTGTGGCAATTGTGTGGCAGTTGCATAAAGAAACAATGAACACTGTGGATCGTGCCCATTGTCATCAACCGCGCTGTAACAGGCTGACCGCCTTTAATCCAGCCCGGTGAACAGTTCCTTCTGCATGGCTTCGAGACCCCGGCGCAGCAGGTCGTCGCTTTCGAGGTCTTCCGCGATCTTGTTGCAACTGTGCAGGACGGTGGAGTGCGCGCGCCCGCCAAAGGCTTCGCCAATCTGCGGCAGCGATGCCTGGGTAACTTCACGCGCCAGATACATGCCGATCTGCCGCGCCTGCGTCAGTTTTTGCGTGCGGCGCGGGCCGGTCAGGTCGGCCACGCTGACGCCGTGATAGCGGGCGGTGACATCCAGCACCCGCGCCAGCGTGATGTGATGGCGCGGGCGGCGGTAGCCGTCCAGCACATCCTGCGCTACGTGAACATTCAGCGCGCGCTTGCTGATCTGCGTGGTGGCGACGATCTGGTTGAAGATGCCTTCCAGTTCGCGCACGTTGGTGCGGGCGCGGTTGGCAATCGTTTCCGCCACCATACGCGGTAGATTCACGCCGCGCTCGCGCGCCCACATTTCGAGGATGGCGAGGCGCGTCTCAAATTCCGGCGGCTGTAAATCCATGATGAGGCCGCCCGCGAAACGCGACCGCAGCCGGTCTTCCAGCGTGTGAAGCTGCGACGGATGGCGGTCAGACGCCAGCACAATCTGTTTATTAAAGGTATAGAGGGTATTAAAAGTATGAAAAAACTCTTCCTGCGTGCTTTCCTTGCCGGCGATAAACTGGATGTCGTCCACCAGCAGCACGTCCGCCGAGCGGTATTTATCGCGGAACATGGCCGTCGTCTTCTGGCGGATCGCGTCTACCAGATCGTTAGTAAAGACTTCCGAGGGGATATACACCGCCCGCAGGCCGCGTTCCCGGCAGATGTGAGCCACCGATTGCAGCAGGTGTGTTTTGCCCAGGCCCACGCCGCCGTACAGCAGGAACGGGTTGTACAGGCTGGCGGGATGTTCCGCGACCGACAGCGCGGCCTCATAGGTCATGCGGTTGGCGGCATTCACCACGAAGCGGTTGAAGGTCAGACGCGGGTTTAGTTCGCTTTCCGGCAGGTCAGGCCGCGCCGGACGCGCAACCTTCTGGTGCAGCGGTTCGGATTCAGCCGCCGCCTGCCGCGCCAGCAGCCGGAACAGCGGCAGGTCTTCGCCGTCGCTGGCTGCCGCCGGCGGTTTGTAAACTTCAAACGCCAGTTCCACCCGCGCGCCCCACACATCACTCATGATGCGGCGCACGTCCCGGTACAGCCGGTGCTGGAGCATCTCGCGGGCGTAGGGGTTAGCGACGCCGATTTTGAAGGTATCATCCTCGAAGCCCAGGAAAGTCGCACCCCGCAGCCACGTCTCAAAGCTGGGGCGGTCAAGCTGAATTTCCAGTTGGCTGTAGGCGATGTTCCAGGCGTCTTGCGGTTTCACTGTGACTTGTCCGTTGTTGTTGTTCTGTCCCGGCGCGTGGGAATACAAACCTGTCAGGTTGAAATAACCCGCCAGCGCCAGCTTTCACTTGTTGCCGATTTGCTTTATTACCACCCGGGCGTGTCTGCTGCCCGACGTCAGGTGTGGGACCGGGCTGCCCGGTTCATGGTTGGTGGTTGATGTACCTTGTAGTATAACGTATCTCGCGCCGAACCTCAACCGATTCCGCGCTGCGAATGTTAAAACTTTTAACATTTTAAGGTTGGGAAAAAATCTACCCAACAGACTCCTGTAATAGGTAACGTACCAAACGGGAATCCAACGGGAGTCAGCCTGTCATTAGCTGTCAGATTTGGGATAAGCGGCCTGAATCGGGCGTTTATAACCCAATATAACCAAAGTTTGGAGCGGGTTGGGTTTGTTGCAAAGTTAAAACAGATGCTCACCGATCTTTTTAACATTGGGATATTTTCTACACAGGCCGCGAAAATACACGCTTCTTTGGGATAAATTGCGATATTTGGGATAAAGTTGGGACCGCTGGTGGCCGTGTAGACTTAATATGGATTTTCATGTACAATTTATTATGTAGAAGCAGAGAGCGTGTTGGCCGATGCGCGACTGACACCGACGCTGGTATGGCTTCCCGCCCAGTGTTGGGTGGGCAAATAAAAGGCAGGATTACGATGAACGCAGAGGAAAACGCATCGGGGCCGGATGTCATTAAAGTATCCGCCAAATCTCGCTCAACGGCGGTGGCCGGGGCAATCGCGGGCGTCATTCGTGAACATCATTACGCGGAAGTGCAGGCTATCGGGGCAGGCGCGGTCAATCAGGCCGTCAAAGCTCTGGCGATTGCGCGGGGTTATCTCAGCCGTGACGAGATAGACATTGTTTTTACCCCTTATTTTACCGAAGTTAATATTGATGGACAGGAGCGTACAGCCGTTCGTTTTGCGGTGGAGCCACGCAGCCATACGTGACTTTACGAGCTGATCTGCATCTACACACAACCGCGTCCGACGGTCAGCTTACACCGTCGGACCTCATTCACCGGGCGCGCGCGCAGCGATTAGAAGTGGTCGCCATCACCGATCACGATACGACGGCGGGCATTGTTGAAGCGCGGGCGGCTACCGGTGGCACGCTGATGGTTATCCCCGGGATTGAACTAAGCGCCGAAGACGCCAGACTGGATGTGCATGTGCTGGGCTATTTTATAGACAGCCAGAATGTTCCATTTCAGGCGGCGCTGGCGCATTTCCGCGACGACCGCGTGCGGCGCGGCCAGCGGATCGTCAACCGGCTGGCTGAGTTAGGGCTGCCGGTCGCCTGGGAACGGGTGCTGGCGCTGGCCGGCGGCGGTTCGGTCGGGCGGCCTCATGTCGCCCGCGCGCTGGTGGAGGCCGGGTATGTCGCCTCGGTGCGGGAAGCCTTTGACCGCTACCTGTATACCGGCGGGCCGGCGTATGTCGCGCGCGAACGGCTGACACCCGAAGGCGCGATTGATCTGCTGCACCGCGCGGGCGGCGCGGCAGTGCTGGCGCATCCCGGCCTGCTGCCGGATTATGCCGCGATGGTGGAGCGCCTTGTGCCTGCCGGGCTGGACGGCGTGGAGGTGGTACACCCGAAAAACCCGGAAACGGTGCGCGCCAATCTGCGCGCGCTGGCCGCCCGGCATCAGCTGGTGATGACCGGCGGCACGGATTTTCACGGCCCGGAGTCCGAGGCTTACCTGGGGTCGGTCACGCCGCCGCCAGACTGCGTGCCGGCCTTGCAGGCGCGGGCGGCGCAGTATCACCAGAGGTAGGCCGCCGCCAGCGCCTGAAGCCCCAGAGCGGTCGAGTCGTGCAGAACTTCGAGCCATGTCTCACCGGGACGAAAACTGGCGGCAATCGCCGGCTGGTGCCGGGTGAGTAAGGCAGCAAGCTCCTGCCTGATCTGGCTCCGGTCGTTCATGAACTGATACACACTGATTGATGGTGTTTCGTTTTCACTATATCACAGCCCATACGACATATCCGTAGCGGGCAATCGGCTGTGTCCGGCGTTTAGCCACGACGTATGTCCTTCACCTGCTGCATAAACTCGCGCACGCGGCTTTCGTCCACGGCGTTCCAGATATACCCATCCTGTTTGAAGGTCGTGCCGATGATCGCGCCGTCGGCCACTTGCAGCGTCGCTTCCACGTTCGACAGGCGCACGCCGGTGTTGGCAAACACGACGGTATCCGGTACGGCCTGCTTCACCTGCGCCAGCGTTTCCAGCGAGGTTTCGGCGCCGGCAGTCGGGCCGGACACACACAGCGCGTCGGGATGCGATACGAACACGGTGGTGCGGGCGATGTCCGCGACCGGACGCTGTGCCAGATAAACGGCGGATTCCGGCACGATATTAAAGAACAGGCGCACATGGCCGCCGTGTACGTGATGCTGGTGGCGGATCGTTTCGCCGCAGTTGGTGTTCCACAGGCCGTAATCGCTGGCATACACGCCGGTGAAGATTTCCCGCACGAACTGCCCGCCGGTGGCGACCGCCAGATCAATCGAGGCTGCCGGGTCCCACAGCACGTTAACGCCAAACGGCACACGAATCTCGTCCCGCAGTTCGGCAATCACCCGCGCCATGCAGGCGACGGTGATCGTTTCCACCTTCGTCAGATAGGGCAGGCTGGCCTCGTTGGAAAACATCACCGCGTCCACGCCGCCGTTTTGCAGGGCGCGTAAATCCGCCCGCGCCTGTTCGACAATCCACGCCATGCCCCGGCTGGCGTCATAACCCGGATCGCCGGGCAGTGCCTTCAGATGGCACATGGCGATAATCGGCTTATCTACATGAAAGAGGTCTTGCAGCCAGTTCATCATCATCCTCATCGAATTGGCCCAGCCCCGACCGCCGGGGCCAGCACAGAGTCAACAAAAGTGTTGCCGTGACGCCGGGTTTCAGACTGGCGCGCGGCACTCACGAAGGCGGCGGGTGGGCCAGCGGTATCAGCGCGTCGTAGTTTGACTTCAGGGCGCGGTAGATGGCACTGGCCGGGAGGTCAGGTGTATAAATCCGCGACGTGGGCTGAATCTGGTGATAGGCCGCGTTTAAATCGGGGGCGTGCCCCAGTACGGCGCGGGCGAACAGCATCGCCCCATATACCGCGCCGCTGTGCTGGCGGCGCACTTCCACCGGTTGTTCCAGCATATCGGCCATGATCTGCGCCAGCAGCGGGCTGCGCGCGCCACCTCCGGTCAACTGCACAGCCGCCGCGCTGGCCGGTAAATGGGCAAAACTGTCGGCTGCCGCCAGGGCTATCCCTTCATAAACAGCGCGCAGCAGGTGTTCGCGGCGGTGATGTAACGACAGCCCGGTAAAGGCGGCCCGCGCTTCCGGCATAAAGCGTGGCGAACGCTCACCGGCTGGCGACAGAAACGGCAGGTACCGGACGCCGTCCGCTCCCGGCGGGACGGCGGCAAGCTGCGCTTCGAAGTCGGCATCCCCGGTGAAGGCGGGTGGGCGATGCGGCCAGTCCGCGTACAGCACTGCCGCCCAGAATTCGATATTTGGGACGGCCAGCATGTTGGGAATAAAACGAATGAGCGTTGGCTGGCCGGGAATGTAGGTCGTATAACCGGCCAGCGTATCGGGTGGTTCAGCCGCCGCTGGCTCGATGCTGAGCTGGTGAATCCCGGCGGTGCCCATGACGCTGCACGCCACCCCGGCCCGGAAGCCGCCCACGCCGATCATTTCCGAAACCACGTCGAACGGCGCGGCCACCACCGGCAGACCGCCCGGCAGGCCAAGCTGCCCGGCAGCCTGCGCCAGCAGCGGCGCTGTCGGGCGCTCCGGCGGCAGCATGGGCGGGAGTTTGTCCGCTACCCACGCCAGATCAAGCACTTCCAGGATACGGCGGTCAAACTGCCGCGTCTGCCGGTTGAGGTAGGTGTAGCTGCTGTCGCTCTGGTCGGTCGCCGGGACGCCGGTTAAATGGTGAAACAGCCAGTCTTTGGCGAAGAAGATGTACCGGGCGCGTTGCAGCGCCTCCGGTTCATGTTCGGCCAGCCAGGCCAACTGGGCGGTCTGCTGCGAGCCGCTGAGAACCGCGCCGGTCAGGCGCAGCACGTCCCGCGCGCTGCCGTCCGCCTGCCAGCGGCGGATAATGGGCGCGGCGCGGGCATCCTGCCACGTGATCGCCGGGCGCACCGGCTGCCCGTCCGCGTCAATCAGGCGCGTCCCATCGCCCTGGCCGGTCAGCGCCAGAGCAGCATAAGCCGAGGCCGGCAGCGCCAGCCGGGCGATACACTCGCGCAGCGTATCCAACGCGCTGGCGAGGGTCTCTGCCATGTCCTGTTCGCACCAGCCGGGTTGTGGCCGCACCAGCGGGCAGGGACGCGAAGCATGAGCCACCTGTTCGCCGGCAGCGTTAAAAACCACCGCTTTGATGCGGCTGGTGCCAAGATCAATCACCACAATATGCATGGGCGTACCGGCAGGCGAGGGATTTACAACAGGCGCAGTATGATCCCCCATTTTGCGCTAGACACATCCGTAATACCACCTGTTTATGCTGATGCAGCGTCCGGTTCACGATTCAGGAGTTGCGCCGTTGTGACCTGATCGCTCACCAGGAAGTTTACCACACCTGATCGCAGAACACCCAACAGTGGCGTTACTTTGTCTGCGCCGCCGGCGACGGCCACCACGTACTCGCAGCGCCGCAGCTCGTCCAGCGTGATGCCAATCGCCCGGTTATCAAACAGCGTAGACCGGAACTGGCCGTCCGTGTCAAAAAAATAGCCGCAGATGTCACCGATAATGCCCTGCTGCCGCAGCAGCGCGACCTCATCGTTGTTAATCAACCCGCCCAGCACCAGCGGCGACTTCTCAATTTCGCCAATGCCCACCAGCGCGATCCGCACCGTCGGGTAAAGCTGAGTCGCTGCCCGGATGGCGGCGGAGTTCATCAGCATGTCCCGGACTTCGGCATTATCAACCAGCGCCGGGGCAGTGACGTAATACGCCTGGCCGCCGAAGTTGGCCGCCAGTTGGCGCGTCAGTTCGCGCCCCAGCGATTCATCATGCTGGGCAGAAACATCACCGAGAAGCTGGACAATCGTCAGATTCATCGGCTCGTCCGGGGGGCGCATCGCCGCCGCCAGTTCGGCCAGCGTCCGGCCCCGACCAATGCCGATAACATCATTGGGCTGAAACAACTTCATTAAATGCGAGGCCGCGCCCAGACCGATGCCCTGCCGGATGGCGGCGCTGTTCGTGCCGCTGGCGGTGCGCACAACAATCGCCCCGCGCAGGTTAAAGCGCCGGCAGATGCGGTCTTCCAGCGCGGCGTCACGCTGGCGCCAGGGGATGATCGTGACCTGGACGATCCCTTCTTCACGCGCCCGTGTCAGCAGACGCGACACGGAGGGCCGGGATACACCCAGGACTTTGGCGATTTCCGCCTGCGTGAGGTTATCTATGTAATACAGATGGGCTGCCTGCAACATCTGGTCAGCAGCATCAAGTTCGTTCACGGGACTGGCCTTCCTGCACCAACCGTCTCGGCTCATGATCGTTCACCCCGCCTACCGAACCGGCAGCGGTGGGGAGCGTTCCGCCGAAGTTCCGGCCTGCGCTCGGTTGATTAATACCGTTTCACCGGCAACATGCGGGCTAATCAGTGGATGATTATCCCGCGATAATAGCAGATGACCGGCGGGCTGCGAAAGTCCCGGCTCGCCGTTTTTACGCCAGCCCCAGCGCCGCCTTACAATGTTCAACCGAACTGATCGTATTCGCCAGAACGCTGTCATCGTCGGCTTCAAAGGCATAAAAGACTTCCAGGAAAACCGGCACATGCTCCAGCGAAGCCGCCCTGACCTGCGCCGCAAACTGGTCTACCGGATAATCCGCGCGGGCGTCCGGCCAGCCCCAGTGAGAATCGCTCTGGAAGTCAGTATTTTGCAGATGCAGCACGCCAATGTGCTGGCCGACCGCGTTAAACCACGCTTCGAGGGTCGCATCCGGGCCGTATAAGGGCTGGTACAGCGCGTGACCAATATCCAGCACGTATTCCACCGGCAGCGCCGCCCGTCCGCGCAGGTCGGCTTGCAGCCGCACGGCCTGTTCTACCGTGTAGGGTACTTCGCGTTTGAGCGGTGTGGGTTCCACCAGCACCGCCCGCAGACCGGCCCGCTGCGCGGCTTCGGTAATCCGGGTGAGCGCCGCCAGCAAATCCTGATACCGGCGCTCGACCAGATGCGGCTGGTGCGCTTCCGGCACGCTCATCGCGCCCAGCGGCCCGCCAACGGCGGAAACTTCCAGCGCGGCGGCGACTTCAACCGCGTTGAGCCACCACTGTAAAGCGGCCTCGCGGGCGGATTGGTCGGGATGCAGCAGACCGTTATAGGTGTAACAGGCCAGACCCACCTGCGCGCTGTGAATGGTCAGGTCGAAATCGCGCGCGGCCTGGCGCACCTGGGCGGCCAGAGCGGTTCGCGTCGCCAGCGGCATGAACGGGTCAATCAGATCAAACGAAAACTGCACGATGTCCAGCCGGAGCTTCTCGCGCACGAAGCGCGCCCACTCCGAAGCGCCCGGCAAACGCTTGACCGCAAAGCCAAGATTGATTCCAAACTGCATCGGACTGCTCCTTTATTTGACAGCGCCCATCGTCAGGCCGCGCGCCAGATGGCGCGACACCAGCGCCGCAAAAATAATGACGGGCAGCACAATGAGCGTCCCGGTCGCCATCATCGGCCCCCACAAAATCCCAAAGCCGGTCTGAAAGTTGGCGGCCTGTACCGGCGCGGTTTGCCCGCTGCTGCGGTTCAGGATGAGCGCAAATAACAGTTCGTTCCAGCTAAAGATGAAACACAGGATAGCCGAGACCACCACCCCCGGAATCGCCAGCGGCAGATTGATGCGGAAAAACGACTGCCACAGATTGCAGCCGTCCACCTTCGCCTGCTCGTCAATCTCCTTCGGTACGGCGCGGAACTGATCCAGGCACAGCCACACCACCAGCGGGACATTGGCCGTCAGATAGATCAGGATGAGCGCGGTCGGGGTATTTAACAGCTTCAGATCGCGCGCGATCAGGAAAAACGGCAGCGCCACGACAATCGGCGATACAAAGCGGTTCGAAATGAACCAGAACCACAGATCACGCTTACCGCGAAATTCAAACCGCGCCAGCACATACGCCGCCGGCGTGCCCAGCACCAGCGCCAGCAGGGTCGTCCCGATGGCAACAACAATGCTGTTACGCAGGCCGGTAGGGACGGAACCGGCTTCGGCCAGCAGCACCGTGCGGTAGTGATCAAGCGTGGGGGTGAACAGTATCTTCGGCGGAATGGCGAAGGTATCGTTCTGCAACTTGAGTGAAGTGGTAATCATCCAGTAAAAAGGAAACAGCACCACGACGACCAGCAGCAGCAGCAGCACCAGTTGGATGATGGCTGTCAGGTTCAGGCGCTGGCGGTAACGGCGGACTGCCGGCGGACTGCCGTTCGTAATACCGAGTGTGCCGGTGTTATTCTGACTCACACGAAACTCCTTCTCTGGCTGCCGGTGGTTAATCGGCCTCCGGAGCGCGGTAGAAAAATCGAATGTAGGCCCGCGCCAGGACGATGCACAGAACCAGCAGCAGCACCGCCTGGGCCGAAGCCACGCCCATGTCAAAAATGCGGAAGCCCATGCGCTGAATGTACAGGCTGATCAATTCGGTGGAGACGCCCGGCCCGCCGCGTGTCAGCGTAAAGGGCATATCAAACAGCTTAAGCACATCGGCGGTGCGGATAATCAGAAACGCAGTGATACCGGGCCACAGGTACGGCAGCCGGACATAGCGGAAAATCGTCCAGGCATTTTTGGTATCCAGCCGCGCCGCTTCGACCATATCCAGCGGCACCGTTGCCAGGCTGGACAGCATGACCAGCGCGGCGAACGGCGTCCACTGCCAGATGTCGGTGACGATGACCGCCAGCATCGCCATCGTGGGGTCGCCCAGCCAGTTGATCGGCTGGCCGAGCATGTAATTGATAAAACCAAATTCACGGTTGAACAGCAGTACGCCGAGCAGCCCGACCACCGCCGGGGTCATGGCGATTGGCACCACCAGCACCGTCTTGACCAGCCAGTTCACAAAATTCCAGCGGCTGCTGTCAATCAGGAGCGCGATACCAATCCCCAGCAGCACCTGAGCGATCAGCACGATAATCAGCATCGTCAGCGTGCGCCCCAACGAACCCCAGAACAGATCGTCGTTCAGAACGGTGATATAGTTGTCGAGTCCCCGGAAGGTGCCGTTGCCCTGCGGGCGATTCAGGCTGTATCGCTGGAGGCTCAGGCTGACGGCAAACAGCAGTGGGTACAGACCGATCAGCAGCAGCGAGATGATGGACGGGGCGATCATTGCGACGCCAGCCCAGTTCACCCGCCGGCGGCGGCCAGTGGACGAGGGCCGTACAGCGGCGACTGTAGCCATAGTTTTCCCCTAAATGATTATTCCAGATTCGTGTGCCGCGACCGCATCTGATCAGGCATCTGGCCGGTAAGTTCCCGCAGCATGATCGAGATCAGGTCGAAGAACACCAGTTGAACGGCTTCGTACAGGCTGCCCATCGGCAGCAGGCTGGTCGCGCCGCCGGTATCATCAGCCATCGTCTGGGCCGGTAGATAAATAATAACATCTGATTGGCCGGGCGCCTGGCCGGATGGCTGCGCGGTGATGCACATTGTGCGGGCGCCGTCGCGCCGGGCCACCCCCAGCAGCCCCAGCACGGTCGAGAACGCCCCTGGCCCGGCGCTGACGATCAGCAGATCACCCGGCCCGACGGGCGGGGTGGTCATATCGCCGGCCACATGCGCGTCGAAACCGAGATGCATCAGGCGCATACACAGCGCCTTCATCATCAGTCCTTCGCGGCCAACGCCATAGGTGACGATGCGCCGGGCCTGCATGATCTCGTCACACATCCGGCGCGCCGTTTCGTTGGGGATGCGCTCAAACACCGCGCCGATTTCGCTGAGGGCCTGTTTGCCCATGTGCTGAACATCTAATTTCGGTTCCATGAAAACAATCCCTGTTTAAAAACGGTCTATTTCGGGCTGGTTTCATCCTCTGGGTTACGCCAGGGCGGGCAGGCCGCGTGACCTGCCCGCCGCCAGCTTAACGATGGTTATTGCAGCTTGGGCAGCAGGCCATCCGTGTAATCCTTCAGGATGGTTGCCATCTGCGCCTCGATCCGCGCCACCGCGTCTTCAACGGAGATGCTGCCGAGCATCATTTCCGTCCCGTACTGGGCAATCACGTCCGAGATCGCCGGCCATTCGGGGAAGCGCGGGCGGAACACCGCGTTCCCGTATTTCTCCCACGATTCGGCCAGACCGGCATAGTGCGGGAACTTCGCCAGCATGTCGGGGTCGCTGTAAACGCTGGTGCGCCCCGAAACGCCGCCGCGTTCGGCGTATTCCTTGGCCTTGGCTTCGCTGGTCAGCCACTGGATGAACAGCCAGGCAGCGGCCTGTTTCTCCGGCGAGGTGCTGGCATTAACCGCCAGCGAGAAGCCGCCCAGCGCGGGCCGGCGGCCTGCCGGGCCGGCGGGTTCAACCGTGATGCCCAGGCAGTCGGTGATCGTCGAGGTGGCCGGGTTCGCCAGCGTGGCGTAGAAGGCGCTCCACTCGGTAATCATCGCCACCTGCCCCTGCGCCAGCGCCTGCACGGTTTCGTCATGGTCAAACGAAACGATGTCTGGCGGCATGTATTTCATCAAATCCTGGCGGAACTTGAGGCCGGCCAGCGATTCGGGTGAGGACAGATTGCCGGTGAAATCGTCTTTCAGCAGCGACCCACCAAACGGCCAGATCATCCGCATAAAGCTGTCGGCGCTCTGGGTTTCGCCACGTTTGGATTGCAGCGCGAAGGCGTACTTGCCATCTTTCGTCAGCGCCGGGCCGTAGGTGTCGTACAGTTCCTGCCAGGTATCCGGCGGGCCGTCAAAACCGGCGTCTTCCAACATGCACTTGTTGTAATACAGCAGGCCGCTGTAGTTGTCGAACGGCAGGCCGTAGACTACGCCGTCCCAGGTGCCGAAGGATTCCAGCAGAATCGGGAAGAAGCCCTCCAGATTCAGTTCGGGATCCGCCAGCGCCGGGTCATTATAGAAGGTTTCCAGCGGCACAACCCAGCCGTTCGCGCCGAAGTTGCCGACCCACACCACATCTACCAGCACCACGTCAAACTGCGCGGTGCCGCCGGTGAAATCGAGCGTTTGTTTTTCCAGGCTGTTTTCGTAGGGGGTGGTGTCCCAGGTTACTTTGATGCCGGTCAGTTCTTCAAATTCCGGGATCATTTGTTCAGCGGCAACATAACCGGGACGCTCCAGAAAGAAAGCCTTAATTTCAACGCCCTTATAGGGTGCGGCTGCATCCGTCAGATTCCAGCCGTCCTGTGCCTGAACGACAACCCCCAGGCTGAGCATAAGCAGAGCAGTGACGAGAAACGTAATTAAGAGACTTTTCCGTAAATACATGACTCATCCTTTCTAATTGAACATTTGTTGTGAACCGATGTTCACAACTACAGTATATCCGAATCCAGAGCGTAATGCAATCACTTTCGGATTGAAGTTTAGGGAACGACAGTTTGAAGTTTGTGTTGATCCCCACCCCCCGGCCCCCTCCCCATTGCATGGCTGAGGGGGGCGGAAAGGGCATTCCGGGTCTGGAAGTCCCCGCCCTGCACCGCGGGGTGGGGACAGCGTAAAGATCAAAAGGGTTGTGCAGTGAAGGGTTAAAGCGCGTGCAAGTGTTTACGCGAGTGTGTGGAATGGGGTGGTATGAACCGGCTCAGGGTGCGCCGGCAGTGAGATCATGGAGTTTACCATGACAGCCGGTGCAGGCCGCCAGCGATACCGTCATCGTATGCCCGGCGTTCATCAGATAGCGGCCATACTGGTCAGGTTCGGTGGTCATATGGCAGGCCGTACAGTCGGCCTCGGCGCCGCCGTGCAGGTGAACGTTGTTCGTATTGACCGGGGCAGGATGGCAGTCGGTGCAGTTTCCGTCAACGTGCATGTGCGGGTTGGTCGTCGGCACTTCCTGGAGGTGACATCTGCCGCACAATTCCAGCGGCGTGGCGGCGGTCAGGTCGTTAGTGTGCGCGCGATGGCAGTCCAGGCAGGTTACGGTGCGCGCGCCGTTGTGCGGGCTGTCCTGCCATTCGATAAACGTGCGCGCGTGGTCGGCGCCGTGACAGGTGCCACAAACCGCCGCTGCGCTGCCCAGACTCAGCCTGCCGTGATAGGTTCGGCCATCCCCCTGGCGGCGCGTCGTTTCCAGCGTTTGATGGCAGGCCGCGCAGCCGACTCCCTGGTAGGCCATCTGCTCCGTTGCCGGGTCATAGCCGGGACTGTGGCAGGTCAGGCATTCGGGTTTTTGACGGCTGCGCGCCCAGACAGATTGAAACGCTTCGGCCTCGTAAGCGAGGCCGTGAGCGGAATTTAACCAGTCGCGGTATTCATCGGCGTGGCAGCGGCGGCATTGTCTTGGCGGTCGGTTCACGTAATCGTCGGCAGCCGACTGCGCCGCGAGTGGGTGGTGGTCGAGCAGCACCAGCCCGGCGACCCCTATTACACTCATGACCAGCAGAAGACCGATGGCTGGCGTCCATGTTCTGTGTGTCATCGTTCTCGCTCTCCTGCTGTCCGCCGGTTAACCTCCTGTGGCTTCCGGGGTGGCTTCTTCGGTCGCTTCGCCGGCGGCTTCCGCCCGTTCGCGGGCTTCTCTCAACTCGCGGTTGAGGCGATCCAGGTTAGCCTGCACCGAAGCGCCTTCCGCCCCTGAAGCGGCACTGAGATGCTGCTCTTCAATCGCCACTTCCGTTTCGAGCGCCTGCACGGTCGCCCACAGGTCGGTCGCGGAAAGTCTGGATGCATCCACCGTCGGTTCCGGCGTGCGGGTCGGTACGGGTGTGCGCGTGGCGGTAGGGGGCAGCGCGGTCGGTGTTGACGTGGGAGCCGGGCTGCCGCCGCAGGCTGCCAGCAGCAGGGCCGCGATGAGCACCAGCACAAGATTACGGTTCATGATTATCCTCGCTATGATTCAGCCGCCGGTCGCAGCCGGCACAATATCCTCAACATGTTCAAGAAGCAGTTTCAGGGTTTGATCTTCCCAGCTCAGAAAGCCACCGAGCACGCCGGCCAGGCCGTGATAGAAGGCCGTTTCCGCGCCTTTCTGGGTCAGGGTGATGAATTTGGGCGACCAGACCAGCAAATGCTGCTGGAGAAACTGCTGCTGCTCCTGAAGCAGCAGGCGCTCGGCGGTGCTGTCGGCTGTTTCCAGCGCCCGCAGCAGCCGCTCGGTGAGCACCTTCATAAATTCCAGTTCGATGGCGATGGAATCTTCCGGCACCTGATTGAGTTTAACAAACTCCATGCCGTGCCGGGCATAAAATTCCCGAACCTGGAGGGTGTGCTGGTCAAACAGAAGGTGATCCTCGTTCCGGTACACACTTTCCCAGGGCGGCGCCAGCATGGCTCCCGGCCCGATAAACAGCCGGTTGAAGTCGCGGCGCAGGTCGTCTAACGACTGCTCGCGCGCCCCCCGATCAAGCTGGTCGAGCGCGGCTGCCGCGCCTTCCAGTTCAAACGGAAATTCCCGGAAGGGGCGCTCTGCGATCAGCCAGTCCAGCAGGTCGCGGTCAGGCGGGGCCTGATAAAGGCGCTGAAGGAGCGCGTAAACGTTGTAGCGAGCCTGGTAGACGAGCAAACGGTCATCCATGTTGTTTCTCCGGCTCTTAAGGCGAATAACCGTTCAGGCAGCGCGGCGAATACTCTCTGGCCGCGCTGCCTGCCGGTTGAAGCGCCCGATGACGATGGGAACGACGGCGTTTAGAGGCCGCCGATAAGCAGCGTTGCATTGCGGGCATAGAACAGGTAACGATTGATGACTTCGGCCACCAGCACGCAGACAAACGAGCCAACCACCAGCAGGTACATCAGCCTCGGCCAGCGGGCCTGGTTGGCAAGATAAGACGAAAATACAGACAAAATCCCCGCGCCGGTAAAGGCCAGGAACAGGCTTAAGAAAAACAGCCCGGCAAACTCGGTATGCAGCATATCCAGAATAGCGGCATTCAGTTTGTTGTTTTCCGCGCCCAGATATACCAGATAAATCGGTGTGATGACAAACAGAACGCCGATCAGGGCAATCGCCGCGAATGACGTGCCTTTGATCGCGTCGCGCAGCAGACTTTCCTGCGTGGTCAGCACTTCGGACGAAACCTGCCGCCGCCCGCGCAGCCACAGATAGTTGGCAACAAAGCCGGAAGCCAGCGCCAGCGCGCCCAACATGCCGGTATCAACAAAGAAGAGTATCGGTGTGTAGATGTGCGCCCAGCCGGTCTGGCGTGATGCCAGACGCGGGTCGTAATAGATCATGGCCGCGCTGTATACAAAAAGCAGACCGAGTATGGCGGCGACCCAGGCCAGGATATGGCGCAGCCGCATAATCTGGCGGACGACCGCCGGCAGCCGTTCCTGCCGTTCGGGTGACAGGAGCGTAAGCGCCTGAAGGATAGCAAAGATGCCGCCGACGACGAGGAACGCGCCATAAGCGGCGACTTCCCGCGCCAGCCACGACGTGTCCAGATTGCTGAGCATGTTCAGGGTGCGTTCCGGGTTGCCGACATGGCCCATGACGGCCAGCATCCCCAGCACCAGCAGCGGGCCAAGCACCAGCAGTGAGCGGGTGCTGAGCAGGTCAGCCTGCCGGGCGTCGGTTTTACGGGCGGCGTAGAAGTGTACCAGCCCCAGCGCCAGAAACGCGCCTACCGACAGATCGCCCAGAATGTTGAAAATAATGAGAGACCATTCATTATTTGGGTGGTTCATAGAAGGTATCATCCAGCTTGACTAGGGCAGCGATGTGTCCTGCAACGTAATGAACGAGATGGTGACCGTTGCCAGCACACCTCACCCCCAGCCGGCAGCGAGGCCGGTGGGGGTGAGGCTGACTGCAATTGGGTCAGAAATCGGGTTAGATTTCTTCCTGATTCAAAATCACGCCGACACGATCCTTGGCGGACACATGCTGCGCGTACAGCGAGTTCGGTTCGAAATCCTGCGGGTCAGCCAGCGGCGTCACCATAAAGATGGCGTCGGGATGTTTCGCCCGCAGTTCCTCGATGTCGCCCCATTCCATCGCGCGCATCGGGCAGGCTTCGACACAGGCGGGCGACCCGCCGGCATCCACGATGTTCTTGCAGAAATCGCACTTGTCCACCACACCACGCTCTTCATAGTACACGGGCGCGCCCCACAGGCAGGCCCATTCGCAGTAGTGGCAGCCGATGCACTGGTCAACATTGATCTTCACAATGCCGTTGTCGTCTTTTTCGATAGCGGCAGTCGGGCACACCGGCAAACAGGGTGGGTTGCTGCAATGATGGCAGGCAGTTGGCACGAAGTAGGCGAACACATTCGGCACCCAGGCTTTACCCACCTGCCGCCAGTCGCCCCCGCCAACCTCAATCACACGCCGCCAGTTAGCACCGGGTTCATTCCCCGCCCGATCTTTGCAGGCCATCTGGCAGGCTTTGCATCCGATGCAGGCGTTCAAGTCTACGTAGAAACCATATTGAGCCATTTTCGTTCTCCTAGACTTTCTCGACTTGCACCATAATCGTCTGCTGGGTGTTACCCATGGCGTAGGGTGTCGGCTTCTCGGAGGTGAGCACATTGATGCAGCCGCGCCGGTCAACGCCATTGGCATCCGGTGTGTACCAACCACCCTGTGGAATGTTCACCACTCCCGGCATGATACGGGGGGTGACCCGCGCCGGGATAATCATCTCACCCCGGTCATTCCAGATACGAACCATGTCACCATCGGCAATCCCGCGCGCTTCCGCGTCGGCACTGTTGATGAACGCCCGCTGCGGGAAGGCTTCATCCATCCAGTCAATGTTGTCCATCGTGGAATGGATACGGTGCATGTAATGATGACCGACCGCCTGAAGTGGATACTTTTCGGCCACTTCTGCCCAGGGGCTGTCCCACTCGATGATGAACTTGGGTACGGCAGGAATTTCTTCCGGCTTTTCCAGTTTCGCCAGCGCCGGCGAGAAGATTTCGATCTTGCCGGAAGGCGTGCCCAGCGGGTTGGCTTCGGGGTCAGCGATGAAATCCGCGAAAGCGACCGGCGGGTTCTCGGTGTAGGGGATGGTCATCGAACCGCGTTCTTCGAAGGATGCCCGGTCACCGAAGATCGCGGCGTTGTCGTTCACCATCTGGTCAACCCACTCGTTGTACCAGTCCTCTTCGGTCTTGCCGCCGCCGGTGTATTCATCGTAAAGGCCCAGGCGTTCGGCGATGAGGGCCGAAATGCCGTAGTCGCTCTTGGTGCCGTACAGTGGTTCGATCACCTTGGGCATCAGGATGCGGCTGGGGCCGTACTTCCAGTTACTGGCCGTGCCCCAGGTTTCCATGAAGGTGCAGGCCGGCAGCACGATGTCCGCGAACTTGGCGGACGGTGTGAGGAAGTGTTCGTGCGCGACAATGAATTCCGCCAGGCTTTCGTCCGCCAGAATTTCGCGCGTCCGGTTGATGTTGCCGTGCTGGTTGGTCAGGCAGTTGCCCGCCGAGTTGTACAGGAACTTAATGCTGTTGGGCAGCGTTTCCTCACCCTCGGCCAGGCCGCGCACGCCGTCGGCGCGTCCCATTTCCTTGCCGTGTGCGATGGCTTCGGTGTATACGAAGCAGGGGATGGAGTAGGGGACGGCATTGGCGACTGCCGGGAAGTTCGCGCCGGGTGCGGACTCGCCAGAGATGGCGAACCCAACACCGGAGGCCCAGCCGCCGGGAATACCGACGTTGCCGGTCAGCACCGGCAGCACGCAGCCCATACGGACGACCTGCTCGCCGTAGGCGCGGCGCTGCATCCCGTAGCCCTGATACAGCATGGCCGGCTTGGTGGTGGCATACTCACGCCCGATGCGGGCAATCGTGTCCGCCGGGATGCCGGTGTATTCTTCCGCCCACGCCGGAGTCTTGGGCACGCCGTCGCTCTCGCCCAGAATGTAGGCCTTGAACGATTCGGCATTTTCGTATCCTTCGGGCATGTGCTGTGCGTCGTAGCCGATGGCATACTTGTTGACGAATTCCTCATCGCCCAACCCTTCGGTGATGATGACATAGGCCATCGCGGCCATCATCGCCACGTCGGTACCGGGGCGGATCGGAATCCACTCATCGGCCAGACCGACCGCGCTCATGCTGTGACGTGGGTCAATCAGGATGGTCTTGGCGCCAGCGGCGCGGGCACGTTTGAGGAAATACATTGTGTTCGTGCCGTCAATCATTTCCGCCGGGTTCCAGCCCCACATCAGGATGAGCTTGGTATTCAGCCAGTCCAGACGGCTCTGGCCGGTGTTCTGCGTGCCGTAGACGGTAGGGGTAGCGGCCTGGATGCAGGCCCATGAATAGTTGTTGTAGAAGCCCAGGCTGCCGCCGAACAGGTTCAGCAGGCGGCCTACCGGCGCGGCGCCGGCGGTGTTGGTGTACGCGCCGGTCGCATAGTGCGAATAGATCGCCGAGTTGCCGTAGGTTTCCTTAACACGAATCAGTTCGTCCGCGACGATACCAATCGCTTCGTCCCAGCTAATCTCTTCATACAGTCCTGAACCGCGCGGGCCGGTGCGGCGCAGCGGCGATTTGAGACGATCCGGCGCGTAGACGCGGCGGCGATAGGAACGCCCGCGCACGCAGGCCCGCAGTTGGGGATCCATCGGGTCGTCCGGGCGATCCGTGTCCGAGGTTATCCGCACAATCACGCCGTCCTGCACATGCGCCTTCAGAATGCAGCGCCCGCCGCAGTTGTGCGCGCAGCCGGTCGGAATAACCTGGACATCACCCGCCGCCAGAGCTTCGGTCAGCGGATACATGCCGTTAACCAGATTGACCTTTGAGGTGAGCGCCGCCGTTGCGCCGGCGGCTGCCGACCACTTGAGGAAAGATCGCCGGCTGAGGGTGGCTTCATTCAGCCGGGTGAGCAGGGACGTATCCTCATTTTTGCTCATAAAGTGACCTTTCTGATAAAAGAATTCCTTTTGGTGGATAAGCGGTTCTTTGCCCTCTCCACCCACGATCAATCTCACTATAAAACGAATGCGGGCGCGTGTCTGTCATCCAACCTCCCATCCCGTGTCAGAAAAAATCTGACATTTGTTACTGTCCGGCCTATGACCATTGGAGATAGGAAAAAGGCCGGATATTGTATGATGAAAAGTGGAGGACGTTGTGCGCAATTTAAGTTATTTGTTTTTCGTGATTACATTACTTTTCTTACTGGGCATCAGTCTGATGAGCGGCCAGGCGCAGACGGATGTCGCCACTCCGGCGCAGCTGGCGGCAGCGATGGCGGCGTGGGAACGTTCCGGCCACGCCAGCACCTATGACAACGGCCTGGGCGCGGATACCACCTGCGCGCGCTGTAAATCCCCCTTGAACTGGGATCCCCTGCATCCGGCGGCAGAATCGGCGCTGGACTGCGCGTCCTGCAAGCGTATTCCCGGCCAGCCGCGTCCGATTTTGACCAACGCCGACCCGGTGCCGGAAGCCGACTGGCATAACATTGGCTGTCCCATCTGTCACGAACCGGTGGGCGACTCGTACCGCATCACCCCGGCTTTCTGGAATCAGGCCAGCGGCACTTACGAGCCGGTCAGTTCCAGCAGCGAACTGTGCGCGCACTGCCATGAAGGGCGGCACGGCTTTGAAGTGACGGAAGAAGTGGTCGCCGACGCCGCGCATTCCGGCTGGAACTGCCTCAACTGTCACGGGCCGCATGGCGACTCGGTGCAGTGTGTGGATTGTCACGATCTGTCCGGCGGCGCCGCCGCGCAAACCCACCGCGACCACCCACAGGTACACTGTTCGGCGTGCCACGACCGCGCCGGGCTGGGCATCTGGTGGGACGAAGACCCCGCCTCATCCTATCTGGGGATGGTGGTCACACGGCGCTTTGCCCATACGCTGACGTCGTGGCCGTCTCATAATCTGCAAACCACCACTGACTGCCGCCGCTGCCATCATGCCAGAGGGCTGCAATATCCGGCCATCGCTCAGTCGGTTTCCTGCAACAACGCCGCCTGCCATCCGGGCGGGGCGGTCTTAAACTGGTGCCCATACTGGGAGCGCAGCAAATGAGTGAGCCACGCCGCGCGCTGATGTGCTGGAAGATCGCTGCCTGGACGGTTATCGGCCTGCTGCTGGCCGCCTGCGGTAGTGCCGCGCCGCCGACGGCTACGCCGGCCCCACGCGACGATTCCGCGATTCGCGCCGCGCTGGCGAACGGCCCACACGGCGACACCTACCACCTGAATACCGGCCCGAACACCTACTGCGCGCAGTGTAAATCGCCAGCGAACTACGACCCGCAGGCGGTGATTGACGCCCCGCCGAACTGCGTCACCTGTAAATTCCCCGGCGATACCGTTATGCGTGTGGCGGCTGGCAACCCGCTGGTGCCGGAACATGAATGGCAGGGGATTCGCTGTAAAAACTGCCATCCCATCGAGGCCGATGGCACGGTTCAGACAGTGGTGGCGTGGTGGTCGCCGCTTGAGAACACCTACAGCAACATGCCCGACAGCACCGCCCTGTGCGAGCAGTGTCACCGGGATTCGGCGGCGGGTACGCTGCGCCAACGCGAAATTCGCCAGTCGGCGGTGCATACGGATGCCACCTGCACCACCTGCCACGACGCGCACAGCGCGGCAGCCGACTGCGCGGCGTGCCATAACGCGGACGATACGGCGACCGAATTTGTCGCCCGCTGCTGGACGCCGTATCTGGCGCCGGACGCCGCCGCGCCGCACCGCAGCGTGCGCTGCGAAGCCTGCCACGATAACGGCGGGCTGGCGGTTGACCGGGTGCAGGCCGCCGATGATCCCTTTGACGGGCAGTGGACGACCTGGCGCACGACAATGATCGCGGGCATCATCCCCAATACCAAAGTGTGGGTATCTCACAATCTGGCGGCGGCAGTGGACTGCGCCCGCTGCCACTATGACGGTAATCCCTGGGCGCTGACGGTGGAGGTGCTGCGGCCATGATAGCCGGTTTACGGTTCCAGTTCGTGCTGCTGGCGGCCTGCCTGGGCTGGATCAGCGGCGCGGCGCGGGCGCAGCCGGCGCTTGAAATCCGGCTGGCTTCGCCCGGCGAAGGCGAAACCTTTTACATGGCGCCCGGCGGTTATCTCACCAGCATACCGATTGCCGGACAGGTTATCAGTCGCGGCCAGCCCCTTCAGCCGGAAACCATTCAACTGACGCTGCAACTGATCAACGAAGCGGGGGCGGTGGTAGATGCCGCTGCCACGCTTAACGACGCGGGTTATTTTGAAACCTGGGCGACCATCACCGCTGCCGATGCACTGTCCCCGGTGATCGAAGTTCATGAAACCGATCTCTGCCCCCGGTGTCACCGGCACGGCGATTTTGATCTGCCGGCAGGGGTTACCCGGTTGATCGTTCACGCGCGGGCGGAGGATGGCCGCACGGCCAGCGCGACCCGCGAACTGCGCCTGGATCGCGGTCGGCTGCGCCCCCTGACGGTACAGGTGAACGGGCTGCCGCCGGAGGTAACCGGTGCCAAGGTGATGGCGACCACCCGCCTGTACGAATGGCGCCGCCGCAGCGGATTTGGGGATGTGACCGCCGCCGCTGCCACCGTTCAGATTGAGACTCTTACCTTCAGCGATCTGGTATATGAAGTTTCGCTGCTGCCGCTGGTCTGGGAAGGCGTGCGGTATACCACACCGGTCGAAACGCTGGTCGTCGGCGCCGCGACGGATGATGAACCGCTGGCCGTCAGCCTGACCGCGCAGCCATCGTTAGGAACGCTCAGCGGGCGGGTCGTGGCCGGGCTGTCGTCACAGGGGGTCGAGGCGTCACTGCTGGCGGTGCGGCTGGACAGCGGCGCGGCCTATACCACGCAGACATCCGCCCCGGATGGAGTCTTTGCCCTGACTGACCTGCCGATTGCGGAATATCTGCTGCTGGCGCGCGCGCCGGGGGTGTTCCAACTGCCGCAGCGGCTGACGCCGGGCAGCGATGACCTGACGCTGCATCTCACGGCAGCCGGCGCGGATACCCTGCGCGGCAGGGTAACGCTGGACGGCCAGCCGCACCCCTTCGCGCAGATCACGGCTGCCGGACTGCCCACCGCCTATGCCGACCCGCTGACCGGCCAGTTTGAAGTGGACGCGGTGGATATGAATCGCGCCGCGTCGGCTGACATCGCGGCAGCCGGTTGTTACGGCGTGCGGCTGGACACGCTGAAGCCGGAAGTTGGGGAAGTGGCGCTCGCGCTGCGCGATGATACGCAGGTGGTGACCCAAAGCGGGACGCGGCTGTATCTGCCCGCCGCCAGCCGGGTGACACGCGCCGGAGATACCTATACGCTGGAACAGGGTGTGCTGTGGGCAACCACCAGCAGCGACGCGGCGGCGGTGGTCACGGTGCGCGTTGGGGATTATGTGCTGCGGGGAAAGGCGGCGTTTGCGGTGGAGAAGCTGCCGAACGCCCTGCCGCGCCTGTATGTCAGTCAGGGTGAAGTTGAGGCGGTCTATCAGGACAGCAGGATACCGGTGGCCGCCGGGCAAACGCTGGCGCTGATCGGCGGGCGAACACCGGCGGCGCTGGCGCCGGGGGCGGGGGCGCTGCTGCGGTCAGCCGGTGGGTCGGCGGCGCGTTTCGAACTGCCGTCGTCCTCGGCTCAGCAACTGGAGAGCAGTATCAAACACCTTGTTGTCGTGGTGGCGCAGGTCATCATGGCGCTGGCGATGGGTATCAGCCTGCTGGCGCTGCCGGTGACGGCGCTGGCGGGGGTTGTCCTGTATTACCGCCGCACAGGGCAGTAGACCTGAGATGGGAAATAGATTTCAGGGATGATGGTATGGTCTGTCAATTGAGAGTATCTCGTTTACCGGTACACCGGCAGATCGCGGATTACTGGTCGGCCTCGCTGTGCCGGAACTATCCCAATCGTGATATGTCAGACGTGGCGGCCCAGACCCGCGAAGCGATGGACGACTTTGTGCATTTTCTGAACGGCGGCGCGGCGGTCTGGGAACTCAACGGCCTGATGCAGCTTTTAACGGTTAAGCCTTCGCTGAATGATGTGATGCAGGTCTTTACCTCGCTGCGCGCGGCGGTGCGAGAGGCGCTGGCGGAGTACGATGCCCAGCGCGGGGCGCGCATGAGTGAGCGGCTGGATGCGTGGATTCACGATGCCGTAGCCCGCTACAGCACCCTGCGCACCAATCATGCTCACGAACGCTGGGCAGACATGATGAAGCGCATCGCGCAGTTGAACACATTGAGCTACTGCACGGCGGAACTCAACGCTTCGCTCGATCTGGTATCCGCGTTTGAGGCGACGGCGCATCTGGCGCGGGTGCTGACGGGGGCTGACCTCTGTCTGGTGTTTCAATGCGTGGGGGATGTGCTGCGCCTTAACGCTCACGCAGGGGAGGGCGCGCCGAAGGGGGTGCTGGAAATCCCCGCTTCATGTCTGGCAAAGGAACTGGTGGTGGGCCGGCATCATGCGGACGCGCCGATAGCGGCGGTGCGCCGGCATCTGGGTGTGCCGCAGGCGCGGGCCATGCACAGCACCCTGCTGCAAACCAACAACGTGACGATAGGCAAGCTGGTATCGGTGTTTTTTGAGGATAGGGACTTTACCCCGCAGGAAATCCGCGTGCAGGAAATTTTCTCCGGCCACGCCGCTCAGGCGATCTACAACGCCGAACTGTACGAACGCCTCAGCCAGCTTACGGCAGCCGGGGAACGCCGCCGGATCGCCTGCGAGATGCACGATACCATGCTGCAAACGCTGATCTCGCTGAATATCAATCTGCGGGTGATGCTGAATCACGCGCAGCAGGGGGACTGGGACGGGGTGCTGCCGCTGCTGGAAGCAACCCGCCATCTGGGCAAAGTGGCGGTGCAGGAAGGCCGCGATACGCTCAACAGCCTGCGCGAGACCGAGGACTGCGCCGGCCAGCAGAATTTGCTGGATGCGCTCCAGACGGAACTGGCGACCTTTGCCGAACGCTCCGGTATCCAGCCGCTGCTGACCATTCAGGGTGAGCCGTTGGTTTCACCGCCCATCGGCCATCACCTGTGCCGGTTGGTTGGCGAAGCCCTGACGAACATTCACCGCCATGCCAGCGCGCGCACCGTGCGGGTGATGATCGAGGCCGGCCCGCACGAACTGCGGCTGGAAATCTCGGACGATGGCGTGGGGTTTCATCCGGCGCGGATTGACCATCTGAAATCGTTTGGGCTGGTGGGGATGCAGGAACGGGCGCGCCTGATGAATGCCCGGCTGGACATCCACAGCGTACCCGGACAGGGCACGACGATCAGCCTGCGCTGTCCGGCAGGATGTTTTAGCGATGCGCAATAGGAATTTTGCTGACGGACTTACAGATTTTTCCTGTCAGACGCCGAGTCTAAAGCGTGGTATAGTGTCAAAAAAGCTGAGATGGATGCTGTCGTGATGGCCCACGCTGACCAACTCGAAACCCGCGTCGCCGAGTTATCCGGTTTATTAACGCAGGTGCTCGCCCTCCAGGAAGCTGAACGCCGCGCCGTCACCCACCGGCTGCAGGAGGATATCGGCCAGTCGCTGACCGCTTTCGCGCTGAAGCTGCGCGTGCTGGAACGCAACTGCGACCCGGAACTGTGCGTGGAACTGGTGCGCGAACTGCGCCAGTTGACTGCCAGTACCCTGCACGACCTTGACCAGCTTCAGCGCCAGCTTTATCCGCTCGCGCTGGACAGTCAGGGCATGGTCGCCGCTGTCGAAGTTTACATTCAGGAATATTCCCGCCTGGCGCAGATTCAGGTCGAATTGGATGCCGAAGTGCCGCATTACCGGCTGTCGAGGGAACGTGAGCTGGCGCTGTTCCGTATGGTGCAGGACGCGCTGGAACATCTGCACCAGCAGGCGTGTGCCAGCGAAGTCCGCATCCGGCTGCGGTTCATCAAAAACTTTACCTATCTGGTCATCGAAGATAACGGCGCCGGCGAGGTGTCCGGCTGGCGCACGACGTTAATCGCCAGCCGCGCCGAGGCACTGGGCGGTCGCTGCGCGATTTCAGCCCTGCCGGACGGCGGCTCTCGGTTTGAGATTGCCCTGCCGATGAGCGAAAAGGAATCACAGTGATTCGGGTATTTATCACGGACGATCATACGGTGCTGCGATCCGGCCTGCGGCTGCTGATGAACAACGAGCCGGATATTCAGGTGATTGGCGAAGCGAACACCGGCGCCAGCGCGATCCCACAGATTGAAGCGTTGCAGCCGGACGTGGTGCTGATGGATATTTCGCTGCCGGATATGAACGGCGTAGAAGTTATCCGGCGGCTGAAACAGAATCCGGCGGCGGGTTACCGGATTCTGGTGTTAACCATGCACCCGGAAGCGGATTACCTGCGCCCTGCGCTGGATGCTGGCGCGGATGGCTACGTGGTGAAATCGGTTGCGGACGACGAACTGCTGGACGCGATCCGCGTGGTACATCGGGGGCGGTCCTTTTTACGGGCTGAAGCGGTGTCGGTGTTAATAGACGACAGCCCCTCGCCGAAGCCGGAACAAATTCTTTCGGAGCGGGAAATCGAGATTCTCAGGCTGGTCGCGCACGGGCACACAAACGCGGAAATCGGCGGCCTGCTGTATCTCAGCCCCAAGACGATTGATACGTACCGCCGCCGCGTGATGCAGAAACTCCGGCTGCAAACCCGGTCCGACCTGGTGGACTATGCCCTTAAGAACGGCCTGTTAAAATCCTCCGGCAGTGGGGGGGATGACCGCGATGCTTAGTCAACTGGCGGAGGCGCTCAGTCAGATTGGCGACCCCCGACCGGCCTTCGACGCCGACCGCTGCCTGAACTATCGCCACCACCATGCCGGCCAGTGTTCCGCCTGCGCGGATGCCTGTCCTGCGGCGGCCATCATGCTGACACCTGTCCCCGACGTCAATGCCGGCGCGTGCCTGGCCTGCGGCGTATGCAGCGCCGCCTGCCCGACCGGGGCGCTGCACGGCCTGCGTTCGCTGGCGGACATCTGGCGCGAAGCTCAGGCGCACGCCCGCCGCGCCGGCACGCTGGAGCTTGTCTGCCGGGGCGTGGGGGCGGGCAGTTTTGAGGCGGTTTCCATCCCCTGCGCTGCCGCGCTGCCGCCGGAATTTTTTATCGCCGCCGCTGCGGCAGGTATCCCGCAGATCACGATTTTTACCGCGTGCTGCGACGGCTGCCCGCTGTGTGAGGCGGTGCCGCAGGCCGACCGCGCCGTTCAGACCGCCGCCGTCGTTCTGGCGCAGCTTGGCCTGACGCTGCCGGTTGTTCGCCAGGAAGGCACACCCCGGCAGGCCGCCTCGAAGCCGTCGGGTGTATCACGGCGCAGTTTCTTTAACACCCTGCTGAACCCGCGTCCCCAGCCACCGGACAGCAGCGATGCGCTGGCGGCCCTGCTTGCCAGCGGCCTGACCGCACGGCGGGCGCTTTTGCTGCTGGCGCTCAATCGGGTGGCTGTTCCCGCCGCCGCCAGCCTGCCGGCAGCGCCGGGCAACTGGGGGGCGCTGGCAGTTGAGCCAGCCTGCGTGGGCTGCCAGATGTGCGCGCAACTGTGCCCCGGCGAGGCGCTGGCCGCCACCACTGAAGCCGATGGGACGGTGCAGTTGTGGTTTGACGCCGCGCAGTGCAGCGCGTGCGGGTTGTGCGTCCGCGCCTGTTTTAAGCAGGCGCTGCACTTTACGCCGGCGGTAAAAATCAGCATGCTGGCGACCAGCCGCTACGAGGCGCTCTGGCGCGGCCATGTTCCTGTAAATCCGCTGAAATCACAGGCTCGCGCCCGACAGACCTGAGTGTGGTACGGTGGAAAAAGCCTCTGCTGAAAAACAGGAGTGATAAAACCGACCAATATCATAAAAGCCTGGCCGGGACATCACCTGCTTGGTCGAGGCAAACCAGCGCATTTCGCTGTCGGGGTACATGACGGTACAATACACCATTCAATACTTTCCTGGAGGTAAATCATGACGGCTGACCATTCTGAATATCTGCTGCCTTACGAATGGCCGGGCAGTTATTTCATTGATGAAGCGGAGATCGAAGCCGTGAATCAGGTGCTGCTGGCCCGCAGCCCGTTCCGGTTTTACGGGCATGATGTCCAGCATTATGCCGACCGCGTG
>JARKOK010000330.1 GCA_029975765.1 Aggregatilineales bacterium
GCAGGTGGTGGTCGTCAGTCTCAGCCAGGCGCGTGACGTGCGCTTTCCGGCGCTGCCGGACGGCCTCATCACCCGGCCTACGCTGCGCTGGCTGGTGCAGAGCGCCGGCGGCGAGCAGATGGTGGAACTGACGTATCTGGCAGGCGGCATGAACTGGTCGGCGGATTACATCCTGCTGCTGGCGAACGACAACCGCAGCCTTGACCTGAACGGCTGGGTGACGCTGACGAACACCAGCGGCACGACCTACAGCGGCGCGCAGGTGAAACTGGTGGCGGGCGACGTGAACCGCCTGCCGGAATATGAAACGCGGGCGTTTGCCGAAGATATGGCGCTGCCGATGGCTGCCGCCGCGCCCACGCCGCAGGTCGAGCAGCGCGAATTCTTCGAGTACAAACTGTACGAAATTCAGCGGCCGGTGACCGTCGCCAACAACGAAACCAAGCAGGTCGAGTTCGTCACCTCGGCGGGAGTACCGGCTAAAACCTTCTACGTCTACGCCGGCAGCGGCCCGTTCTACGGTTACTACGGCCCGATCACCGACCAGTACTACGGGCAGAGCGGCATCACCACCGTACAAAGCTGGCTGGAATTTTCGACCGGCGAGGACGGCGGCGCGAATGCCGATTTGCCTGCCGGGCGTGTGCGGGTTTATCAGGAAGATGTGGACGGTTCGGCGCTGCTGATCGGTGAGAATTCGCTCGACCATACGCCGAAAGGCGAGGATGTGCAGTTGTATCTGGGCAACGCCTTCGATCTGGTGGGCGAACGGTCGCAGACGAACTTCCGCTTCCTGGGCGCGAACGTGATCGAAGAAACCTATGAGATCAAACTGCGTAACCGTAAGGAAAACGCCGCCGTCGAAATCCGCGTGCCGGAGCATCTGTTCCGGTGGAGCAACTGGGAAATCCTGAATGCGTCCGACGAGTATACGAAGAAGGACTCCGGCACGATTGAGTTCCGCGTGACCGTCGAGCCGGGACAGGAAAAGGTGATTACCTACACGGTGCGTTACACCTGGCCGATGTAGACAGCAACAGAGGGGCATGTTTCGGGGCGACCACACCGGGCCGCCCCTGCACGAAATTCCCGTAACGTGTAAGGGCGGGTTTCGAAACCCGCCCCTACGGACGCACATCTACGAAATGAAAGATGCCCGTGTGCAGGGCTATTCCCCCAGCGCGTCCCAGACTTCCAGCTTGGCCTGCACGCGCCGGATGACTTCGTTGGTGAAATCGCTGGTTGTCGTCTGGCCGCCCAGATCGGTCGTCTTGATCCCCGCGTGGACGGCTTCCAGCGTGGCTTCGTAAATGGCGCGGCTGGCGAGCGCGGCGGCGTCTGTGCCGACGTACCGCAGAATGGCCGCCCCGGCCAGAATCATCGCCATCGGGTTCGCCAGGTTTTTCCCTTGCAGGCTGGGCGCGGTGCCGTGCGGCGCTTCGGTCACGGCCACGCGCACATCAAACTGGTCGTCAAACGCCAGGATGATGGACTCCGCCCCGGCAATTGTGCCGAACATCTTCAGCACCAGATCGCTCAGGTTGTCGCCGTCGCGGTTCAGCGCCGGGATGACCAGGGCTTCGCCGCTGGTTTCCAGCAGCAGCGCGTAGGTCGCGTCAATCAACTGCGGGTCGTAGGCCACATCGGAATGCCGCTGGTGCGCCGCGTCCATTTCCTCTTTGAACATGCCTTCATACACCGGGCTGACGGTATACTTCGGCCCGCCAAAGACTTTCGCGCCGCTGCGCCGGGCATAACGGAAGGTGAACTCCGCCACCGCGCGGCAGGTCCGGCGCGACAGGCGGCGGGTGCTGTAGGCCACTTCGTCCAGCCCTTCACCCTCGCGCCATTCCTTCGCGTTGTATTCGCCGTCCACCGCCATACGGACGACGGCAATCGGCTGGTGCACGCCGCCCAGCGGGCGCACCGACGGGATGCGCCGCCCGGTGCGGAGGATCACCTGCCCGTCAATCAGCTCGCGCAGCAGGGCGTTCGGGCTGCCCACATCGTCCGGGTTGCCGGGGGTGATGGTGGCGGCTTTGATGCCGAGGCCGGTCTGTTTGATCCGGTCGGCGGCCTCATGCACGACACGGTTGTTGGTGGCGCGGCGGTTTTCCAGCGACAGATCAAAATATTCAAAAAACACGTCGCAGCGCGTCACCGCCGGGTCAATCACGCGCAGGGCTTCATCCAGTAGTTCCTGGCCGGTCTGGTCGCCCTTCAGAACAACAATGGTTCGTTTGTTCACAGATTTTGTTCCTTATAGACCACGATCAACGCTGGCCGCATTATAGCGTAAGGTGCTGTTACACTGTAGGGCACGACTTTGGTGCTGCTGAGTTTTACGTGGTTTTGCGGTATCATACAGGCACAGATCGGTTTGTTGGTTAGGAACAGAAACTATGCGAAAGATTTTTCTCGCGGCAGGTTTGGTGGTGGTGCTGCTGGCCTTCGGCGCGATGGGCAGCCTGGCGCAGACGACTACCGACCAGAGCGCGGTGCAGATTTTCTTTGTCGCCTGCGAAAATCAGGCGGTGATGAACTTCACCGGCAGTATGCCCACCGGTTACGACATCTTCTATCAGGTGTTTTCCGGCGCGGGCGGTACAGGTACGGCGCTGACTTCACAGCGGCAGGTGCAGGTGGACGGCGCGTATGCCTTCAGCGAAACGATTCCCTACAACGGCGCGACTGTCGCCGCCGGCGCGACCGCCAGCGTGCGCGTGATCGTCGGGCGCGAGGGGAATGTGAACAGCAGTCTGTTGGACACCACCGTAGATGACATTCAGGA
>JARKOK010000350.1 GCA_029975765.1 Aggregatilineales bacterium
TGCCGTCTGTCCAACTCAACGCGAACCGGACGGACTGGCGCTGAG
Organism: Aggregatilineales bacterium; assembly: GCA_029975765.1. GTDB lineage: Bacteria > Chloroflexota > Anaerolineae > Aggregatilineales > Phototrophicaceae > CFX2. The sequence goes on from JARKOK010000350.1 coordinate 46, forward strand.
TTCGCGTAACCGCTATCTGAATGTGGAGCAGCGGCAGGCGGCGGCGGTGCTGTACCGGGCGCTGTCGGCTGCCGGACGGGTTTATGAGGCTGGAGAGCGCCACCCGGAGAAACTGCGGGCGGCCATGCTGGCGGTGCTGCAAGCGGAAGCACTAGCCGAATCTGACTATGTTTCGGCGGCGGACGCGCGCACCTTACAGGAGCTAACGCTGCCGGGAAACGAGCCGGTGCTGCTGTCAATGGCCGTTCGAGTTGGGACGACGCGCCTGATTGACAACCTGCTGCTGCCGCTGGCGCTCAATAACCGCGCCGATCTTTCGGCGGTGTTAGGTGGATAAATCCAGTGTGGGGACACGAGCCTTCGTGTCCCCACGTATTAATGGACATCTGATGAATCTCTGAGACTCCTCCTATATGGAATCGAATACATTATAGAGGATTGGGCTTTTCGGGGGAGTAAATCCTGTATGGGCTACTTTGATCCGTCATATTTCATGATTTTGATTCCGGCGATCATTCTATCGCTGGTGGCACAGATGCTTGTCAGTTCGGCCTTTGCGCGCTGGGGCCGCGTCCGTAACGGCGCGGGTCTGAGCGGCGCGCAGGTCGCGGAACGCATTATCCGGCAGGCGGGCCTGCACGGTGTGGGGCTGGAAGGCACTCCCGGCCAGCGCACCGATCATTACGATCCGTCATCGCATGTCGTGCGGATGTCGCAGGACGTGGCTACCCAGCCGTCCGTTGCTTCAATGGCAGTTGTGGCGCATGAACTCGGCCACGCGCAGCAGCACGCCGAACGTTCCATTCTGATTCAGATGCGGAACTTTCTGGTGCCCGCGATGCAGTTTAGCCCGATGGTTTCGTATCTGCTGATTGTCGTCGGCTTGCTGCTGAATATCGCCGGGCTGATTGAGATCGGTATCCTGTTCTACGGCGTGGTCGTGGTGTTTATGGTGCTGACACTGCCGGTCGAGTTTGATGCCAGCCGTCGAGGGTTGAAACTGCTGCGTGAAACCGGCCTGATGACGACCAGCGACGATGTGAGCGGTTCGCGCTCGGTGCTGACGGCGGCGGCGCTGACGTATGTCGCGGCGGCAGTAACGGCGCTGCTCAATCTGCTGTATTACATCAGCCTGCTGAACCGGCGGCGGTAACAAGAACTGTACCGGACACGGCATATGATCTGACGCCTGAACCTTGCGTTCAGGCGTTTTTGATTCATCTAATCGTCATCATCGTCATTATCATTGCTGTTCGAGTTGTCGTCATCGTCGTTGTTATCGTTGTTACGGTCATCATTCGAATTGTCATTGCCCGGCGGATTGACCACATCACCCGGCGGGGCATTGCCGCCGGGCGGCAGATCACCGGTGGACGGTGTGCTGACGTTAGACTGCGTTGGCGCGGGGGTGAAGCGGATCGGGTCGTCCCCCGGCGGCAGATACAACTGCTGTCCCGCGACGATTAAACGGGCGTTGGTCAGGCAGTTGACGCGGATAATGTCATCCAGGGATACCCGACGTGCGGCGGCCAGTGCTGAAAGGGTATCGCCGGCCTGGATGGTGTACCGTGTCCAGCCAGTTGGCGGGTTAACTGTACACCCTGCTGCCGTAATGGTCGGTGTGGGTGTCTGAGTCAGGGTTGGCGACGGCGTGCGAGTCGCAGTCAGGGAGGGCGTCACGGTTGGCGATGGAGTGTTGGTTGGCTGTCCGGTGGGCAGCGGCGTGGCAGACACCGGGAGGCGCGTCGGTACAGGGGTAATCGTCGGCGCGGGGTCGCGCTTGCCGGGTTCGATCACGATGATTTCGTGTGCAAACAGTTCGCCCTGCGCGGTGGTATAACCTCGAATTTCCACCCGATCGCCGGGGAAAGCTGTCCCGGCGCTGATCGTCTGTTCTGTCACATTGACCGGCAGCCCGGAGACCACCCAGACCGCGCCCGAAACAGCTATCACCTCGCCAGTAAAGGTCACTTCGGCAGGCCGTTGCAGGTTGAGCAGTTGGCGGGTTTCATCCACGCGCCGGGCTGCAAACACATCACGCTGTGCGCCGCCGCTGAGAGCCAACTGCACGCTTTCGGTCAGTCGTTTGATGCCGTACAGTGGGTCACCCGGCAGGCTGGACTGTGAAGCGACCGCCGCGCCGCCGGTTGCGACGAAGAAGATGATGAGCAGGCTGGCCGCCAGCGTTGCAAACGTTCGCAGCGGATAGATGTTGTTTGGTCGCGCCGGCATATCGTGCGCGGCCTGTGCCACCCGCTGACGAACGCGAGCCCGCGCTTCGCTGGTTTCAGCGGTGCTGGCGCGGGCGCGGCGTATCGTTAAACCGGCTTCCAGCATCGGGCGCAGGGCGCGAGCATATTGAGGATACCGGCGCAGGCAGTCGTTTACGCTCTGTCCGGCGGCGAGGCGATCAATGCAGTCGTTAAAAGCTGTTAGCAGGTCCTGGTCAACCATTTTCGGCCTCCAGGCGCAGCTCACCAAATATCTGCCGCAGCGTATTTACGGCGCGGAATTGCAGCGACTTAATTGCCCCGACATTTTTACCCATGATGTCGGCGGTTTCTTGCAGGCTCAACAACTGCCCAAAGCGCAGGATCAGCACTTCCTGCTGGTCGGGCGCGAGCATTCGCAGGGCGTGGCGCGTGCGTTCCACGTCCAGGGCACGCAGAAAGGCGACCTCTGGTTCATCATCACTGTCAGGCAGCCATTCATCCAGCGCCTCGCTGGTGAAGTGTTTGGCACGACCATAGTGGTCATGAATCGCATTGCGCGCCACGCGGAACAACCAGCCGCGCAGGCTGTGCCGGGGGGCGGTACGGCTGCGCAGCGCGTTGATGAGTTTGACAAAGACCTCGCTTGCCAGGTCTTCGGCCATGTAGCGGTCGTCCACTCGCAGCCGGATAAAGTTGTAGATCGGCCCAAAGTAGCTGTCATAAATCTGCATGATGGCTTCCTGATTGCCCTGGCGCGCCTGCGCCAGCAGCCGATCTTCTGCCGGTAAATCGGGTAGGACAATCAGAATCATGGGTTTAGTCCCTGGAAGAGGCAATCGCTGCTCCGGCCACGCGCCAGACAAGGTTATAATCATCCTGGTATACGACTTCCATGTTGGGGTCGGCGTCCGCCTGTTCGATAAACTCATCGTGCTGCCGGTCGCTGACCACAAACTCCGCGCCAAAAGCGGTTTGAATGAGGTGGGATGGGGTCTTCACTTTACCCTGCGTGATGTCCACCCAGGTGTCCCACAGGGCTTCGTCGGCCATTTGCAGGTAGGTGGGGTCCAGACCAACCAGATAGACGCTGCGCGTGTTGTGATAAAACAGCCGGGTAAAGTCATCCCAGTCGGTCTGGAAGATCATCGCGCCGTCCGGCACATGCTCGCGCAGCCAGTCTGACGCGCCGGCCAGGTATTCCGGTGATTTTGCGCCGCGTGCGTCCTGGTAGACCGCTGTCAGCGTCGTATAGGCGAACCCGCCCGCGACCAGTGTCGCTGTCAGCGGAATCAAGTATCGAGCCAGGGCAGGTCGGGGCAGCCAGTCTGCCAGCTTGACGTGCCGCCACGCGACTGCCGCAAACAGTACCGCAAACGCGGGAAAGTATTCGATGAACCGCCGCGAACGAAAGACCATCAACAGCGTCAGGAGGGCGGCGAGCAGCAGGGTCGTTTCGAGACGGTCGCGTTTGTGGCCGCTGAAACTGGAGGCGAGAAAACCCAGCGCCAGCGCCAGCAGCGCGCCGCCGGAATTTGCCAGCAGCGCCCCCGTCGTATACGGATACCACTCGTTGCCGACGCGCACGCTGTTGGCAATGTCCACCTTCGCGCCCAGATGGTCGGTGATGAACTGAATATTCTGCGGGAAGTAGGGATTAATCACCAATCCCAACCCAACACCCAGCAGCGTATAACCAACCGGTTGCCAGTCCAGCCGCCGGTCGCTGATCCACCCGGCCAGTGCGTACAAACCGGCGAAGCCAATGATTAAGACGAAGCCGTTGTATAACCAGGCATAGGCAAAGGCTGTGGGGATGAGCCAGCGCCAGCGCCCGGCGAACAGCACCGCCAGCGCAATAATCAGCAGCAGCAGAGAGGCTCCCTGCGTGCGGATCATCAGCAGGCGAAACACAAACGGCGCGGACGCGCCCAGCAGCGCCAGCGCCCACAGCGCCGCGCCGCGCACCCCGGCCTGCCGCAGCAGCACCCAGACTGCGACGATCACCCCGGCGGCGATGCTCACCGTTGCCAGCTTGGCTCCGGCCATGCCAAACCAGGTCGTCCAGGGGGCGATATACAGATGGTACAGCAGGTGATGATCGGTAAAACGTTCCGGGCTGAGGATGGTTCTGGGCAGCCAGGGGAATTCGACGGCCAGCCGCCCCTGGCTGATAATCTCCGTTGCCAGCCGCGCGTGGTAATAATCATCGGTGCCAAAGAAACCCGGCGCGGCGAAAATCAGCCAGCTTAAAACGGCAAAGGCCAGCCCATACAGAATAACACCCTCTACCCGGTGGCGTGCGAGCAGCCGTGCAATCATAACATTGTTCCCCTGCAACTGATTGTAACGCAACTTGTGAGTCTCGACGTACCTTTTCAACGGGTTATACAAGGTTAGTCAGCGGTAGGGATGGTTTGAGAAACCACCCCTACCAGCCTAACTAAATCCGACTAATCGTCGTCGTGGTCATCATTGTTATCGCTGCGGTTATCGTTATGGTCATCATCGCGGTTATCGTTGTGGTCATCATCGCGGTTGTCATTACGATCATCATCGCCGTTATCATTACGGCTGTCATCGTTGTTGTCGTTGCTGTTATTGTTGCGGTTGTCGTCGTCGTGGTTGTCGTTACGGTTATCGTCCGTATTGTCGTTACTATTGTCCGGCATGACCGGGGCACGTGGCACAAACAGGATGGTGCCAACGGCGACGCGGTTGGGATTGGTGACGCAGTTTAAGGCGACGAGATCGGCCAGTTTCATACCGCTGCCGGCCGCGATGCCCGACAGGGTATCACCAAACCGGACAGCGTAGCTGCTCCAGCCGGCCGGTACGGTAATGACACAGTCCGCCGGCAGCCGCGTGCTGTCATCGCCTGAGGCCGGCTTCACTTCCAATGCTGCGTACTGGTTGTTTACGACCGTCAGCCTGACTTCCACTGCCGCGCCCACCGTAAGCTGTCCTTCAACCTTTGCATTGGTGGTCATGACGCGGATGCCGGATACGACGATGTAACCGTCGCCGATCTCGCTGATGACGCCGCTGAGTTTGAACCGGTCATCATCAAAGTCATCGGCATTGTCGTTACGGTTGTCATCGCGGTTGTCGTTGCTGTTGGTATTGCTATTGTCGTTGTCGTTGCTATTGTCGTTGGCGCTGCTGTTATCGTTCGAATTGCGATTGTCGTTGCTGTTGCTATTGCTGTTATCATTGCTGTTGTCGTTGTCGTTGCCGACAGCCGATTCGACTTCGCGCACGACCAGCGCGCCGTTGGCCGTCGCCATCAGTTTGATCCTGACGACATCGCCCACCTTGAAACTGCCGTACACTTCGGCCTGGCTCAGATCAAAGGTCACGCCGCCGATGGTGATGGTCAGGCCGCTCATACGCGTGACTTTGCCGGTTATTTCGAGGCTGCTGCTGTCGTCGCCGGACTGCGCGAACGTCAGCGCCGCGTGACTGAAGAACGTGAATAACACCAGTGCAATGAGGAAAACATAGGTGAACCGATGGGAACGTTTTGTCGCTGACATACCATTTCTCCCTGTAACCTGAAAACAAAACACAGTCGGATAGACTGATGACGCCTATACCGACTGTGCCGGAGAGAAAAGGTTTCGGTAGGTTCTGAAGGACTTTAGTCCTGGTCCGGTTTTTTGCGCCGGATCGGAAGAAACCAGGTGAAAAGGTCGGCGATGCGGCGGTTGATGCGCCGCAGCTGCGTCTGCCAGCGCGCCAGCCGGTAGCTGATCTGCCGCCGCTGCTGGTTAATCAGCGTGCCGGCGCCGGGTTCGGGCGGGCGCGCGCCAGTCCACTGTACAACCATCGCGGCCCACGTCAGCCCGCCGCCGAAGCCGACGAATACAATCGTCTGATTATCCTTCACTCGCCCCTGTTCGATGGCTTCACACAGGGCAATCGGGATAGATGCCGCCGAGGTGTTGGCGTATCTGTCAATGTTGCTCATGAACAGATCGGCATCCACTTTTAATGCGCGGGCGGCGGCCTGGATAATCCGCATGTTGGCCTGATGCGGCACGATCAAGGACACATCGGCCAGTGTCAAACCGGCTTTGTCGAGCGCCTGCGTGATACTTTCGCCAATGACGCGGGTGGCGAACTTAAATACCTCGCCACCATTCATGAACATTTTGCCCATCCGATGACCGTTTTCAGCGCGGAAATCGGGATGAGACAAATCTTCGCTGCCAACGGTGGGGATGCCCAGCAGGTCGCTGCCGGAGCCATCGGAGCGTAGTACCGCCGACAGCACGCCGCCGGCGGTGTGGCTGGCGCGCAGCACGACCGCGCCCGCGCCATCGCCAAACAGGATACAGGTGCCACGATCCTGCCAGTCGAGGACGCGGGTCATGGTTTCCGCGCCAATGATCACGGCT
>JARKOK010000351.1 GCA_029975765.1 Aggregatilineales bacterium
CTGGCGGTGTTCCTGCTGCTGCCGGTGGCGCTGCTGCGGCGGCTGATCCCGCGTCCCATCTGGCAGCGGTACGCGGCGGTGGAATGGACGATGCTCATCCCGCGCGCGGCGGACTTCGTGGCGCGGGCGCTGCGCGGCCTGCCCACCTTTCTGGGTCAACGGTAGTCTGGATTATTGTTATTCGTAGGGGCGCACCGCCGTGTCCCTGCAACATGAGGGGAATTTATGAGCAATGTAAGCGTTCATCATCAGGCGGATGCCCACGCCGCGCACCATCCCAGCGCCGCCGAACGGTCGGACAACCTGAAGTTTGCCACCTGGCTGTATCTCGCGTCGGAAGTGGTGATCTTCTCCGTCCTGATCGCCACCTATGTCGTGTTCCGCCTGCACAACCCGGAGGTCGTGGCGCAGTTTCACGAAGGCATCCAGGAATGGCCGGGCATCTGGCTGGTATCCATCAACACCTTCCTGCTGCTGTCCAGCAGTTGGGCGATGGTGATGGGGCTGCGGCAGATTCAACTCGGCAACCGTGACGGCCTGATTCGCTGGATCAGCCTGACGGCGCTGCTCGGTCTGATCTTCGTCGTGCTGCAATACGTCGAATATACCGAACTGGCGCACAAGGGCATCACCCTGTATTACAACCAGGACAGCACCTTTACCGACTACGGGATGCGCTTCTACGCGCCAACGGCCTTTCACGGCGCGCATGTGATCGTCGGGGTGCTGTGGGCGCTGTACGTGGTGTTTAACGCCCGGCGTGGCAACTACAGCGCGTCCAATTACGCAGGGGTGGAAGTCTTCGGGCTGTACTGGCATTTCGTGGATGTGGTGTGGATTGTGCTGTTTACGTTGATTTATCTGGTGTAAGGTGAGAAACGATGGCTGAAACCAATCAGAACCCCCTGGACGACCGCCCCGGCAGCCCGCCGGAACAGCCGGCGGAAACCCTGCCGCCGACCGACGCGCCGCCGGCGGTCGAGGCTTTCGCCGTCGCGCGTGAATCGCTGGCCGGTGCGATTGAGGATGCTGCCCCCGCCGCCCACGACGACCACCACGCCGGCCCGACGCATTACATCGGTAATACGACGGTCGTGTTTGGCCGCGTCATCCCGCTGCCGGTGTATACCGTCGTGTTCATCGTGCTGGGTGTGATTACCGTGTTTGAAGTGGCGCTGGCGGAAGTCTTTCCGCGCGGCGGCCTGACCATCCCGATCATGCTGCTTGCCAGCCTGGCAAAAGCCGCGCTGGTGGTATGGTTCTATATGCACCTCAACAGCGACAGCCGCGTGTTTGCCATTACGCTGCTCATCCCGGTGCTGATGGTGCTGCTGGCGACCGGCTTCCTGATGATCGTGCCGGTGGGGTATTAAGCCGTTCCGTGTGGGTAAGTAGGGGCAGGTTTAGCAACCTGCCCCTAAAAATTTACTGGGTGTACCACCGAAGGAAATTCTTATGCGCGTGGATTTGAGTGGACAGGTGGCGCTGGTCACTGGCTCGGCGCACCGCGTTGGCAAAGCCATTGCGCTGGAACTGGCGCGGCAGGGCGTGAATATCCTGGTGCATTACGGCTCGTCGGCGCAGGCGGCTACCGAAACGGTGCGTGAGATCAAATCGTTCGGCGTGGATGCCTTTTCCGTCCAGGCTGACATCAGCACCCAGGCCGGCGTCGAAACCATTTTTACCGCCCTGCGCGAGCACTTCAACCGCCTGCATCTCCTCGTCAACAGCGCCTCGAATTTCCAGAAGCGGCATCTGCTGGAAGTCAGCCTGGAGGACTGGCAGGCGACGATCAGCACCAATCTGACCGCGCCGTTCCTCTGCACGCAGGCTGCCGCCGCCCTCATGCGGCAGAATGACCCGCCCGGCGGTGTGATTATCAACGTCCTCGATAAAGGCGCGTTTGTCCCCTGGCCGGACTACCCGCACCACAGCGTCAGCAAGGCCGGATTGTGGATGCTGACGCAGGTCAGCGCCGCCAGCCTGGGGCCGGACATCCGGGTGAACGCGGTCGTGCCGGGGCCGGTGATGAAACCCGCCGGAACGAATATGAGCGACGAAGACTGGGCGAAGATCGGCCAGCGCACGCCGCTCCAGCGCACCGGCAGCGCCGAAGATGTCGCCCGTGCGGTGGTCTATCTTGCCAGCGAGGACTACGTGACCGGCACGGCCATTCACGTGAACGGCGGCGAACACCTGAAGTAACCCGCGCAGTTGATACCGTCTTAACCCAATACTGATACGTTTCTGATACGTTGTGCGTATACTCAACGGAACAAGGGGAACGTGGGTGTTTGATTCTCATCCTCCGTTCAAAACGTCCATTTCAAAATCACAGTACAATAGGGATAGATCGGCGCGTCAGCGTTCGAT
>JARKOK010000363.1 GCA_029975765.1 Aggregatilineales bacterium
GGGCATTCGCTGGACAAAACCCAGCATCTGGCGCAACGATTTTGAACTATGCGACGAAGACGGCATGGTGATTGCCTCGCTCCACCGGCCAAAGTGGTGGCGCGATCTGGTCGAGGTCGAGGCCAGCGGCAACCGCTGGACGTTTGACCGCAAGGGCTTCTGGAACCGGCGTGTCGAAATTCGCTCGGCCATCACCGGCGACGAACCGGCGGTATTTCATTACAACTGGTCAGGTACGGGGCGGCTGGAATACCCCGATGGTCGTGTCTTTCACTGGAAGCAGGGCAACTTCTGGGGCACTAAATGGGTGTGGACGAACGAGGCCGGCGAGCCGCTGGTCGGCTTTCATACCCGGAACAGTTTCAAACTGAGCGCGGACATCAGTCTCGATCCTGAACTGGAAAACGCCAAAGCGCCCACGCTGCTCATTTTTCTGGGCTGGTATCTGGTGGTCAAACACCAGGAAGACTCGGCGGCTGTCGTGGTAACCTAACCCGCGCCGACGGATATAAGCGAGAGACTCCGGGAACTGAGTAAGGGAGCGCCGGTGTGCGCTCCCCTACAACCCGTTACATGAATCCTGCTGGACGACTAGCGGAAGCGCCCGCCGCCGAGGCGCGTCACGACACCCGACAGCGTGAGACTGGTGTACAGCGTGCCGGGTGTGTACGTTCCATTCTGGTACAGGCCGTCCTGCACGCTGCCGCTGGAACTGCCACCGTAGTAAACATCATAGGTCGCGCCGCGCGCCAGTTCCGGCGATGACAGCGCGACGGACTGGTACGACTTCGTGGGCGCGAAGGTATAAGAGGTCTGCCCATCGCTCGACTGAAAGTGTATCAGCGTACCCGCCGGCAGAGCTGAATTGAAATTGATCAATATTGAGTTCTGCGTTGAGGATTCATCCGGTGACTGCGCCATACCGGCGCTGCCAACCGCCACCAGCAGACCGCCGCTGATCCTGAACCCACCGTCATAATCCAGCGCGCCGTTCATGTTCGCGGTCGGGCCATTAACGATGATCGTCCCACCCGTCATCTCAATCGTGCCGTTGACATCCACACCATCACCATCAGCTTCGATTACCGTATAACCGCCGTTGACGTACAGATAGTAACTGCCAAACGCGGCAAACATATCCTGCCCGCGCCGCATACCCGCGCCGCCGCGCCCCGGCATCATACCGGAACCATCATTCCCACCGGCCACATTCAGGCCGTCATCGCTGGAAACAATCTGGATGTTACCGGCATTGATCGTGATAACGGCGCTTTCAATCCCCTCATAGGATCGAATGATGTTAATCTCTCCGCCGTTGATGTCCAGCGTGGCGTTGGCGTGCATTCCGTCGTCGCCGGTCATAATGGTAAACACACCACCATTGACAACCAGGCTGCCATCCGAGTTAATCGCATCGTCTGCCGCGTCAATCGTAAATGTTCCACCGTCAATCTGGATACTGCCAGCCGCTTTAATGCCTTTAGCCGACGCGGTTTCCGCCAGCCGTGCGCCGCTCCCCCCACCCGAAACCAGCGTGAAATCGCCGCCGGTGATAACGACGCTGGATTCAGCCTGGAGCGCATCACCGCCGGCGGTCACCTGGAGCGTGCCGCTTTCGACCGAGATATATCCCCTGGTTACGTCCTCAGCATTATCGGCTTTCAGGCCGTCACCCTGAGCTGTCACGGTGATATTTCCACCTTTAACCACCAGATAATCCCTACCCCGGATGCCGTCATCCACCGCCGTAACCGTGATCGTCCCGCCGGCAATTACCAGACCGTCCTTGCTGGCAATGGCATCGTTATAGTGGCCGGCCACCGTCAGCGTGCCGCTGCCCGCAATCGTCAGATCGCCCTTGCTGAAAATGGCGGCATTGGGTTCGTCCTCATCAGCCGAAGGAAAGCTATAGGCTGTTCCGTCCGATACCATACTGCTGGTATTCTCCGCGAGGACAATCACCGTTTCGTCGGCCCTGGCAATATACAGCGGGGCGCTGGTTGAACTGCTGATCTGCGCCCCATTCAGGATGAGCCGGACTATAGCCTTGTCTTCGGTATTGACGATAATCTGCCCATCTGTCAGGCTGCCGCTCAGACTATAAGTGCCCGCAGCGCCAATGGTTACGGTGCTGCCATTCGACACCGCGCCGCTGCCATCAACCGTGATGGTGTCACCATTCAGACCAATCGAAGTGATGTCGGCGCTGTCCCACAGGTAATCTTCGGGGTCAGCGTGATCTTCGATTAATACGACCGGCTCATTCCCGACCACCGCCGCCGGATTGGCTACTCCCGCCTCGACACCACCACCGCAGGCGACCAGTGTAGCTAACACACCGATACTCACCAGCCGCCGCAGCATTCCGCCTCTGTTCATGACTTCTCCTGGGTTCAATAAACCCGTGAATCTACGCAGGGTTAACTGTCCGGCGCTGTAACCTCACCTGCTGCCGAACCGCCCAGACGATACTCAACAGAAGTTCAGAAAATGTTCAGATGTTCTTAAATACGGCTCAAATAGATCGAGGCCTCTGCGGAGGGCAGGTTATTCGTTCCAGTCGTCGTCCAGACCCAGCATGTCGCTCATAAGGATCGCGCCTTCGTTGCGCTGCGGCAGGCGGCTGAGGTAGCGTTCAGTCACGGCCACGTTGGAATGGCGCAGCAGTTGGCTGATCTTCTCAATCGGCGTGCCGGCTTCGTGCAGCGCCCCGGCGACTGACCGGCGGAGGTCGTGCGGCGCGACGTGGCCTAAATCCGCCACCTGCGCCGCGTCACCGATAATCCACCAGATGCCATCGGCAGTCAGTCCCCGGCGGCTGATGCGCCCACCCTTCCAGATGCGCCGTACCAGCGGCGACTCCTTTGCCGGCGCGGGCTGGTCGCGGGAGATAGCCGCGCGCCAGCGGTGAATCAACCCCAGCACCGGACGCGGCACGTCAATCATCGCCGTTTTTCGCCCCTTACCATGCACGCGCAGCACCACGCGGTCATTTTGCAGCGACAGATCGCCCCAGCGCGCGGCGGCCAGTTCCTCGCGGCGCAGCGCCATCGTACACAGAATTGACAGCACGACATGATTTCGCAGCGCCTGATTCTCAGACGTGGCAATCTGCTGCGCGGCGGCGATCAGCAGCCTGATCTGTTCTGGCGACAGCCATCGTCCGGGGCGCTGGCCTTCCTCAGCTTTCGGCGGGCGCACGTTCGCCATACCCGCGCTGGTATAATCATCCAGCAGCCCGGCTTCCGCCAGCAGATTCGCCAGCGTCACGATTGCCGCCCGTGCCTGCCCAACACCCTGCTTGCCATGTTCCGACTGTACCAACTGTCCCAGCCACGCGCGGAACTGCGGCGCGCTGAGGCTGGCTTGCAGCGTTCGCACCGGCAGCGATTGCATCCGGTGGATGCGCCCGTCACCGCTGGTCGGTTTCAACCCGGCCACATCGCAAAGATACTGGTCTACCCACCGGAAATAGGCCCGCTGCGTATGCACACTGCTGGCACGTCCTGGCAGCGCCAGCAGGAAATTGAAGGTTAACTCGCCCGCCGGGGCGAGGTCACGGCTGCGTTTGGAGAGAATAAGCTTCGCCATATGGGGGATTATAACATGGTCAGAGGACAGCGCGCCGCGCCCTAACGGTTAATCCGACATGCCCTTAATTGCTGTAATCTTCGTCGGCGTCAGGCGCACCAGCAGTTCGCCCTCAACGCCGTTGCGCCGGCCAAAGGCTTCCGCCTGCTCCGCGCCCATGTAACGCCCGCCGATGCGCATCGCCCACTGTGCCAGCTCATCAAGTGTAATGTCAGCAAAGGCCGCCGTGCCTTCGACCATCACAAAGGCATAGGGTGGAGTCTCATCATCCACGCACAGCGTCACACGCGGGTCGCGCCGGATGTTGGCGGCTTTGACGGTCGTGTGCCAGGTCGTGAACACAATCACGTCACCATCCATCACGAACCACACCGGCACCACATGCGGGCGGCCATCGGCGCGCACCGTCGCCAGCTTACCGGTGCGGGTGCCCGCCAGCATGAACTGGCGGTATTCTTCGCCCGTCATTTTTTGCATGGGTCTGCCCTCATTAACCCTTACCAAAGACTGATAACTGGCAGTCGAAAACTATTCCTTCGCTCCGGTGCGGTTGGGCAGATGTAATTGCAGCAGTTCCTGCACCAGCTTCCGCACTTCCGCCAGCAGTTGATCCTGCCGGAACGCGCCCTTTTGCAGAATCTGTTTGACCTGCCCGTTGAGTTTCAGGCGGTCTTCCGGCGTCAAATCCATCGCCGTGACGACGATCACCGGAATCGTGCGCCCGCCTTCTAACTGGCGTAGTTCCGCCAGAAACTCGAAGCCATCCATACGCGGCATCATCAGGTCAAGCAGGATGAGTTCGGGCATCTCCTGTTTCACCTTATCCAGCGCCACCAGGCCATCCTCGGCTTCGCGGGCGTGCCAGCCTTCTTTTTCCAGCGTTCGCACCAGAATTTCGCGCGTCTGTGTGTCGTCCTCGACCACCAGGATATTGCAGATTGGCCGCTTGCATTCATACTTACGGAGGATGCTCACCAGTCGGTCGCGGTCAATCGGCTTGGTCAGGTAATCCGATGCGCCCAGCGCATAACCCAGGTTTTTGTCGCTGACGATGGTCATCATCACCACCGGGATATGCATCAGGTCCGGGTCGCCTTTCAGGCTGGTCAGCACCGCCCAACCATCCATACCCGGCATCATCACATCCAGCGTAATCACATCCGGCTTGAACTCGCGCGCAATCCGCAGACCTTCCTGCCCGTTGACCGCCACGCGCACGTTGAAGCCCTCTTTCGTCAGGAAGCGGGACACCAGTTCGCGCACCGAGGCATCATCATCAATGACCAGCACGGTGCTGGCCCCTAACGCAGCCAGCGGCGCTTTGATTTCCACCTGCGTATGTACTTCTTCCGGCGTCTCGCTCGGCTTCATCACAGTGGCCGGCAGCCGCACGGTAAAAGTCGAACCCTTGCCTACTTCGCTGGTCACGCTGATGTCGCCACCCATCATCTGGCAGAAACGACGGCTGATCGCCAGCCCCAGACCGGTGCCACCATATTTACGGGTGGTAGAGGAGTCGGCCTGTGTAAAGTCCTTGAACAACCGCACCACCTGTTCCTCAGACATGCCGATGCCGGTATCGCTGACGGTGAACTCCAGCCAATCCACCCCATTGACAGACTCACGGCGCACGCTGAGTGTGATCCGACCCTTCTCGGTGAATTTGCTGGCATTACTCAACAGGTTCAGCAGCGTCTGCCGGACTTTGGTCAGATCCGTGTGCATCCGTCCCAGGCCATCCCCGCTGCGAACCTCCAATTCGTTGTTGTTTTTCTCCACCAGCGGCATGACAGTTGTCACCACGCCATCCATCAGCGACGACACATCAATCGTTTCCAGGAACAAATCCATCTTCCCGGCTTCAATCTTTGACAGGTCGAGAATGTCATTGATGAGCGACAGCAGATGCGTGGCCGCCGTCTGGATTTTCTTCAGATCAGGAATGAATTCGTCGTCATCGCGTTCGCTCAGTTCTTCCTCAATCAGTTCGCTGTAACCGATGATTGCATTCAGTGGGGTGCGCAGTTCGTGACTCATGTTCGCCAGGAAGGTGCTTTTGGCGCGGTTGGCTTCAATCGCCTGGTCGCGGGCCGCCATCAGCTCGGTGGCGATGTTATTAAACGCAATCGCAATCTGGGACAGCTCATCCCGGCTTTCAATCTCCAGCAGGCCGCTCATGTCCCCTTTCACCATACGATGGGAAGCGCGGTCAAGGCTGGCAATCGTCCTGATCACGGCCATATAGAATCCGGCAAACAGATACGCCGTCGCGCTCAGGGCGATCAGCGCCACCACGATCACCAGCGTGCGCCGTTCAATGAAACGGTCAATCCGCTCTTGCAGCAGGTCGCTGAGAGCCGGCCAGACCTCATCATGAAAAGCGTAGTTTTTATCAATGTTCTGCGTGGCAGTCGTATAGAAATTATTCGGACTGAGTGTTACCGCACCCACCAGGGTCGTGCTTTCCACCCCCTTGCTTAAAATCTCGTTTTCCAGGACTGCCAGAAATTCATCGGCAGCAAACAAATTTTCATCCAGCGCGCGCTGCAAGCGGGGACGGAGACTGGCTTCCGCCTCAAACGAATAACCCAGACCGTTCAGATTCGTGTGAATCGTCGAACGTACCAGCCCCGCCAGAATTGTGAGCCGTGTCGCATCTTCCCGCGTCAGGATGCCGGTCACGGTTGCCCGCATCCCGTAAGTTCGAATCTGGCTGAGGTATTCGGTAATCATCGGCAGCTTGGTGATCACCGTATCCATCAGATAATAGCTGTCAATCCGCGGATCGAGAATCAGATTCGAGGAATTACCCACCATCGTGATTAAACTCAGAACATGCTGCGTAAGGCGGTTGTGAGCCTCAAAATTCTGAGCCGGGCGCTGCGTCAGGAGATTTTCTTTCAACCGCGCCCATTCGTCCTTGACCGCCGCCCACTGGCTGCTCACACCTAACAGCTCACCATATATCTCATCCAGCGCATCTACCTCGGTGATGCTGATTTCGATGTCCGCCTGCTTGTTGGTCAGCCGTTCCTCAAAGGCTCGCGCACCGCTTAAATAGGCGCTGCTGAGGGCGGCGTGCTGCTGGACTTTCTGCAAAAAATGTACCAGTGGATCGTTGTACAGCAGGCCAAGCTGCTCGCGGCTGGCAAAATCAATATCACTGTTGATCTGCACGATAAACTGGCTCATCACCACAATGAGCGGCAGCAGCAGCAGCAGCCCGACGAGTGCAAACTTCTGTGGATATTTGAGCCGGCTCATCACCAGCACCGCCGGTTTAAAAAACCATTCCATTGCCATGTCGGCCTTTCGCATGAACCGGTTGCGTGTTCCCATGTTTAGTATAGGCCATGTCTCTAAAATTACGATGAATAAATACTGGAGGCAAAAAACCTCCCTGCAAGGTTATCCGCAAAGACGGTACAATAGAGTGTACACATTCTCCTTGATTTTGAATAAACGGTAGGAGCGCACTTCCTTGAAGATATTCGTACCCGGACGTATCTGCCTGTTTGGCGAGCACTCTGACTGGGCCGGCGGCCACCGGCGCATCAATACCGAAATTGAAAAAGGTTACGCCCTCATCACCGGCACTAACCAGGGAATTTACGCGGACGTACAGCCGCATCCAAACGCGCTGGTGCTGACCTCCGCTGCCCCGGATGGTACGGTGCGCGGCCCGTATGAAATCCCGATGGAACCCGAAGCCCTCAAGCGTGAGGCGCAGGCGGGCAGCTTCTGGAGTTATATCGCCGGTGTGGCCTACGAAGTCCACACCCATTACCATGTGCGCGGGCTGGTCATCAATAACTATAAAACCGATATGCCCGTGAAGAAAGGTCTGTCGTCCAGCGCCGCGATCTGCGTGCTCACGGCGCGCGCTTTCAACCGCGTCTACGATCTCAAAATGACTGTACGCGGTGAAATGGAAATGGCCTACCGGGGCGAAATCCTCACACCCTCGCGCTGTGGGCGCATGGATCAGGGCTGCGCCTTCGGCGAACGCCCGGTGCTGATGACCTTCGACGGTGACCGGCTGGATACCGATGAGGTGCGCGTAAAAGGCGACCTGCATTTTGTCATCGTGGATTTACACGCCAAGAAAGACACGATGGAAATTCTGGCGCGGCTGAACAAAAGTTACCCCTTCGCGGAAACGGACATTGAACGCGGCGTGCAGGAACTGCTTGGCCCGATCAATAAACGCATCGTGCATGAAGCGATTGAGGCGCTGGAAGCCGGTGACGCGCAGCGTGTCGGCGCGCTGATGGTGGAAGCGCAGGCCAACTTTGACCGCTATGCCATGCCCGCCTGCCCCGAAGAACTGACCGCGCCGGTGCTGCATCATGTGCTGAACTATGAGCCGCTCAAACCCCATATCTGGGGCGGCAAGGGCGTCGGTTCGCAGGGGGACGGCACGGCGCAGTTCATCACCCGCAGCCCGCAGGATCAGCAGGCGGTGATTGACATCATCGAACGCGACCTGAACCTGTCCGGTTTAAAGCTGACCATCTCTGCTGGGGCAAAGGTGCGGAAGGCGGTTATTCCGGCAGCTGGTTTTGGCACGCGGCTGTTCCCGGCCACTAAAGCCACCAAGAAGGAGCTGTTCCCGGTGGTTGACCGCGACGGCATCGCTAAACCCGCCATCCTCATCATCGTGGAAGAGGCGCTGGAAGCCGGACTGGACGAGGTCGTCATCATCGTGCAGGAACATGACCTGCCTGCCTTCCAGTCCTTCTTCAGCGAGCAGGTCTCGATTGAGAACTACAACAAACTGCCGCCGCATTTTCAGGATTACTCGCGCCGCCTGCTGGACATGGGCAGCCGCGTGAAATTCGTCGTCCAGAACATGCAGGAAGGGCTGGGACACGCCGTTTACAGCGCCCGTGAAGCGATTGGCAACGAGCCGTTTTTACTGATGCTGGGCGACCACATTTACCGGTCTACTAGCGACCGCTCATGCGTGCGCCAGTTGGTTGAAGCCTATAACCGCCACAGTGTCAGCGTGGTGGGTCTGCGCCGCACGCCGGAAGATCAGATATTTGCCTTCGGTACTGTCACCGGCGCATGGGTTGAGCCGGAACGCCTGCTGAACATTACCGAGTTTGCCGAAAAGCCGACGGTGGCGTATGCCCGCGAAAATCTGCGCGTACCGGTGCTGCCGGACGATGAGTACCTGACGTTGTTTGGGCAGTACATCATCAAACCGCAGGTGTTTGATTACCTGGAAGAACATATTCAGAACAACGTGCGCGAACGCGGGGAATTTCAACTGACCTCGGCGCTTGACCGCCTGCGCCGTGAGGACGGCTTTATGGGGCTGATGGTGGACGGCAAACGGTATGACATTGGGATGCCAGATTATTATCTGGAAACGCTGCAAACCTTCCGCCAGGATTAATCGTTCTTACCGGGGCACAGCATCACTGTGCCCCGTCTCCCCACCGGTTCCCCACCGATCTAACAACAATCCGACGCGGCTGTTCTACAATTAAATATTATGAACCATCAGGCATGGAAATAAATCATGATAAAAAGACTGCCTCTGAGAACCTTGCTTCTGGCCGCCATTCTGCTCATCGCAGCGGCCTGCAACCTGACCGGGCAGCCCGAACCAACGGTTACACCGTCGGCCACGCCCACCAGTTCGCTTACGCCGCAGCCCCAGGGCGCGCTGCCAACCGCTATCCCGCTCGCAACCATCAGCACAGCAGCCGCAACAGTGGTGTTCCCCACGCCGCTCCCGCCGACTCAAACTGTCCCGCCGGTGGTCCTCTTACCGACCAGCGCCGCCGTTTTTCCGACACCCATACCACCAACCGGAACGGTAGTGCCGGTAAGCATCGTCATCCTTTCGCCTGTGCCGGGTAACGTAGTGGCTGGCAACGTACAAATTCTGGGATCGGCGCTGCACCCGTTATTCCTGTACTATCAACTGGAGTTTGGCCCCGACCCGAATCCCGGCGGCCAGTGGTTGGCGATCACCAGCCCGGTGCAAACGCCAGTCCTGAACGGCTCGCTTGGCATCTGGCATACTTCCGCCGTGCAGGATGGTCTGTACCAGATTCGTCTGCGCGTGGCGCTGCGCGATGGCACCAGTCTGACGACCGTTGTCAACAACGTGCGTGTGCAGAATCAGGTGCCTGTACCCGCGCCTTCGGCTACACCACCGACCGCGCCGCGTCCAATTGCGGCGTTCACCAGCAGCGTTACGGCGGGTACCGCGCCGCTCACCGTACAATTCGCCAACCATTCCAGCGGCCCGATCACGAACATCAGTTGGGTTTTTGGTGATGGCACGACCAGTTCCGAAACCAACCCCAGCCATACGTTTACCGCCCCCGGCGTGTATACGGTCACGCTGGCAGTGAGCGGGCCGGGTGGGTCATCGAATGTATCGCAGCAGATCAGCGTTCGGGGCGCTAATCCGCCCGTCGCCGCTTTCCTGCAGGACAAAACCGTTGGCACCGCGCCGCTGACCGTCCAGTTCACTGACCAGTCTACGGGGGTGATTACCGGGTATTACTGGGACTTCGGCGACGGCACATCCAGCCGCGAGCGCAGCCCGGGGCATACCTTCAGCGCGATTGGCTCGTATAATGTGCTGCTTACCGTCAGCGGGCCGGGCGGCGCTTCCACTGTCTCACGCCGCATCACGGTGGAAAACCCCGCCATTCCGGCGCCGGTGGCAATCTTTATTACCAATACGCTGCAAGGCATCGCGCCGCTCACCGTGCAGTTCACCAATCAATCCACCGGCCAACTGACCAGTGTGCTGTGGAATTTTGGTGATGGCAGCCTGAGCAATGAAACTCATCCCACCCATGTATATACACTTCCCGGCGTGTACCCCGTCACGCTGATTGTCAGCGGCCCCGGCGGGCAGAGCAGCGCCCAGATAACGATCACCGTTGCCGCGCCGCCCACCGCCGTACCCACCCAGACACCAACGGCGACCGCGACGGAAACACCGCTGCCCACTGACGTACCGACCGCGACTGCGACGGAAACACCGCTGCCGACCGACGTACCAACCGCGACGGAGACCCCAACCGAAATCCCAACGCTGACCGAAACGCCCACCTTTACGCCGCCGCCCACTGACGTACCGGCGGCAACCACGACGGAAACGCCGCTGCCGACCGACGTACCGACCGCGACGGAGACCCCAACCGAACCCCCGACGCTGACCGAAACGCCAACCTTTACGCCGCGGCCCACTGACGTACCGACGGCAACCGCGACGGAAACGCCGCTGCCCACTGACGTACCGACGGCA
>JARKOK010000365.1 GCA_029975765.1 Aggregatilineales bacterium
ACTTGACACAACTTTCGCTCAGACATAAACTGAAGGAAAATGAAACCTTAATATGCTCTATTGTACCGATTTTTCAGCAAAGGAAAACCAGACAATGGATTTTAAAGCCGATTATGACCGTCTGGCCGAGCGCCTGTCACAACAGAACGTTGATGTCAACGCCGTCAAGGAGCAGTTGAAGCGCCAGCACATCGAAACCCCGTCCTGGGGCTACGGGAACAGCGGCACGCGCTTCAAGGTGTTCGCCTGGCCGGGGGCCGCGCGTAATATCTGGGATCGAATCGAGGATGCGGGCTATATTCATAAGCTGTCCGGCATTGCTCCCTCGATTGCCATTCACATCCCCTGGGATAAGGTGGACGACTACAACGCCATGAAACAGTACGCCGCCGAACATGGGATTCAGGTCGGCGCGGTGAACCCCAACCTGTTCCAGGATGACCAGTACAAACTGGGCAGCATCACGCATCCCTCGGCCAGCGTGCGCGAGGAAGCGATTGCCCACATGGTCGAGTGCTGCGAGATTATGGCGAAGGTAGACAGCGGTCTGCTCAGTCTGTGGTTTGCGGACGGGACGAACTACGCCGGACAGGACAGCATCAGCGAGCGCAAACACCGCATGGAAGACGCGCTGCGGCAGGTGTACGCGAACCTGCCCGCCGGGTCGCGGATGCTGATCGAATACAAGTTCTTTGAACCGGCGTTTTACCATACTGATCTGGCCGACTGGGGCATGTCCTATGCCACCGCGCTCAAGCTGGGCGACCAGGCGCAGGTGCTGGTGGATACCGGCCACCACGCGCAGGGCACGAATATCGCGCACATCGTCGCCTTCCTGCTGGATGAAGGGCGCTTGGGCGGCTTCCACTTCAACGCGCGGCGTTATGCCGATGACGATCTGATTGTGGGCACAAACAACCCGTTTGAACTGTTCGAGATTTACAACGAACTGGTGGCGGCAGGTGAAGGCGCGAAAAACGTGGCTTACATGATTGACCAGAGCCACAACATCGAACCGAAGCTGGAAGCGATGCTGGTCAGCGTGCTGAACTGTCAGACGGCCTACGCCAAAGCGTTGATCGTTGACCGCCAGACGCTGCGCGAACGCCAGATGGCCGGGGACGTGCTGGGCGCGCACCGCGTGCTGGTGGACGCGTTTGAGACGGATGTGCGTCCACTGCTGATGCAGGTGCGGTCGGAAAAGGGCGTGCCGGTTGACCCGCTGGCCGCCTACCACGCCGACGGCTATGCGCGGCAGGTGGCGGAAAAACGCGGCCTCGCCACCACCACCGGCGGCGCAATTGGGTAGGCGATTCAAGGCAATCCCGCAAGTGGGAGGCTTCGCACAGAACGCAAAAAGGCCAAGATATACAGTCGGGGCGCACCACTGTGCGCCCTATAAGATGCCGCTTACTCCTCCAAACATTTTCATTCGGTAACTCCTCCTGATATTTACCCCTCAGAATTAGGGGGCAGTCTTCCTCGTCTACGCCTACAGTTAGGATAGATTGACATTATGCTCAATCGGATAATTTTCGCTCTAACGGCAGGCGGTTAATGCCTGCCAGTAGGAGAATGATGATGAACAGTCATTCCACTTACAAGAATTCTGATCTCAGGATGAGTCGTGGAATCGAAGGGGTTTTCGGTATCCGTCCCTCTGTGCTGCTGATTCGTATGCTGGTGGTATTTGCCTTCCCGGCCATTATCCTATTTGGTGCTTCAGGACGCCTGGATTGGACAATGGCGTGGGTGCTGGTTGTCGTCTCAAGTCTCTTAAGCGTATTAAGCCGAGTACTGGTCTGGCGTACAAACCCGGAATTGCTCAAGGAGCGCGCTCAATCGCTTGACAAAGCCAATGTAAAACCGTGGGACCGGGTCATTGTTCCCCTGGTTGCCATTTACGGACCGTTATTAATGCTGCTCGTAGCAGGGCTGGATAAACGTTTTGGCTGGTCGCCAGAGATCGTGCTGTGGCTTCAAATTGCCGCGCTGGGGTTAATGGTGCTGGGCTATGCGCTGGGTACCTGGGCGATGGTGTCCAATCGTTTCTTCTCTGGCACCGTTCGTATTCAAACGGATCGGGGACATACCGTAGAAACCGGCGGGCCGTATCGTCTCGTGCGTCATCCAGGTTATGTTGGCGGAATATTGGGCGACGTGGCGATACCGATTGTGCTTGGCTCTCTGTGGGCGCTGCTTGTGAGCGGTCTGGTGGTTATCGCTATAGTGATTCGAACCGCACTGGAAGACCGTACCCTGCAAGCTGAGTTGCCGGGTTATAAGGAATACACGCAGCAGACACGCTATCGTTTGCTGCCCGGCGTATGGTAAAGATAGCCCAGTAAAACAAAAAGGCGCAGCAGAGGCACAGAGATCAATCTTCCCTCTGTGCCTCGCGGTCTTAGAGTCGCTGTGTTATGTTTTGTACCATTTCGACTGAAAATTCTTCCAGCGAGGCGATCTGCCGGTGTGCCAGCGCGGCCACTTCCGGCGACAGCGGGAAGCCCGGACTCGGCGCGGCGATGATCCACATGCCGGCGTTGTACAGCGACCGCACGCCGTTGCCGGAGTCTTCGATGCCGACGGCGTGTTCCGGCAGGACGTTCAGCCGGCGCAGCGTTTCAAGGTAAATGTCCGGTGACGGCTTGCCGTTCGCCATGTCATCGCCATAAACAACCGTTTCAAACACCTGATCGAGTCCGGTCAGCTTCAGCACATGGTTAATAATGCGACTCGGTGACCCGGATGCCAGCGCCACTTTAAACGCGCTCGCCGCCTGATGTACTGCTTCGACTGCGCCGGGGCGCAGCGGCAGTTGTTGGTCGTAATGCGCGATCACGCGGGCGATGACATCCTCCATCACCGCTTCCACTGTCCAGTCCGGGCACAACCGTTCGCGCATCACCCGCGCCCACTCAATCGTGTTGACGCCCATCACCAATGGCTGGTCAGCGTGTGACCACTCCTTGCCCAGATCGCGGGCGAATTCCTGGCGCGACAGCAACCAGTATTTTTCGCTGTCCACCAGCACGCCATCCATGTCAAAGATCACGGCCTCAATCGGCATATCAATTCCTCGATAGCTCAAAAAGAAAAAACGTAACGCAAAGACGCCAAGAGGCAAAGGCGCAAAGAGTAATTATCAATGAACTGCATTGCGTCTTTGCTCCACTGCGACTTTGCGTTGAATCTTATCCTGGATACGGAATGAGTTCCACCTGCGGCAGAAACCGTTCCACATCTTCCCGGCGGCAGTCGGCGGTGCCGGGCATCAGACAGACGGCTGTGGCCGCTGCGAAGCCCAACCGCAGCCCTTCCTCAATCGGCTGTTTGCGGCCAAACGAGGCCGCCAGTCCAGCCAGCACCGCGTCACCCGCGCCCGCCGGACTTGCCACGTTCACCGGAATCGGCGGAATCCGGTATGCCCGGTCGGGCAGCACCGCCAGCCCGCCATCGCCGCCCAGCGTAATGATCGGACAGGTGCCGTACTGTTCGTAGATTGCGCGCCCGGCGCGGTATGCCTCTTCAAGGGTGTTCACCGGCTGGCCGGTCAGCCGTGCCAGTTCATCCCGGTTGGGTTTGATGTACGTCGGTCGTGCCGTCAGGCCGACGCTCAGGTTTGGTTCGTCCGCGTCAAAGATGACCGGTACGCCCTGTTCCCGCGCCAGTGTGATGAACTCGACGTAGAAGGTGGGCGGCACCGCTTTGGGCAGCGTGCCGCCGATCACCAGACAATCGGCCTGTGGCAGCGCCGCCAGAAATTTCTCCCGCAGCGCCGCGATGTGAGCGGCGGTGACATCCAGCGACGAGGTGGTAATAGTGGCGTGGCCGTGATCGTTTTCCGAAATGATGATGACGTTGATGCGTGTTTCGCCGTCTACCGGCGTAAAGTCGGTCGTTACGCCGCGCGCGTGCAGCATGGCTTTCGCGCGTTCACCCGCCGCCCCGGCAGCAAACCCCAGCGCCAGGCTGGGGATACCCATCTCACCCAGAATCAGCGAGGCATCGGTCGGTTTGCCGCCCATGCCGTAAGTCGTGCTGGTGGCACGATGCGTGCGGTTCATTTCGAACTGCGGCACAAACAGCGTGTAGTCAATCGTCGTATTGGCGGTGACGGTCAGGATCATACATCAGTCTTCTTTGTAATTACTGATCGTCTCATCCATCAGGCGGCGCTGGGCTTCGGCCTGCTCCGCGCCCACCAGCAGGCGCGACATCATGATGATGTAGGCGTTGTTGTCAAAGCGTTCCACCGCGTCAAAGGCGGCGTCGAGGTCTTTGCCGATCACAAACAGGCCGTGCCAGGGTGCAATCGTGCCGACGGCCTGCACCTTGATCCGTTCCTCGCGCCCACGAACGGACTCGATAATCCGTTCCGCCAGCTTGCCGCTGTGTGCCGGGGCGTATTCGATGACCGGCGTCACGCCGAATTTGCGGGTCGCTTCCAGCACCGGCGGCATCGGCGTCGAGGTGGCGGCGAATACCAGCAGATTGCGCGCGTGCGCGTGAACGACGCCGGTTCCGATATGACCAAATTCCTTGTACAGGCCGAAGTGGGCTTTCGACTCACGGGAAATCTGCCCCGTGCCTTCGAGGATATTCATGTCCAGATCGAGTACCAGCACATCTTCCGGCTTGAGCTGCCACTGACGTTTGCTGCCGCTGAAACGCGGTGACAGACAGACCACACCATCCACAAAGGCGCTGATGTTCCCACCGGCGGCGTCGGTCAGGCGGCGGTCATAAAGCATCGCGCCGAATTTGGCGATCTTGGCGCGCATATCCTGTACAGCTTGGCTCATCATGTTTTGCTTTCTCTTTCGGTTGCTTTCGGTTGTGCGTTTTTTATTATAACACCACTTCACCTGAAACGAAGGCATTGGTCTGAGAAGGTGTTATAATCGCCCCATTCCGGTCAAAAGTAAGGAGAACGCTGTGATGCCGTTTGACTTTGCCACCGCTACGCAGATTATTTTTGGCGCGGGACGGCTGAAAGAGGCCGGCGCGCTGGCCGCCGGGATGGGCAGGCGCGCGCTGGTTGTGACGACGGATATGCCGGAACGGGCTGCGCCGCTGTTCGAGGCGCTGACGGCTCATGGTGTGGACTATAAAGCCTTCCCGATTCTCGAAGAACCGACGGTTGAGCGAGTCAAAATGGGTGTGGCGCAGCTTCGGGAGTCGGACTGCAATCTGGTAATCGGTATCGGCGGGGGCAGCGTGCTGGACGCGGGTAAGGCGATTGCCGCGCTGGCAACCAACCCCGGCGATCCGGTTGACTATCTGGAAGTGATCGGTGCGGGCAAACCCCTGGCCGCCGCACCGCTGCCGTACCTGGCTATCCCGACGACCGCCGGCACCGGCGCGGAGGTCACGCGGAATGCGGTGCTGGCTTCAACGGAACACAAGGTAAAAGTCAGCCTGCGCAGTCTGGCGATGCTTCCCAAAGTAGCCTTGATTGATCCCGAACTCACCTACAGCCTGCCGCCGAATGTGACCGCCAGCACCGGCATGGACGCGCTGACTCAATGTCTTGAACCTTACGTTTCCAATGCTGCCAGCCCGATGACCGACCCGCTGTGTCTGGATGGGATGCGCCGGGCGGCGCGGTCGCTGCGGCAGGCATATGAATTTGGGCAGGATGCTGCCGCGCGTGAAGATATGGCACTCGTCAGCCTGTTTGGCGGCCTGGCGCTGGCAAACGCGAAACTGGGCGCGGTGCATGGTTTCGCCGGCCCGCTTGGCGGTATGTATCCCATTCCGCATGGGGTGGCCTGCGCCACGCTGCTGCCGCATGTAATGGAGATGAACCTTCGCGCCTTACGCACGCGCGCGCCGGACAGCCCCACACTGAGCCGGTATGACGAGGTGGCACGCATCCTCACCGGACGCGCCGATGCCACCGCCGCCGATGGCGCGGCCTGGGCGCGTGAGTTGGGGCAGTCGCTCGGTATCCCGCCGCTGTCGAATTACGGCGTGCGCCGCGAACATTTCCCGGAGATCGTGGATAAGTCCGCCCGCGCCAGCAGCATGAAAGGCAACCCGATCCCACTGACGGCGGACGAACTGGCCGAAATACTGGAACAGGCGCTTTAGAAGTCTACAGTCCTCAGTCCTTGACTTGGCGACTGTGGCTGTGAACTACACCGGCGGCCAGGGGTAATTCGGGCCGCTGCTGGGCTGCGGGTAGCGTTTCGTGCGCAGCAGGGTGCGGATACGGGTCTGGAAGGCGCGCAGTTCTGCTTCCGTCAGCAGTTTTTGTAAAGCCTGCCGGAAAGAGCTGTCGGCGTTGTCGGTCGCGCCGCACAGTTTATCCACGTCAGCCAGCAGGCTGTCCGGCACGGGCTGTCCGGCAAAATCCCAGATGACCGTTCGCAGTTTATGCGAGCTGTGGAAGGTGATACCGTGATCTATAC
Source organism: Aggregatilineales bacterium (assembly GCA_029975765.1). Taxonomy (GTDB): domain Bacteria; phylum Chloroflexota; class Anaerolineae; order Aggregatilineales; family Phototrophicaceae; genus CFX2. Next base: position 6,417 of record JARKOK010000365.1, read on the forward strand.
CCCACAGATGCCCCTGACTGTCCAGCAGGCAGTGGCCGCCTTTACGGTCGGCATTGTTCACCAGATAATCAAAGGCCGCCATCACCATCAACTGCGGCAGTATGGTGGTATCAAACGAAAAGTAGTTTTGTTCCGGGTCGTGTTCGATGTAAAACTGGACTGATCCCAGGCCGCGCGGCCCTTCGCGCAGCACGGTAGGCGGCACAATCTGCCAGCCGAGTTCCTGCGATGTGAGGAAGGCCGCGACTTCGCGGTAACACAGTGTCCCATCCGGGAAATCCCACAGGGGACGCTCACCGCGCTGCGGCTTGTAAACGGCCATCAGCGCCAGATCGTTATGCGTTACGGACACCAGGAAGGTGTAGTTGGAACTGTAGCGCATAATGCCGTGTTCGGCCTGAATCGTGCCCTGATTCAGAGTTTCTACCACCTGTTCCATGGTGACCGGTGTCGAGTTGGAGGCGTTGTCGTTCTCGCTCATGTCCAGTAGTAAATCAGCCGTCCATTTTGTTTGGGGTCGGCGCGCCCGGATTTAACCACTTCGAGCGCGTGGTTGCTCAGCAGCCGCATCTGATCCCGGTTGCACCACATCCGCACGACGCCGGGTTCGATCAGGCTGGGGTCGGTTTCTTCATCCACGACGACCGCTTCCTGCGCGACGAGGATAATCATGTCCTGGTCTTCGTCATACCCCAGGCCCATCTGCGCCACCCGGAAAACGGGTTCAATCGGTTCGCGCAAATCCATATCAATACCGCCCGATTCCACCGGCACACCGGGAGCGGGATAGCGTTTGTCCAGGTCGTCGAGCAGTTCCCGGATGGCTTCGCTGAGCGCCCAGGCCTGTTCTTTTTCGATGATGAGCGATACCAGTTGTCTGCCCTGCCCGCCCTGTAAATGGAAAATGCGCTGCCCCTTCGGCCCGATTGTGCCGACGGTAATGAAGTCTACGGGATTTAACTCAATCTGTTGCCCTGGCATGGCTCGCCTTTGCTACCAGTCTATAAGCTTCATGTAATTAAACCGTTTGATCGATTGATTTGGCCTGTTTTCGTTCGTGTTCCAATTGTAACACATGGCTCATATCGTTGATCGTTACCACGTAAGGGCGGCCATACCCCAGCATGAGCGTGCTGATTGAAGCCGGCGACACGACAATGCGCTGGAACACATCCAGATGCATTCCCAGATAGTGCGCCAGTACCATCTTAATCAGATCGGCATGAGACACCACGGCTACCATATCGCGCGGGTGTGCCGCCACCAGGGTTTCAATCGCGTTGACCGCCCGTTCCTGCACGCCGCGCATCGTTTCACCATTAGGGAAGTAGGCGCGGGAGGGATATTCCTGCACGACCTGCCACATTTTCCGGCGCGCCAGATCGCTGATCGCCAGGCCTTCCCAATCCCCGTAACGCACCTCACCGATGCCATCGTGATGTTTGATCGTCAGATGGGGGTGATGCTGTTGGATGGCTTCCGCCGTTTCCATCGTGCGTTCGAGCGGGCTGGAATACAGATGATTGATGGGCGCGGTCGCCAGCCGTTTGCCCAGCGCCTCCGCCTGGGCTTTGCCTTCATCATTCAGATGAACGCCCGGCGTCCACCCGGCCAGTTTGCCCGTCTTTACAAAATCGTTAACCGCATGTCGAATGAGCAGGATGTGCGTCATAGTACGTTTCAAAGGTGGCTGATCTTGCTGGCGATAATAGCATATCCAGCCCTGAATTGCATCCTGAAGATCGGTTAACCGGAAATGAGTAGTTCGACCGGCGAACTGGTGCTACACTGGATGCGTTACCTTTCATCCGGGGTTAAACGGCTTATGACAACGCTTGTGACAGGTGGAGCTGGTTTCATTGGCAGTCGTCTGGTCGCTCATCTCCTGCGATCAGGTCAATCCGTCGTGATTCTTGATAACTTCGATAGTTACTACGACCCTGCGGTGAAACATGCCAATATCGCCGCGCTGGGCAGCCAGCCGGTCGTCATCGAAGGGGACGTGCGCGACCGCGCTCTGGTGCAGCGCCTGTTTGCCGACTATAACGTGACCCGTGTCGCGCATCTGGCCGGGCTGGCCGGGGTGCGGAACTCGGTGGCAGATGGGCCGCTGTATGCCGATGTGAATACCACCGGCAGCGTTAATCTGCTGGATAGTGCCCGCCAACATGCGGTCAGCGTGTTCATCCAGGCTTCAACCTCATCAGTCTATGGTCAGGCAACCCGTATTCCGTTTTCGGAGGATGATGCGCCGGATTTCCCGCTGGCGCCATACCCGGCCAGCAAACGCGCGGCGGAATTATTCGGCTACAGCTACCACCAGTTATTTGGCTTAAATGTTACGGTGCTGCGGTTCTTTAATGTCTACGGCCCCTTTGGACGACCGGATATGATGCCGCTGAAGGCCATCGAGGCGATTCTGAATAATCAGGTGATCACCGTTTATGACGGTGGCAGCCTCCAGCGTGACTGGACGTATGTGGACGACATTGTGGCCGGCATAGCGGCGGCCCTGGAGCGCCCGACGGGGTATCGGGTGATTAATCTGGGCTGCGGCGCGCCTATCGCGCTGACCGAGTTTATTCGGATTTATGAGCGGCTGATCGGCAAACCGGCGATCACTCAAGCCGCGCCCGCCCCCTTGAGCGAGCCGCGTGTGACGTACTGTGACAATACCCGCGCCCGCGAACTGCTGGATTTTCGACCGACGGTTCAGATTGAAGAAGGGCTGGCGCGCACCTGGGACTGGTACAAAACGCATCACCGGCTTCTCACCAAGTCTTAATGCCTTAATCTCCTGCTGAGGTCCTATTCCGGCGCTGTATCCCGGCAGTTTTGGACTATAATAGGACGCATATTCTGTCTGATTTAGGGTTGAGGGATGAAACTTGGGATCATCGCGGACATTCATGGGGACTATGCCGCGTTAACAACCGCTTTGGAACGTCTCGACAATTTCCATCAGGTTGATCAGATTCTCTGTGCCGGGGATTTGATCGGGCGCGGGCCGGAACAGGATCGGGTGGTGAGCCTGATACGGGAGCGGCGGATTCCGACCGTTAAAGGCAACCATGATGAATGGAACTACGGCCTGTCGCCGGAAAACGCCGATTTTCTGGAAGACCTGCCGATTAACTGGCAGGGGCAGATGGTGGGCTGCAACGTGTTTATGTGTCACGGGAAACCCGGTAACAACATCTGGGGACTGTACCGCGATCACGTTTCCAACACACTGCTGAACATGATGCTCGGCTCGCTGGAGGCGGACGTGCTTATCGTCGGCCACACCCATGTGCCGATGTATATTCGTGTGGCGAACGGCTGTGTGATTAATCCGGGGTCGCTGTATACATTTAACAGTATGCGGATCACGTCACACACCTACGGCATTTTGCATCTGCCGGATATGACCTTTGATTTGTACGATCTGACGGTGGATCCGATTAAACCTCTGGAAGTGACATGAGCCAGCCGCCGGATGTACCCGCCGAACATTACACGCGGGAATACTTTGAGAAGTGGAACTATGCCGACCGGGGGCTGGGCAGGTTCAGTATGTACTGGTTTGCCCGGCGTTATTATGCGGCGCTGGTACGGCGTTATGCGCCGGGGCGGGGCGGTCGGCTGCTGGAAATGGGCTGTGGCCTGGGGCATCTGCTGGGGCTGCTTCAGGACGATTTTCAATGTGTCGGCATTGATCTGATTGATTACAGCATCGAGCAGACGCGGCGCAACGCGCCGAAAGCTACCGCTTACCAGATGAGCGCCGATGACCTGAGCGCCTTCGAGAACGAGACGTTCAGCGTCGTGGTGGCGCTGCATCTGGTCGAGCATCTGCCCGACCCGGCCAAAACCATCCACGAGGTGAGCCGTATCTTGCAGCCGGGCGGGCTGTGGCTGTTTGCCACGCCGCACCCGGATTATGCGCTGCGCCGCTTCAAAGACCGCGACAGCGACGCCATTGGCAAGGATAAGACCCATATCAACGTCCACCCACCGCCGCAGTGGCGTGCGTGGTGCGAAGCCGCTGGCTTTACGATGTTGAAACATTTTGGCGACGGCCTGTGGGATGTGCCATATCTGCCGCTGCTGCCCCGAACTATTCAGTTCGGGATGTTTGGCCTGCCGGCGCTGGCGCAGGTGATCACCCGCACGACGTTCACGCCGCTGGCGCTGGGCGTAAACCAGATCGGCATTGCGCGGAAGCGGTAGTTACCCCCTCTGAATATTTTCCGTTTATAATTTACACGGAATGTAATTGTGGTTTGCCGCCAAGGGGGGTGGTATGTCCGCGCGTCAGATGCCCCGCGATCTGCTGCTGCTCACATTCACGATGATTATCGCCAATACCGCCGG
>JARKOK010000390.1 GCA_029975765.1 Aggregatilineales bacterium
ATATTTTCGCCCACGCCGCCGCCTGACCCGTTCAACCGCGCGGCCTCGCACATGGATGGCGCGGCGTCGGTCGTCGTGGGTATTGCCGCCAACGAGGCCATGCAAACCGGGCGGCTGGTGATGATTGACGATCTGTTTCCGCTGCCGGAAAAAGGCAGCGGCATTTCGCTGACCAATGGTTCGCGGTGATACTGCCGCGACAGGGATAATGATATGGTAGACCGTTACTTTTCGCCGGAGCCGATACAGCGTGCTCTGGCGCGTGAACTGTATGCCCAGGTTAAGGACAGCCCGCTGATCTGCCCGCACGGGCATGTTGATCCGCGCCTGTTCGCCACACCTGATTATCGTTTTGGCACGCCGGTTGATCTGCTGATTATTCCCGATCATTATATTTTTCGGATGCTGTACTCGCAGCGGATTCCGTTGGAAAACCTGGGTGTACCGCGCCGGGATGGCGGTTGGGTCGAAACCGACCACCGCAAAATCTGGCAGACGGTCTGCGATCACTGGTATCTGTTTCGCGGCACGCCGACCGGTATCTGGCTGCGGGATGAACTGCGCGGTGTGTTTGGCATCGAACTGCCGATCAATTCCGCCAATGCGCCGGCGCTGTATGATGCCATCGTGGATCGGCTGGCAAACCCGGAGTTTCAGCCGCGCCGCCTGTTTGAACGCTTTAATATCGAAGTGCTGGCGACCACCGACGCCGCGACCGATACACTGGAATATCACCGGGCGATTCGGCAGTCTGGTTGGGGTGGGCGTGTTATCCCGACGTTTCGCCCGGACGCGGTGGTTAATCTGGATACCGACGGCTGGCACGAACACATCGAGCAGTTAAGCCGTGTTTCCGGCGTTACGATCAGCGATTACCGCACTTATATTACCGCGCTGGAGCAGCGCCGGACGGTTTTCCGGGAAATGGGCGCGAAAGCCACCGACCACGCCGCGCTGACAGCCTTTACCGAATCGCTGAACGACCGTGAAGCCGACACGATCTTCCAGCGCGCGCTAAAAGGCGAAACCACCGTCGAAGATGCCCGGCGTTTCACCGGCCATATGCTCATCGAGATGGCGCGCATGAGCAGCGAGGATGGACTGGTGATGCAGCTTCATATCGGCAGCTACCGCGATCATAATCCGCATATCTTCGCGCGGTTTGGGCGCGACAAGGGGGCGGATATTCCTATTCGGGGGGAATTTACGCGCAATCTGAAACCCCTGCTCGACCGCTTTGGCGACCACGACCGGCTGACGATGGTGCTGTTTACGCTGGACGAAACCACCTACAGCCGGGAACTGGCGCCGCTGGCCGGTGTATACCCAACCCTGCGGCTTGGCCCCCCCTGGTGGTTTTTCGACAGTCTGAACGGGATGAACCGCTTTTTTGATACGGTGATGGAAACAGCGGGGCTGTACAATACCGCCGGTTTTAACGACGACACACGCGCCTATCCATCCATTCCGGCGCGGCATGATCTGTGGCGGCGCGCCAGCGCCAACTGGCTGGCCGGGCTGGTCGTGCGGGACATTATCACCGAAGCCGATGCCAGCGAAATGATCGTTGACCTGGCGTATCGCCTGGCAAAACAAACCTATAACCTGGAACCGTGAACTATGCCGATTGATTTGACAAACACCGCTGTCACTTATCAGGACACCACCTACGGGCTGACTGTTTACGAAGGTGACAAACAACTGGTTGTCCGGGGGGATACCGCCGGATTTGAGGGAACATTGGTTGATGATGGGCTGCTGTGCCCGCTGTCGGCGTTTAACGCGGCAGTGCTGCGCCGTCGTCTGCCCTGGCTTCAGCCGGTCACGCTGGGGTTGCATACTTCGGCGGGTTTTGGCGACCGCCTGGGCAGCGCCACGCCGGGGCATGTGCTGGCCGTGCGCGGAACGGGGGTTGCGCCGATCTTCGCCCAGCAGTCGGTACGCGAGAATACCCGAACCGGACGCACGCCGCAGCAGGTGCTGGATGATGCCATGTGGGGGGTGTTTCAGGCCGGCTGGCGCGAGGCGTGGGGCGCGGACGCCGATCACATCAAAACCGCCGAAGACCTCAACGCCTTTGTACAGGCCGGGTATACCTTCTACACCATTGATCCCGGCGACCATGTGGACGATGCCGCCGAAACCGCTACACCGGACACGCTGGAGGCCAAAGCTGCCGCACTGGACTGGGATGTTCTGCAAACGTCACTGTCCGATACGCGGCACCGCTACTGCCGCGCTTTTGCGCTGAACGGCCTGACCTTCGATGACGGTACGCTGCTGAAAGCAGTGGCGAAGTACGGCGCGGCGGTCGCGCATACGGTACGACTGGCGCAGTATCTGACTCATCAGATGGCAGGCCGTCCGTTTGAACTCGAAATGTCGGTAGATGAAACCGGCACGACGACCTCGTTATACGAACATTTTTACATCGCGTCGGAACTCCGGCGGCTGGCAATTCCGTTTGTCAGCCTCGCACCGCGTTTTGTCGGGCGTTTTGAAAAAGGCGTGGATTACATTGGTGACTTAAACGAACTGGAACAAAATATCGCCGGTCACGCCGCGATTATGGCGTACTTCGATAACAGCTATAAACTGAGCCTGCACACCGGGTCGGATAAATTTGGTGTCTACCCGCTGGCGGCACGCCATACGCAGGGGCGTGTCCACCTCAAGACGGCGGGCACCAGCTATCTGGAGGCACTGCGGGTGATTGCTGCCGTCAATGTAGACCTGTTCCGGGAGATTTACGAGTTTGCGCGTGGCCGCTACGAAACCGACCGTAAAACCTATCATGTCTCGGCGCAGTTAAGTCGCGCCCCCGAAGCGGCGGCTTTAGCTGCCGGTCAACTGCCGGGGCTGCTGGATCAGTTCGACGCGCGCCAGATATTACACGTCACGTTTGGGTCGGTGCTGGATACCTTTGGCGCGGCGCTGTGTGACCATCTGGCACAGCATGAAGCGACGTATCATCAGTATTTGAAAGTCCATTTCGATAAACATCTGCACGCCTTTGCGCGCTAATGCCGCCGGAGCAACAGCAGGGGTATGGCAGTTCGCCCCTGCTGCCATGTGGCGCTGTCCCTCTTTCTGCCCCAAATCTGAAGTTTGTAAACGTTGAAAAGCCCCTTACTCAAATCCTATACCCATAATTGTGAAAAACGTATATGGTTGCCGTAGTATCTATTTTTTGTTAATTGAAGATAGGTCTATGAACGTCAACTCTCGCCACTTCATTTTACTGCTGCTGTTGGTGATGGGTCTGTTCCTGACGCCGGAACAGTCCGTCCTCGGACAGTCGAGTCCCTTTGCCACACCTTCGGGGAGTGGCACACCGCAGGTTACTTCACATACCACGAACGCCAATCAGGTTGGGCGTTATCAGAAGTTTGAAGTGACTTTTCAGTTAAACCGGGTCTATCCGCCCGACTCGTTTCTGCCGTATTACTACTACGATCCGGCAGATGCGCGGGGCGTGGATGGCATCACCATAGATGGTCACTTTGTCGCGCCATCAGGCCGCGAACTGGTTGTGCCGGCGTTTTATTATCAGGACTACGTGCGTTCCGGCACGAATCAGGTGACGCTGACTCCAGGTACGACCTTCGCCTGGAAACTGCGCTTCGCGCCGGAAGAACAGGGCACGTACAGCTACTTCATTACCGTGCTGGACAAAAACGGCTCGACCCGTTATCCGGCATCCGGGGCGCTGCAATTTCAGGCTGTGCCGTCGGATAATAAGGGTTTTGTGCGGGTGTCCCCGCGTGATTCGCGCTTTCTGGAATTTTCTAACGGCGAAAGTTTTGTGCCGAACTCAGCCGGACGCCAGTGGTGGATGCCCGGTTCGGCGCTGCGAAGTCTGGATTACGACAACACCTTTGCCGAATTCGGGCGCAACGGTATTAACCTGACGCGCATCTGGGATCAGAATGATGGGTACGCGCTCACCGTCGAAGGACACTTTGACGCCTACAAATACCCTGATGATTTTAATCCTCAGGATCGGGGGGTAAACATCGCCGCGCTGCCGAAAGGCACGCAGATGAACCAGCGCGGCAACTACGAGGAAGATAAGATCATCGAGGCCGCCGAGCGCAACGGCGTGTATATCATCCTCAGTTCACATGAGGATGCTTACTGGATTTGGGATGCGTCGGTGCATAACCAGCCGCCCGCCAGTTGGGCCGACCCCGCCCGCCAGCGTTACTGGCAGCGCAACTTCCGCTATCGCGTGGCGCGCTGGGGGTATTCGACGGCGGTCATGGCCTGGGAACTGTGGAACGAACACGGGCATGTTCCGGTCAATTCGGACATTTATCGTTTTTACCAGACCTACAGCCAGTACCAGCAGCAGACGGATCCCTTCCGCCATCTGCGGACGACCTCGCAGGGGTCGCAGGCCTGGAGTGCCGGTTTTTGGTCATCGCCGGCCTTTGACATCGCCAGCTACCACGACTATATGATGATCTCGCGGTATGGCGCTGATCTGACGTATGATGCCGCCAACTTCGTTTACCGCTTCGCCCAATGTTTGCGCCTGCCAAACACCGGCCAGTGCGGCCTGGGTCTGGGGGATGGCTCAACCTGGCAGGGCGCGCCGAAGCCGATTTTCTGGGGCGAACTGGACACCGGGACATCCAACTGGAACGAGGCCAACCCGCAGCCCAAAGCGACCCATGACATGCGCTGGGCGGGGCTGTTTTCGCCGATTGGGATGTCCCCGATTGACTGGTATTTCAATAAACAGTCGGCAGCGTTCACTGCCACAAAATATCGGGAGGCTAAAATCGCGTCGGATTTCTTCCGGGGTGTGGATTACGCCGGTAAGGTGTTTTCGTATCTGTCAACCGCCGACGTGCGCCTGACATCGGAAGTCGTCAGTACCAGCAGCCCGCAGCTTCGGGTGCTGGCGATGCGCGCGCGCAGCGGCGCGGAAGCCTACGCCTGGGTGCAGCATAAAGGGAATGCGCGCTGGGATCAAAGCGCCGTGCCCGCGCCGCTGTCAGCGACCTTTACTCTATCCGGCATGGCGGCGGGCAGCTACCGGATTGAAGTCTGGGACGCCTACACCGGTCAGATCACAGACGGCGGTACGGTGACGGCGAATAACGGTCAGGTCGTTGTCCCGGTTACGAACCTATCAAAAGATGTGGCGATCAAGATTCTGCCGGTCAACGCGCCGCCGACGGCGACACCGCTGCCGGCCAGCCCGGTGCCAACGGCAACCAGCGTCCTGCCGACCGCGACCCTGCCGCCAACGGCGACCAGCGTCCTGCCGACGGCCACGCTGCTGCCGACGCATACACCGGTGCCGCCGACCGCTACCGCCCAACCTCCCACGCTGGCGCCGACGATGACCGATGTTCCAGCCTCGCCGACAGCGCCGCCGGATGGCGAGGCCGGCGTGCGGATCGAAGTCGTGCCGCTGTCGGCTGCGCCGGGAGAGACAATTGACGTTATGATCAATCTGGTCAATGTTTCCAACCTGTATGGTCTGGAAACGGTCTGCACCGTTGATCCGGCGATTCTGGCAGGTGTCGGCGGCGCGACGGGAGCTTTCGACCAGCAGAACAGCTTCATCGCCACGCAGCCTTACAGCGCGGCGGACGGCAGTTGGCGGGTGGCGGCTACGCGTATTCGCCCGAATCCGCCAATTAATGGCAGCAGTACGGCTTTTACGCTCCGGTATCAGGTGCTGGCGGCGGGTGGGTCGGCGGTCAACTGTACAGTCAACGGGGTTGACCCGAACGGCTGGACGCTGCCGCTGGCCGTGACGAATGACATCTTTAATACGGGATTAGCGCCGGTCATTCCGTCGCCCACCGCTGTTCTGCCACCCACGCCAACGGCTGACGTGCCACCTGTGTTACCAACCGAGACGGTGCCGGTACCGACGGCGACCTTGCCCGCGCCAACCAGCAGCCGCATCTCCGGCAGCATCACCTATCCGGGACGCACCGATCATTCCGGCGTAACGGTGGCTTTGTACGCGCTCGATACCCTGGCGGCGGAAGTAGTGACGACGACGACTGGCGCTTACCAGTTCACGGACGTGCCGTTGGGTGTCTACATCCTGCGGTTTGACGCGCCGCAGTCGCTCACGCTGGAACGCCAGGTGCTGGTCGAGACAGATGGCTCGGTCAAGGATGTAGGCACGGATGTTCTGCCCGTGGGGGATGCCGATTCCAATCAGGTGATTGACCTGACGGATGCCGCGCTCATCGGGGCAAACTATGGCCTTGAGGGGGCAGTGGCTCCGGCCAGCGACCTCAACCGGGATAATATTATCAATATCAGTGATCTGGTGCTGATTGGCGCGAATTTTGGCCTGGTCGGGCCGGTAGTTGTGCCGTAACTTTATTCAGGGCAGGGCAAGCTGTCCTGCCCATATGGCATTATTCAAGGGATGAATCCATGCAAATTCAATTGATGCGAATGACCGGGATCGCGCGCGCCGTCGGGCTGCGGCTGCTCCTGGTGACGGTGGGTATGCTGCTGTTAAGCCAGAGCGTTCTATCATTCCCTTATCAGGAAGCGGCAGCCCTGCAAACCGCTAACGCGGACTGGCCGCAGTTGCAGGCTGATGCCCAGCATACCGGTCGGGTAGCCGGGTCGGTCGCGCCGAAGTACCGGCTGAAGTGGGCGTGGTTTGACACGACTCATATTGCCCGCAACTTTGTTTCCGCGCCCAACACGAAGATCACGGACTCGTTCGGCGCAAATTTCCAGATTACCAATGTGTTCTCTGACCAGATGCAGCCGGTCATTGCCGAAGGCAAGGTGTATGTCGGCACGATGAACAGCCGCTTTTATGCCCTGGACGCGCTTACCGGTGATACACGCTGGGAGTTCGCGGCGGGCGGGCCGATCCTGCAAACGGCGGCATATTCGGGCGGGACGGTCGTCTTTGGTTCGATGGATGGACACATTTATGCCCTTAACGCCAGCAACGGCAGCCTGAAGTGGAAGTATAAAACCGGGGCGGGGGTAAATGCCGCGCCGGTAATCGCCCGAAATCTGGTGCTGGTTGGCTCGCGGGATGGCCGCTTCTATGCGCTTGATGTGGCGTCGGGCGCGCTGCGCTGGAGTTATGTGACCCGCGTTCACCCGGCTAATGCCGCCTCGCCCTTTAATCAGGCGCCGATTATCGCGCCGGCGGCTGTCAGTGAGGATGGCGGCGTGGTGATGTTTGGCGCGGAAAACATGTTCTTTTACGGTCTGGTGACGGATACGGGCGCAGAAAAGTGGCCGCCCAAAAAGCTGATCGGGCAGAGCTTTCATGACGGCTGGCCGGTCGTGTTCAACGGTAAAGTTATCGTGCGCACGATGTCCTCACTGGAAGGCGCGGAATTCCTGATGGAGTCGCAGTTGGACAGCCTGCCCGCTAATCCGGCCTGGTCGCAGGAAAAGTCGGTGATTCAGAACTGGCTGAACCAGAACCCACACCAGAAGACGATGTATGTTCTGGATGTGGCGACCGGTCAGGAGCCGTATCAGGTGGCGATGGGGCGGGTAACCGGCAACAATCATACCCCGCACCCGCCTGTAGTGGATTACCTGGGGCGCGTGCTGACCTACTGGCGCGTGCGAACGGCAACCTTTACCCGCGACGGCGAATGTTTTGGCACGAAGTACTGCCCCGATGTCAGCGCGCTTGATCTGGCGACCGGCGACCGTGTGCCGCTGACGCCGCGCAGTAATCCTCTGTTTGCGCCGGAACTGGACAACGGCTTTGTCTTCTCGACCGGCGGGCAGTATCTTTACGCGCAGAATATGTTCCGGGGCACCTACGCCATACATCTGCCGACCGGGGCTTCGACACGTATCACGACGGGCATCGCCAAACATGACTGTGCCGACTACCGGGCCTGGGGCGTGCAGATCATTTTTTACGGTAATGATTCCACCAGCGATTCGTGCAGCCTGACCTCCAATCTGGTGCCGCCAAATCCATCACAATCTACGGATGGCTATGCGGCGATGGCGATTGCGACCACGAATGGCACCACCATCCTGTACAGCACGCAGGCGATGTACGGCTTTATCGCGGCGATTGAGCATACGAATTGAAACGCCATGAAACTCAAAACCCTGTTCATCATCCTGACGCTTATCGTTTTCGTAAGTCTGGTCGGCAGCAGCCAGGCGCAAACCACCGATGATTATACGTGGCAGTATCTGGTGCCGCAGACTGTGACCGGGGCGGAAGACCTGCAAACGCTGCTGGCGCAGGAAGTGCGGAAGATTGTGGCCGCCGGCCATCTGGCGCCGTTCCGTGCCCTGTACGGTGAAGGCCCCCGCCATTTTTTCTGGTATCAGCGTTTTGATGTGGTCTACGCCTTAAGCCTGGCGTATCCTTACCTGCCGGCGGATGTGCAGAGCCAGGTGAAAACCTATCTCAAAAGCGAGATGCAGCAGTACCCACTGTGGAGCGGTGACCTGCTGCCGGCGAACGTCGGCACCCGCCGCGAGCCGGATGAGATTTCTGATGCGGAGCGAGGCGGGCTGCCGCAGGTCTACAGCCAGCGTCCGAAACTGTTCAGCCTGTACGCGCTGTGGCTGTACGCCCAGCAAACCGGCGACTGGCAGTATATTGCCCAGAACTGGCCGGCGATTGTCTCCTTCTATAACGCCAATCGCGGTGAAGTCTCGCGCCATTATCAGAGCCTCGCCGGGGCAATCGGTATGGCCCGCATGGCAGCTTTGAAGCCATCGCCCGATACGCAGATGCAGGCGACGGCCACCGCCGACATCACCGCCGGTTTTAATGCTGGAACGAACTTCACGCAGTTCGCCAAAAATGCCAGCGCCAGCTATCTGTGGCAGGATAACGGCCTGGCCTGGACGGTGGGTTATACGTTCGAGGGTTTCCAGTATTTGAACCTGACGCCTGAAATCGGGCGGTTCATGAATGCCAACGCGGCGGTCAAAGCGGCGGTGCTGGGGAATACGGCGCAGGACATCTATTCCCTGAAGCGGGGTGAATATCTTTACCCGCTGTGGTACATGGCCCAGGCGCCGGGTTTCAGCCGCTATTTCGGTGAAGGCTCGGCCATCGCGCCGGATGCCAAAGCGATGATCTTTCCCATCAAGGCGTGGGTGCAGCAGCAGCCGGCAGCCACGCTGCGGCTGTACGTGGATGCGCCGGACGCGCTGGTAGGGGACTTCTATTATCTGCAAGGACTCGTCTACACGATTCAGGCGCACGGTCAGGCCTGCTGGGAAAACCTGCGGACGGCTAACGCGGAGTGCGCTGGCACCGCGCCGCCGCCAACCGCACCGCCGCTGACCCTGACACCCTCACCAACAGCGACGATCACAACTGTGCCGCCGACGGCTACCTTCACACCAACCGCGACCAGTCTGCCACCGACTGTGGTTCCGACGGCCACTTCAACCAGTGTGTCGGCGCAGCCGACGGCGACGCTCACCAACACGCCGCCGCCACCCAGCCTGACTCCCTCGCTGACTCCAACCTTTCTGCCGGAGCAGCCCACCGCCACAATGACGGCAGAGCCAACGCTGATACCGCCGCCCTCCGATAATCCGGCGGTTTATGTAAATCTGGCTGTTTCGGGTAATACGGTCGAGGTGATGTTTGATGCCGTTAATGTGGTGAATCTTTATGGTTTGCAGGCCGTCTGTGCGGTTGACCCGGCGCTGCTGCAAGGCGTAACGCATGTAGGCGGTGAGGGCTTTAACGATAGTAACAGCTTCTTTGTTGACCCCGGCTTTAGCACCGATGGTCGCTGGGTTATTGGTGTGACGCGGGTGCGCCCGAACGCGCCGATTACGGGCAGCCTGCCGGCGTTCAGGCTGCTTTACACGCTGCTTCAGCCAGTGACCGCAGCGGTGGACTGTGTGGTTGAAGCGGTTGACATCAACGGCTATACGCTGCCGCTGGAAGTGGTAGGCGGGGGGTCGGTTACGCCGCCGGTGACGCCAACGCCAACGCTTACCCCGGACGTGCCGACCCCTGTGCCGGGCGGTCTGAGTGTTATCAGTGGCGCGGTGGCTTTCCCCGGTCGTAATGATCATGCTGGCATTACTGTCGCGCTGGCGGTGCTGGACACGCCGCTGGCCTCGGTGACGACCACCAGCACCGGACAGTACCGTTTTACCGAGGTGCCAACCGGTGTCTACTTCCTGCGTGTCAGCGCGCCGGGGGCGCTGATGATCGAGCATCAGATATTGATTGATATGGATGGTAAGGTGCTTGATCTGGGTACCGATCTGCTGCCAATGGGGGATACGGATGGTAATGCCCTCGTTGATGTGGTGGATGCCGCCTTCATCGGCGCGAACTACGGTGCGGATGGTTCGCTCGTTCCAACTGGCGATCTGAACCAGGACAGCCGGGTGAACATCAACGATCTTGTGCTGGTTGGTAACAGTTTCGGCCTGACATCACCGATTGTGATTATGAACCTGCCCTGACAGATTGTAGGGCGGCCAGCCTGCGCCGCCTGTTATACCTCTGACTGCCTCGCTCTCCTCACCAACCTGATGTGAGGGGAGCGGGGTTATCCCCGCCTGCATTTTTCGACCAGCAAAATTTGCGCCGCCTAACCAGACGATATAACATTTTATAACTGTCCATTGCAGTGTCCGGGTTTCACTGGTCTATTCTCAAATACTTTAGGAGTAATGCTTATGTCCCGCCGTGTAAGATTAGTTTTTCTTGGTTCGATTGTCCTAACACTGCTGTTGAGCCTATCCTTCGTGGCCGCCCAGGAAGGTAACGTTGATATTTATGGCCGCCCCCTGCCGGAAGATGCTGCCCCGTATGAGCTGCAAATCTGGTCAGAACTGTGCCGGGCGGATACCACGCAGACCACCTTTATGGCGGCCACCGCCGTTTATCAGCGCATTTGCCAGCCAGGCACCTCCGATCTGTTTGCTGACTCGCTGGTGAACCTGGACGAGAATCTGAATCTGATTCCCGCCGCCGCCGAAAGCTGGGATGTCTCGGAGGACGGTCTGACCTGGTATTTCCACCTGCGTCCCGGCCAGGTGTGGAGCGATGGTACGCCGCTGACCGCGAATGACTGGGTCGCAACCTATCGTTGGATGGCTGATCCGGCTAACGCCTATGACTTCGTCTGGATGTGGCAGGGTCTGATTGAGAACTGGAGCGAAGCGGTCGCTGGCGAAGTTCCACCGGAAGAAATCGGCATGGTCGCGGTGGATGATGACACGCTGGCCGTGACGACGGTTGGCCCCGCGCCGTATCTGCCGGCCACCTTCTTCTTCTGGCCGCCGCTGCAAGCTGCCGCGCTGGAACAGTACGGCCCGGATTACCAGCTTGACCCGGCCACCAGCGTATCATCCGGCCCGTTCATCCTGAAGGAATTTAAACCCGGCGAGCTGGTGGTGCTGGAAGCTAATCCAACCTACACCGGCTTCCGCAAGCCGTACCTGCGCGAAATTCGCGGCGTCTATGGTGACAAGGCGAATGGCAGCTTCCTCGCTTTCCAGAATCACGAAATTGACCGGGTAGGTTACGAATTCCTCAGCGCCGCAGACTTCGAGATTATCAAGAATGATCCGGTGCTGCTGGAAAACTATCTGCCCAACCCCGGCGATTTCCGCACCGACTACCTGCTGATGGATGCTTACACGCCGCCGTTCGATAATCTCAAGGTACGCCAGGCGTTTGCCAAGGCGCTCGACCGCGAGTCCATCGTCAGCAGCGTCATCAACGCCAGCTTCAATATCGCGCTGCCGGCCTATTCCTTCCTGATGCCTGGTTTCCCGGCGTCGGATGTCAACGGCGATCTGAAATCCATTCAGGCTTATGATTGTGAAGCCGCTAAGAGCCTGCTGGCCGAGGCGGGTTATCCTAACGGCGCAGGTTTCCCGGCGCTGGAAATGAAACTGCGCGCGGAGTCGGAGTTCAACGCCCAGCGTTTCATCGCGGCTGCCGCTTCGATCAGCGAGTGCCTCAATGTCAGCATCACCGTGAATAACATTGAATTCGGCACGTACATGGATCAACTGCTGGCGCGCCCGACGCAAATCCAGTTTGGCGCGGTTTCCTACGGCATGGACTTCCTCGACCCGGCCAACATGCTGGGGGTGTGGGTGTCTACGGGCCGCCACTCCTGGCGCAATGCCGAATTTGACCGCTTGGTGCAGGAAGCCGGCGTGTTCGTGGGCGACCCGGAAGAACGTTTCCAGATGTACCGTGACGCCGAAAGAATCCTGGTTGAGGACGTAGGCGGTATCTTCCTCGATCACCGCATCCAGGGTGATCTGTTCCAGCCGTACATCGCCGGTGACTGCTTCCGCCCGAACGCGCAGGGTGTATCCGCCTGGCAGTGGGGCAATGACTGGTGCTGGGGTTCGATCTACGTCACTAATGATGTGACCGATTACAGCACTTTCCGCACGAAGTAACGTTCTTTGCTGGCACAGGGGCGCATCATCGTGCGCCCCTGTTACTGCCTCCGGGCTGTTCATCTCGCGGCTGTTGGGTTTTCCTCTGGCGGAGTCGTCATGGCAGGTTACATTATCCGGCGACTGATGGGTTTGTTTTTTGTGCTGCTGACCGTGTCGCTGCTGGTCTTTGTGCTGATGAGCGCCGTTCCCGGCAGTCCGTTCGGGGTGGGTGAGCGCGGCCAGACCGGCGCGGCGCGGGAGAATCTAGAGCGTAAGTATGGTCTGGACAAGCCGGTACTGGTGCGTTACTGGAACTATCTGACCAGCGCCGTCCAGCTTGATTTTGGCAATTCCTACGCCGTCGCGGGTAATCCGCCGGTGAAGGATGTTATCCTGCGTTCGTGGCCGCTGACACTGCACGTCGGTCTGTATACCATTATTCTGTCATTTGGTCTGGGCTTCATCATGGGGGTGGTGGCGGCTTATCACCGCAACAGCTGGATTGACAATGTGGTGACCTTTAGCGCGACGTTGGGCATTACCGTGCCGAACTTTATTATCGCAACCTGGCTGCTGCTGATATTTGGCTACCAGATCGGCTGGGGCGCGCCCAGCAAATGGATCATCCCACCGCTGTTCGGGCAGGGGCCGGCGCTGCTGTCGTGGGATTATTTCCTGCCGGTCATTACTTACGCGCTGGCGCCGCTGGCGCTGGTCGCCCGGTATACCCGCGCCAGCATCAGCGACGCGCTGACGGCGGATTACATCCGTACCGCCCGTTCCAAAGGGCTGTCGGAACGCCATATCATGGTGCGCCATGTGTTA
>JARKOK010000392.1 GCA_029975765.1 Aggregatilineales bacterium
TGGCACATCCCGTAAACCCTGCAAATAACAGCCCGCGCTGGTCAGCGCCACCAGCAGCCCGGCGACCATCACCCTGAATCGGCGCATCATGTTCCCAAACGTGTTTCAATCCCGCCTCATTATACGACAAAGGGCGAACCGGTGGTTCGCCCCCTGCTGCTGACTATAAACTGGCGGCTGACACCTACACCTGCGGCAGCGCCGCCAGCGCCCGCTCGATTTCGTGGGCGGGATATTCGTAATCGGTGAGCTGGCCGCTGAAGTAGGCATCGTAGGCCGACATATCAAAGTAACCGTGACCCGACAGGTTAAACAGAATCACGCGCTTTTCGCCGCTCTGCTTCGCCGCCAGGGCTTCCTGGATCGCGACGGCAATCGCGTGGGACGACTCTGGCGCGGGGACTAAACCTTCCGCGCGCAGGAACTGGACCGCCGCCTGGAAGGTTTCAAGCTGCGGTACGGCCTGTGCCTCGATGATGTCCTGGTCATACAGTTCGCACACGATGTTCGCCATGCCGTGATAGCGCAGACCGCCGGCGTGCAGCGGCGCGGGCAGGAAGTCGTGACCGAGCGTGTACATTTTCACCATCGGCGTCAGGCCAACCGTATCACCAAAATCATAGACGTATTTGCCTTTGGTCAGGCTGGGGCAGGCCGTCGGCTCGACGGCGACAATTCGCACGTTTTTGCCATCTACCAGCTTTTCCCGCGCGAAGGGCAGCGCGATGCCGGCGAAGTTGCTGCCGCCGCCCACGCAGCCGATCACCACATCGGGATATTCCCCGGCCATTTCCATCTGCCGAATGGCCTCCTGCCCGATCACCGTCTGGTGCATCAGAACGTGATTCAGCACCGAGCCAAGTGAATACTTGTATTTACCGCCGCTGGTGGCCGCCGCTTCCACCGCTTCGCTGATGGCGATGCCCAGCGAGCCGGTGCTGTCCGGGTCTTTCGCCAGAATGCTGCGCCCGGCCTGTGTCAGATCGGTCGGGCTGGCATGAACCTTCGCGCCGAAGGAC
>JARKOK010000395.1 GCA_029975765.1 Aggregatilineales bacterium
GCCGGGCGGCGGTACACATTCGGGAACGGCAGGCGGTAGATTTCCGGCGCGAACGGCCCGAAGCCTTTTTTGAACAGGCCGTACTTGCTGGTCATCGCCAGCGTCAGGTTGGTGCGCCCGTGATACGCCCCCTCGAACACAATGATCGCCGGGCGTCCGGTCGCCGCGCGGGCGATCTTGACCGCCGTTTCGATACCTTCCGCGCCGCTGTTGAGCAGCACCGTCTTTTTCGGAAAATCCCCCGGCGCGACCGCGTTCAGCCGTTCGGCGGCTTCAACGTAGACTTCATAGGTGCCGACGATGGCGCACAGGTGCAGCAGATGATCCGCCTGATTTTTGATCGCATTGACCACATTGGGCGGGCAGTGGCCGACCGCCAGCACGCCGATGCCGCCGGCGAAGTCCAGCAGCGTATTACCGTCTACGTCCGTGATGGCCGCGCCCTCCGCTTTTTCGATGGCAACGGGTGTCAGTTTGGCCGCGCCGCGTGGGGTGGCGGCCTCGCGGCGGGCGACCAGAGCTTGCGATTTCGGGCCGGGCAGTTCCGTAACAAGGTGAATGGTAGGCATAATTGGTTTTGTCCTGATTAATGCGGTTCCGTTTCCAATTCATTCTCACCCATCGGCGTTGTCCAGTTGCCGGTGAGTAAAGCTTCAATATCCAGACCATCATCCAGATCGGGCCAGTAAATGCTCAAAGGATGCAGCTCGTAATGGGATTGTTTGTCTGACTCAGCATTTGCCAGCCAGGGAAACCAATGCAGCGGCACACCCACCACGCGCTCATCCTTCAGCGTAACCCATATCCTGCTATCGTGAAAGCTAACCCGCACCGGGCGGCTGTTTTCTCTGGCTAATGGTGTGTTCATCGTGTCCGTCCTTTACCGAATCGGATGAAACTCGTCCCACTTCTGCAGCAGCATGTCCTGATGTGTATGAATCAGTTCGATAATCTCTTTCAATTCCTGTTCATTAAAACCCCAGTTATCAAGAATTTCTACCGGGTCCAGGCGGGTTTTGGCTTCGTTGTCACCCCTCAACACATGCACATGCGCCGGTGGATGATCTTTCGTATAGAGCCGCACATCATAACCATGCTCTTTGCGATTCAGCAGTGTCGGAGACATTTTACAGGTCCGTCTATATTAGCATGATGAAGCGGCGGTTAATCATACCGCATTCCGCGAACGCTTTGCTTACGGCGGCGGCGCGGTTGGTTTCGGCTCCGGCAGATTCCAGATGTAAGCCCGCAGCACCGGCATCTGCAATTCCAGATAGCCGGGACGGAACTGCTTGCCGAGGTGTTTCATCTCCAACTGCTGCGCGATGTCCCCCTTGATTGGTTTGCCCCGCGCGGCGTACCACAGCGCGTCCTGTTCGGCAGGCGTCAGGCTCTCCAGGATGGCGATACACTCCTTCGTCACGCCGTCACGGGTAAGCAGGTAGCGGCACAAATCATCCAGCGGCAGCCGTACATCCAGGTTCGCCACCGGCAGAAAACAGCGCCGCAGCAGCCCGGCATGGCCGCCGGTCGCCTGCATCAGATCCTGCCGGCGCGCGTCTTCCAGTTCGCGGTCATCGCCCCAGTACCGTCGGGACAGGCGCTGCATCAGCGCCGCCGCGCTGGCTTCATCCAGCAGCCGCAGGTAAATGGTGAACCCCCGGAACAATTCGAGGAAACCTTCCATAATCTCCCGCGAGCGTTTGTCGGCGTAGCCGTTCCACTCTTTCACCAGTTCTTCCGGGTCACGGCGGCTGGTGGTCACGAACATCACCCGGTGTTTGAACTCGTCGCGCACGCCGCGCAGCGACTCAAAAAACTCCGGCGGCAGATCGCGGAAGCCCTCGAACTCATCAAACAGGAAGGCGATCTTCCAGTCCTTGTTCAGCCGCAGCACCTCATACACCGTTTCTTCCAGATGGCGGATGCCGCTTTGTATCAGCAACGGCTGCGTGTGGAACAGGTTGAGGTAGAAGCCCTTGATCTGGTCGGCGGCATCCTGCTGTCCCACCGGCGCGGGTGGCAGGCGGCCTTTGTCGTACAGATCAATGACCGTCCGGCGCAGGCGGCTGATCATAATCTCGTACCCCGGCCACGCCGTACCCGCCAGTTCCAGCGCCTGTTTTTGCAGGTGAACCAGTTTGTGTGGGTCGAGGAACACCATCACAACATGCCCCGCGCGGTAGCGTTGTTTGATGCGCTCGTCCATGATGAAGTTGAGCAGATTGCTTTTCCCCACGCTGCCGATGCCCACCAGCGCGCACGACTCGCCGCGTTTTAACCATTTAAACACCTGGTTGGCGTCAGCTTCCTGATACACTTCCGGCAGCGGTTCCTGCGCGGCCATCGTTTGATCGGACATGAGATACGCTCCTCGTTGACCATCCTCCATCATTGTACACGGGGTCGCGGCGCGGGTGGTATACTGGCTGCCACATCAGAAAGTGAACCATCATGCTCAACCCCTGGAATCCGCTGAGTCCCCTGCGCCTGCTGCTGTGGCTGCTGCTGCGTCCGGCGCAGGCCGCCGCGTTCCGCGCCGCCGACGAACGCACCTATCGTATCGTCGGTTCGTGGCTGACCAGCGGCCTCACCTGGTTTCCCCTTCTGATCCCCCTCCTGGGTTACGGCCTGGGCAGCATCCCCGGCGCGACTCCGACCGGCGTGCATCTGGCCGGCGTGGTGCTGCTGATCTGGCTGCTGACCGGCTTCCTGGGCACGCGCACCAGCGAGATTGTGGCCTTCATGGCCGGCGCCCTGACCTTTTTTGTGATGCTGGGTATTGCCTTCACGATTGCCGCCGGGGTCACGCCGGGACTGATTGCCGGCTTCACGCTCGGCGGGCTGGGCATACTGGCGCGCGGTATCGGCGTGGTGGCGGGCGGCCACCTGGCGGCGCATGTCGCGGGCGGGCTGGCCGGCGGCATCATCGTAGCGACGGTGACGCTGCTCGGCGGTGGAATACTGGCCGGGATCATCCTCGCTTTTGCCGTACCGCTGGCGCTGCTGCTGGTGGTGGTGCTGGCGCTCAGCCTGTCCCATCACCTGACCGCCGCCATGCAGCGCGGCCAGCCCGCACCGCTGGACGCTACCCTGCTGGCGCTGCTGCCGCTGGGCCTGCTGCTGCTGGTCTGGCTGTATTTCCTCGGCGGCTGGCAGCAGTTGGCCTGATTTCCCCACAATCTTTGGGGTACGCTGCCGGTAAATCGAGGCATAATGAAAACAGCGGCAGCGAACCGGGGGAGAGCATGGCAGTCAAAGCAAAAACCAAACGCGGCGTAAAACAGCAGATCGGCCTGCTGGCTTATTTCTTTCCCTCGTGGTTTGCCTCCGGCTTCGATATGGAGGCGCTGCTGCCCATCGAACACGTTTATAACCGGCTGGAAGACCTGTCACGGGTGCGCGTGTCGCAGCCTACATCGGTGGCCGAACAGTTCTGGATGAGCCTGCTGTCACAGACGCGGCTGGGCGACTGGCCGGCGACGGTCAGCCGCACGCCGATTGCCGTCGCCTTCGACGGCCAGGATGCCGACACCTACCGCTACCGCGTTGACCTGCGCGACGACCTGTTCCGCATCCGTGTGCGCGGCTACCTCAAACGCTGGGAGCAGGATTCCACGCTCATTACCGGTAAAATTCAGTTCGATCTGCATTATACGAGCATTCTGCTCAAAAGCCTGTTCTGGCTGGCGGGGGTGGTCGTTGCCGGCGGCCTCGCGCTGCTGGCGCTGCCATACCGCCTGAACATCGGCTGGATGATCTACGACCTGCTGCGGCTGGAGTCGCTGCCCGCGCTGCTGGTGCTGGTCTGGCTGGCGGTGCTGGCCGCCGTATGGATCAACGACGTGGTCGCGCCCGCCAACGCCAAACGCCACCGCCTCGTCACCCGCATCGAAGACACGCTGCTGCTGCCGGGGCTGATCGAGCATTGAAGACGATGAACACGAAACGGATATCAAAAGGCAAATTTCGCGGCAGGCCGACGTTCGATTTTGTATCGCCGCGTTCGCTGACAGACTGCGCCGATTTATTGAAACTTCAATCCGGGCGGACCATTCTCAGTCCATTATCAGGCTACAGACTGGCCGTTGATCTGAATACCATTGATGTTGATACGTACCAGTTTTGCCTCCAATGGGAGAATTATTCGTATGGCGTGAACAAGCAGCTTTCGACGAAGTACGTACAGGTCAGGCGTTCTTACAGCGTAAACAAACTATTTTCGATTAAACACGTTGAGATGCACGGTTATCTGAAGCGTTGGGAAGGCAGTTCAACCTATGTGACCGGGTTTGTAAAAACAACCGGGCATTCCATCCTGATGATGTCAGTCTGGTACGCCATCCTGTTGGCGCTGACTCTGACGATTCCTTCCGCATTAATACGCATCGCAGTTGGCCTGGCATATGTTTTTACGTTGTTGAATTATCTGTGGCTGCTGCGCCGTTTACGCAATCAGCTCATCAGCACCGTAAAAAGTTATCTGTACGTGGCTGAACCCGTAACAACCCAACACCAGGACGCATAGTAACTCAACAAGATGAGAATGATGGGTGCTGTGTAGGGGAGCGCCGGTGTGCGCTCCTCGCCGGGCGGCCACATCGGGCCGCCCCTACAACCCATCACATTAATCTGGTTGGTGTACTTAGTATCTATCCGTAAACCGGGTTGGGGATTGAAAGGAATGATGTACCACGCTGAAATAGGTGTCGCCAAACAACCAAACCAGCGGATACATCATGGACAACAATCCTACAACGAAACCGAAAAATGTCGATTACTTCC
>JARKOK010000398.1 GCA_029975765.1 Aggregatilineales bacterium
GGCCAGAAGCTCGTTAGCCGCCGCCGTCGCGGCAGCATCTGCGTTCGAGTCACTGGTCGCCCGCGCCTGGTTGGCTTCGGCGGCGGCGGTGGCCGCGAGGTCGGCCTGCACCAGCGCCACGCCCTGCGCCACTGTCGCTGTTGCCGCGTTCTGCTCCGCGATCAGCGCGTTGTAATCGCTCGTCGCCCGCGCCTGATTGGCCGCCGCTGCCTGCTCTGCCGCCAGCACCGCGTTGGCGTCACTCGTTGACCGCGCGACCGCTTCCAGCACCACCGCCGTCGCGGCAGCATTCGCGTTGTAGTCACTCGTCGCCCGCGCCTGGTTGGCTTCGGCGGCGGCGGTGGCCGCGAGGTCGGCCTGCACCAGCGCCACGCCCTGCGCCACCGTTGCGGTTGCCGCGTTCTGCGCCGCGATCAGCGCGTTGTAATCGCTCGTCGCCCGTGCCTGATTGGCCGCCACCGCCTGCTCTGCCGCCAGCACCGCGTTGGCGTCGCTCGTCGCCCGCGCGACCGCTTCCAGCACTGCCGCCGTCGCGGCGCGGTCAGCCTCATACTGCGCCGTACCCTGCGCCGCCTGCGCGGTGACAAAGTTGTTCTGCGCGATAATGGCGTTCGAGTCGCTGGTGGCGCGAGCGTTCTGCGCCACGATGGACTGGTTCAGCGCGACCAGCGCCAGCATGGCGATGACAAACACCGCCGCCGCCACCCCGATGATGATCCGGTTGCGAATCTGCGCCGCGCGCCGGCTTGCCAGAATGTATTGTCGGTGCAGGTCGGTAGGCTGGGGCTGTTTGTCGCTGGTGCGTATCAGCCAGGTTTCGGCGTCGCGCAGATCGTCGCCTCGCAGCACCAGGCTGGAGGAGCGGCCTTTACCTTCCCATTCCCGCGCGCGCACCAGCAGCCGGGTGTGGTAGCGCACATGCTCCAGATCGGTATCGAGCGTTTTCAGCAGCAGGCCAAACGCCTCGTCGTAATTATCGTTCTCGCGGAAGAATAACCAGTTGTGGGCGCTTAGTGCCGGGTGAAACGAATTCTTGGCGGCATCGTCAATTTCGCGGTACATGATGGGGACGAAGCGTTTGTGATGTAAAACCGCGTGCCGGACTTCCTCCAGGCACACCTGCGACCCCACCGAGTCCGGACTGATGATGAAAATGAACGTATCGGCGGCCTCGATGCCCGCGAATATTTCCTGCATGAAATCCACGCCGGTGGGAATATCCTCCCAGTCAACCCAGATTTCGCGCCCGGTCGCCCGCAGCGAGGACTCCAGCCGCTGGACGAACGGTTTATCACGACGCGAATAGGAAATCATCACGTCAGACATATTAAACGTGTCGGCCATATATCACCTGTCTGACAACGGGCGCGAACGAGCAGTTTATATTATAGGGTTGCGGTTTTATTTTGGCTAGAAATCACGGTTTTTGTTAATCTAAAACTGTCAGAGGATACGGTGGGGTGAAGCTGGAGATGTTGAAATTCGCCCGCCAGTTGGGTTATGGAGGGGCGAACCGGCGGTTCGCCCCTGGGGAATGACAAAACGATCCGGGATTATTGACTACGCCTGCCAGCCGTCCGGCACGTGCAGGCGTGGGTCATCTTCATAAGCGGCGCGCACCTGAGCGAACGCCTCGTCCCCCGCCAGTGTCAGGCGCGCCAGCGTGTCAATCCAGGCCGCGCCCTCGCTGACGGCGGCCTCATCACTGTGGGCGATGCCGCCCCAGTCATCCCAGGGCAGGATGATGATCTGGTTCAGCGCCAGAAAATCGCGGATCACATTCCCGCGCACGAACGCCCAGCCGTGCATATCGAAGATGCCAAAGTCACCCGGATTCGCGCCCTCCTCGCGGCACATCAGCCATGCCTTACCGCCGGTGATGAACTGGTCGCGCGGCACATCCAGCGGGTCGAACGGCGGCTTCAGGATGTCGCGCTGGAAAGCATCCAACTGCGCGTCCACCAGCACCCAGCGCCCCTGTGCGGCATTCCAGTATTCCGCTACCCAGTGATCTTCATAGTGGTTAGGCAGAAAGTACGCGCCAAACCCGGCACGGGCGCGGGCGGGTAGTCCCTGATGCTGCAACAGGGCGACCAGCAGCAGCGTGAAATCGCGGCAGTTGCCAACGAGTTTACGCTCCAGCGGGCGCGCGACGGCCAGCGGGCGGTTGTCCAGTTCAAACAGGCGCTTGATTTTTTGCGACAGGGTGCGGAGCTGCGTTTCGGCCTGGCGATCCTCGCCAAGCTGCAAACCGTAACGTTCTGCCCAGAAGACATGCACCAGCAAACCCTGCACCACCCTGACCAGTTCGGGAATCTCGGCGGGCAGGCCGTCCAGACAGGGCGCAAACGCGCCGGGCGCGGTCATCAGACCGGGCTGTGTGTAATACGATTGCGGTGAGTGGGTCATCATGTTCTCTCCTTACTCACTACCCTTTATTACGCAGCCGCAGCCGCCCGGTTGCGCGTTCGCCTACTGTCCCGCCAGCCACCGCTGCACGGCCATCACGCCGCGCAGGTTGGGCACGAATTCGCTGTCCCGCGTGCCGGCCAGTTCCACATCCACCGCCGGGATGCCCTGCCCGTCCAGCCAGTTCGGCGCGGTGCCGGTTACGCGGTAGGCGCTGAACGGCGCGCCGTAGGGATACCCCGCCGCCTCGCCCAGCACGGCGGCCAGCCCCCACGATACCCCGCCGCCCGGCTGGCAGTCCCCGGCAAACACCCCCCGCGCCGCGCTGTGATAAAACACCACCGCCGCCGGGCGCAGTTCCCCGACCAGCGCCGCCAGCGCCCGCGTTTCCGGTTCGGAAAACGGCTGGCGGCCGGCATCCACGCGCTGCGTTCGCCAGTAGGCTTCGGCTGACCACTCGCAGCCCCAGTTCCGGTTCAGATCAACCCCGCCGCCGTTGAAGCGGCCTTCGGCCACGCGCCCGCGTTCCAGGCCGTCCGGGTTTGCCACCGGCACCAGCACCAGCGACAGCCCCGGCAGCACATCCCCCGGCGCACGCCGGAAGTGGTCAATCAACTCGTTAACCAGCATGACCGTATTGGCCTCGTAACCGGTATGGATGCCGCCGACCAGCAGCAGCACCCGCTCCCCGGCGCCGAAGCGCCACGCCAGCAGGTCGCGCCCTTCGGTGGACTGGCCGAACACAAACGCATCCGGCGGCAGCGGCGCTGCGGCAATCAACCGGACAGCCGTCGGGATGATAACCGGCGCGTCCGGGAGGCTGCGGTCGGTCGGAGCGAGCCAGGGTGTCATATCGGCGGGCGTCCCGGTGGCCGTCGGCTGCGCGTTCACACGCGGGGTATAAGTCGGGCGTGGGGTGCCCAGCGCGGCAGGTGTCGGCGGGGGTAAAGTGGGCGTGACAGACGGTACAATCGTCGGCTGGCAGGCGGCTGTTAACAGCAGTATGATTAATGTTATAATCATGGTTATGCGTGACATACAAGCTCACCTGACCGGCTGATGGAGGGGCATATGGCGGCAAAAACGGGTCTGGTATTGTTCGTGATGCTCGTCCTCCTGGCGGCCTGCCAGCCGCCCCCGGCGGAGATCGTTGACCTGCCGACGCTGGCCGTGCTGCCCAGCCTCACGCCCAGCCATACCCCGACCAGCACGCCTACCCCCACACTGACGCACACCTTTACCCCGACCTTCACGCCGACGGCCACCAACACACCGATGCCAACGGCGACGTTCACGCCGTCCATCACGCCAACCTTTACCATCACCCCAACGTTCACCATCACCCCGACCTTCACGGCGACCGCGACCTTTACGCCTACCGCGACCTTTACGGCCACCGCTACGCCGGATACACCCCAGATTATCTCCTTTACGGCCAGCGCCAACAACGTCGCGCCGAACGCTTCGGTGATGCTGTCCTGGCAAACCGTATCGGATACCGCGCGAATTGACCAGCTAAACCAGCAGGGCGCGGTCGTGCAGACCTTCTCGGTCGTGCCATCCGGCCAACTGCCGGTGTCAGTACCCGGCAATCAGGGGCGGCTGGTCGTCTACCGGCTGACAGCCCTGCGCGGCGGCCAGCAGGTGACGGCCTCGGTGCCGGTCACCATCCAGTGTTCGATTGGCTGGTTCTTCGGCAACGAATTCGCGCCGCCGGATGCCGGCTGCCCGATGGCGGTGGGCGCGGTCGGCGCGGGGGCGTTCCAGGCCTTTGAGCGCGGTTTCATGCTTTATGTCAACGCCAACGGCCTGAACACCGTTTACGGCCTGCAAACCAGCGGCAACCTGTACATCACCTATCCGAACGGCTGGGATGGCATCACCGCCTACACCTGCGCCGGTTCGCCGCCTGCCGGGCTGCTCGCGCCGCAGGAGATGTTCGCCTGGCTGTACTGCACCACCAACGCGCCGGTTGGCGGCTGGAGTCAGGCCGTCGGCTGGGCCACGTCCGCCATCAATAAAGATGCCCGCACCATCCAGTATGAAGATGGCACAGGGGCATTTTACATCGATTCGCCGGTCGGAGTGTTCCGTTTCAGCAATCCACAGACGCGCACATGGACGAAAATCAAATAGGGAAGGCCGTGAATCCAACGCTGATTATCTTCGCCGGAATGCCAGGCAGCGGCAAAACGACCCTGGCGCGGCTGACAGCACGCCATATCAGCGTGCCGCTGTTTGCCAAAGACCGCGTGCAGCGGGTGCTGCGCGATCACAACCTGGCCGATGCTTCCACCGGCGATGGTTATTACATCATCCTGGATATGGCCGACGAGCAGCTTTCTCTCGGCCTGAGCGCGATTCTTGATGCGACGTTCCCGCTCGATCACTTCCGCACCGTCGCCAGCGAGATCGCCGCGCGTCACCAGGCGAACTTCTGCGCCATCTACTGTACCTGTTCCGACGACGCGATGTGGCGCGACCGGATGCATAACCGCGTCCAGTACGTGCCGGGCTGGAAGCCGGTCGGTTGGGACGACGTGCAGCGGATGCGCGATTATTACCAGCCCTGGAACGACAACGCGCTCACGGTCGATTCGGTGCATCCACCGGAGGTGAATTTCCCTAAAGTGCTGGCCTACCTGCAAGCGGCAGCGCCCCGGGTGTACCAACCTGTACAGCCCATCCCCGAACGAGGAAAATAACCTTCCAACATTTGCCGGATATACTGAGTTCGGTTGATGGTCAACAGGTTAGGGAGTCCGGTATGATGTCCGATTGGCGACAGGTGGTGCTGCATTTCGCCACCAATGCGGAAGAACAGTTTGATACCCTCAAAACATGGTTGTGGCAGCGGATGGGCTGGCTGCGCCCGTTGCAGATTGTGCCGTATATGGGGTATGCCACGCGCGACGAGCTGCACCTGAAAGGCCGCGTGCTGGAGGACAAAGGCATCACCAGCCCGCGCGACAATGACACCATCTGGCTGAATCTGCTGAATATGTACAAACGCTACGACAGCCACGAAATCCCGCGCGCGCGGGTGCGGGCGCAGGTTGGCAGCATCGTCCATGAGGTTAAAACCGATGGCGACGGCTTCTTTGATCTGCACCTGCCGACGCCTGCCGCGTTCACGTCCGATCATCTGTGGCATGATATTCCGCTGGAAGTGATCCGGTATCCGGGCAAACGCCAGCCGAAGGAGGCGATTCGCGCGACCGGCCAGGTGCTGCTGCCGCCGCCGGGCGCGGAGTTTGGCGTCATCAGCGACATTGATGATACGGTCGTGCATACCGACGCCACCAACCTGCTGAAAATGGCGCGGAACGTCTTTTTGAACAATGCCCGCACGCGCCTGCCGTTTGAAGGCGTTGCCGCGTTTTATCAGGCGCTCCAGAAGGGCACGAAGGGCGCGTTTAATCCGCTGTTCTACGTCACCAGCAGCGCGTGGAACATCTACGATCTGCTGGTGGATTTTTTCCTGGTGCGCGGCATCCCGCTGGGGCCGCTGTTCATGATTGACGTGGGACTGACAGAGGATTACTTCATTTCTCCCAGCCACCGGCAGCACAAGGTCGCCCGGATGCGCGCCGTGATGGACGCTTACGCCGATCTGCCGTTCATTCTGATCGGTGACAGCGGCCAGCGCGACCCGGAGATTTATCTGCAAATCGTACAGGAATATCCGGGGCGTGTCCCGGCGGTGTATATCCGCGATGTGGCCGGGGACAGCCGCGACGACCAGGTGAACGCCTATGCCCGCACCGCCGCCGAAGCCGGCTGCGATATGCTGCTGGTCAAGGATACGGCGGCGGCCTCGTTACATGCCACGCAAAAAGGCTACATCCTGCCGGAGACGCTGCCGCAGATCAGCGCCGAACGCGAGCAGGATCACCAGGCGCCCGACGACCCCATCGAGAAACTGCTCGACCCTGAAAGTCTGTAGGCACAAACCGGCAGCGCGTGGACGCCTCACCAGCCGGTATCGTGTTGGGTCAGCACTTCCGCGCCGTCCGGCGTGACCAGCAGGCCGTGTTCCAGCCGGACGCCGGTTTCGCCGGGGTAATAAATGCCCGGCTCCAGCATAATCACCATGCCGGCTTGCAGCGTTTCGTCGTTGTACGGCACGATGCGCGGCGCTTCATGGCCAGACGCGCCCACGCCATGCCCGGTATGGTGGGGATACACCGGATACCCCGCCTGCTCGATAAAAGCGCGTATCCGGCGGTCGAGTTCCCGCGCGGCGATACCGGGGCGCACCTGCTCGATGCCAAATTCCAGCGCCGCGCGCGCCACCTGATGGATGGCCTGCTGGCGGGGTGTTGGCTCGCCCGCGTAATAGGTGCCGCAGCCGTCGCTCCAGTAGCCGCCGGCCACCACACTCAGGTCAACGATCAGGCTGTCACTGGCGCGGATGGTGTAATCCAGCGGCCAGCCGCCGATGTTATTGGGCGAGCGGTAGCCCACCACGCAGTCGTTCCCCAGCGGCACGCGGCAGCCCGCCGCACCGTTGATCGCGGCCTGCGCTGCCGCCCACACGTCAATCTCACGCTGGCCGGCGTAGGTGGCCGCCCGCGCCGCCGCCTGCCCGATGTCACACAGGGCAAAATTCCGCCGCAGCAGCGCCAGTTCTTCCCCGGTTTTGATCAGCCGCAGCGGCGCCAGCCAGCCGTCCACCGGCACGATCTCCACGCTGGCGGCAGCTTCGGTCAGCGTCCGGTGCAGGCGCGCCGTCAGCCAGTCCAGTTCAACGCCCACGCGCGGCGCGCTCCGCATATCCTGCACCAGCGGGCGCAGCGCCGCCGCCAGATGGTCAACGGACAGGATTGGCTGTTCGATGGTGTAGGTCGCGTAAGTGATCAGCGTGCCATCGGCTTCCTGCGCGAACGGCGCGGCCAGATCGGCATATACGTCCTGCACGATCAGCCAGAAATGGCCGCCCGCGTACCATACCAGCGCCGGCCCGCCAGAGAACAGATTCGGGCCGGTCTGCACCGGCGGCGCGAAGCCGGTCAGCCAGGTGACACTTTCTCGAAACGCGAACAGGGCGCAGTCGAGGCCGCGTGCCTTCAGCAGATCGGCGGTTTGCTGCCGTTGTGTCTGGTGCATGGTTTCCCCCTTTGAGAAAAGCCTTTACCTGTTTACTATCTCCGATAACCTGTCCGGTAACGAATCCCTATTCCAGCGCGGCGGGTACCGGCTCGCTGTAGAACTGCTTCGCCCAGTAGCGGTAGCGGCCCACCGGCCCGTCCCCTTCGGCCAGCAGCGGCGGCGAAAAGTAAACCTTGTGCTGCCAGATGGCAAAATCCTGCTGGACATCGTGCGCCAGGCCGTCCAGCACCGCGCCGGGCAGAATCCGGTTCAGCAGCGGCGTGACCAGCGGCGCGGGCAGCAGGCCCAGCAGCGGATGAAGCTGGCGCGGCTGCGTTACCTGCCGCGCGCTGACCGCGATTCGCAGCGTAATCCGTTCCACGTCCAGCGGCGTTGGCAGCACAAACAGCCGCGCCTCAATTTTAACACGTGGAATGACCACCTCCACCAGCGAATAACCAAGACCGTGAACGTGAATCATGAACTGTGACCGGATGCCGCGCACCAGCCCGGCAAAGGGCGCGGGGCGGAACATGGCGTACCGCACGGTCAGATACGGCCCGCTGGTGGTCAGGTCGCTGAGCATCTGCACATCGTCGTAGTGGTGAACGATGCTCAGATGGCCGATGTCTACACTGTTTTCGGTCGTTTCCTGCGGATGGCTGGTTAAGTCCCACTGCCGCCACACCAGCGGCGAATAGCCGGATGGGTTGAGATGCGGCACTTCCCACTCCGGGGCGCGGCCTTCGGCGTGATACCAGACCAGGATAAGGCCGTTTTTCTCGCAGGACGGCCAAACCCGCAGCCGTGACCGGGGCGGCGGTTTAGTGCCATAGCCGGTCGAAACACACTCACCGTTCCCATCAAAGCAGAAATAATGAAACGGGCAGCGAATGGTATCCCCCACGACGGTGCTTTCATAACCCAGGTGCGCGCCCAGATGCGGGCAGTACGGGTCAATCACACTCGCAGCGCCGGAGCGCCCGCGAAACAGCACCACATCCTGCCCCATAAACTGCCGCGTAAGGATGCCGCCGGGCGGCAGTTCTGCTGCGAAGGCCAGCGCGTACCAGCCGTTCGGATAGGCGGGCAGCCCCTTGCTGGACAGGGGATGCAGCCGCCGGGTCGCTTCCCGTAACGCCATCGTCCATCCTTCCCACCCCGGTTATCGGTTCGATTATATAATATTTTGGAATATCGGGATGCACCGGGGAACAGCCGCCTCAAGTATCTGGCAAAAGCGGTTTACGGACAGACCTTAAGGACGACGTGACTAAAACTGATGGACAAACTGAAACAAATCCGCCGCCTGTAGGGGCGAACCGCCGTGCGCCCTTACAGAAAAATCAGGCGATCTTGTTTTCGCTTCTCCATGACGTGCCGGTATCAGAGGGCTTCTGCCGCTGTTTCGGGTGTGCTGTGGGCGATCTGCTGTGAATAAGGTGCGGTCTTCGCCCCTCTTCCGGCCTTCACTGGGGAGAGGGGCGAGCGGTAAAAGCGTTATTCCAGCCGGTAGGTCTGGCCGGGGTCCAGCACAATCGGCTGCGCGTCGGTTTCACTGCTGACGCGGTTCGCCCATGTACCGGCGTCCTGGTCAATCAGCGGCCACGTTTTGTAATGCATCGGCACCACAATCCGGGGCCGCAGCAGCCGGATGGCTTGCAGCGAGTCGTCCGGCCCCATCGTGAAATTGTCGCCAATCGGCAGGAAGGCCACATCCAGCCCCATATCGCCGATCAGTTTCATATCGCTGAACAGCGCCGTATCACCGGCGAAGTACAGCCGCTGGCCGCTGGCTTTGCTGGTCAGCACGAAGCCGTTGGGCTGGCCGCCATACGTGCCATCCGGGAACGACGAGCTGTGAAACGCGATCGTCCACTTGGCGACCACAAAACCGTGATCGAAGCTGCCGCCGGGATTCTGGCCGTGTGTGTCTTTTACGCCCTGTTTGGCGACCCAGTTGGCAATCTCGAAGTTCGCCACCACGCGCGCGCCGGTGCGCCGGGCGATGGTTACCGTGTCGCCCAGATGATCGCCGTGCGCGTGGGACAGGAAAATGATCTCGGCGGACACTTCCTCTGCCGAGGCTGCCGCTAACGGATTATTCGTCAAAAACGGATCAAACAGAACTGGATGGCCGTCCATATTCACCGCAAAAGCGGAATGGCCTAACCACGTGAAGCTGATACTCATATCCCCAGGCTCCTATTCTGTTTCAGGCCGGAACACGTGCTGTCCCGCCACCGATTCCGGCCCGGTCTTCCCCAACAGACACAAGTGTATTGAATCTAGGCCGACTCTGCCAATGGCAGCGCCACCGTGACGGTGGTGCCCTGGCCTAAACCGGGGCTGGCGGCCCATACGCGCCCACCATGCGCCTCGACCAGCGCCCGCGCAATCGAAAGCCCGATGCCCAGGCCGCCGTGTTTGCGCGTCATGTGGTCTTCCACCTGATAAAACCGGTCAAAAATGCGTTCAAGCTGGCTGGCTTCCAGACCGATGCCGTTATCGGTGATCGTCACCCAGGCTTCGCGGCCATGCGGCTCGCCACGAACGGTAATCTGCCCCCCGTTGGGGGTGAAGCGCACCGCGTTATTCAGGATATTAGTCAGCGCCATCACCACGCGAATCGTATCCACCTCTACCAGCAGGCTTTCGTCCGGGAAGCTGACCGTCAGGGTATGGCCGCGCGCTTCGGCGGGTTCGGCCACATCATGCACCGCGTCTTCCATCACCGCGACCAGCGGCACGCGCTGACGGTCGAGTTCCGCCGCGCTCTGGTGCAGATAGCGCAGGTTCATCAGGTCTTCGATGATCGAGCGCAGTTGCAGACCGCTGGCGACCACCTTGGCGACGTGCTCGCCCATCTTGCCTTCGGCTTCTTCCTGCAAAAAGCTGGCGTAACCCAGCATGACCGCCACCGGCGTGCGCAGTTCGTGCGAGGCGATGGCGATAAAATCGTTCTTGAGTTTATCCAGTTCGCTTAATTCCTGATTGGCTTTTTGCACCGCCGCCACCATCTGCGCGCTGTCAATGGCGACGGCAGCCTGCGCCGCCAGCACCGACACATACTCGCGGTCTTCCGCCGTCCAGGGAAGCTGGCGCTTGTTGACCACTTCCAGCACGCCGATCACCCGTTCCTTTACCGTCATCGGCACTCCCAGCAGCGAACGTGTCTCGAAGCGGTTTTCCCGGTCAACCCGCCCGTAGTGGCGCGGATCGCTGGCCGCGTCATCCACCTGAACGATTTCCTTGCTGCGCAGAATCATACCGGCGATGCTGCCTTCCAGCGGCACCGACTGGCCGATCAGACTGGGAGTGTTCTGGTGCGAGGTTGTCGCGGCGAAACGCAGTTCCTGCGTTTTGGGTTCCCACAGCAGCACTGAAGCGGCTTCCGAATCGGTGATCTCAGCGGCAGCATCCATGAGATAACCGAGCAGCGTATCCAGCTCCCAGGTGGAATTCAGTTCCAGGCTGATCTCCGCCAGCCGGTTGAGAATCGTCACCTCGCGCTGGAGTTGTTCAAGCAGGTTGTCCGCAGCCATCAGCTTACCTCTGTGTGTTTCGTACTACACTTTCTAGCTTACTGGAATTTGGGATAACGCGAAACCAGCAGGCCGCGTTCGGCCTTTCTGTCAGAGCATCCCCCTTGGTGTTTATCTATAAAAGATAGTAGCACTAGTAGAGCCTGTCGAAACTGTAGATAACTTCGTAACGCTGATTTGTAATGTGGGATTCTTATCCCAATTCCCGGTGAGTCTGACGGTCTATAACGCAAGCTTATCCCTGATGAATTGTTAAGACGGGATGATGTGGGTTAAAAGTTTTCGACAGGCAGGCTGTCGAAAACCGCGAAGTTTTCGACAGTTTCGACAGTTGGCAAAGGTTAGACAATTCTAACTGTGAAACGACCTCTTACGGAGCGGCGCCTTATCTACAGACGGGAGTCTAGTTATCTACAGGTTATGAACAATTTGGGTAATGTTTTCGACAGGTTATCTACAGGCAGGTTCTTATAATGCGGCACTTACTTGGATTAAGCAGGGATATAACGGCGGTTGGCCGGGTTGGGATAATTTTTCTGCGTCCATATATCACAAACAGATTTGGGAAAAAAAGACCGGGCGCACGACTGTACGCCCGGCAGGGATGGCGAAAAACGGCGCGCGGAAACGCGCCGCGATGGTTTACCGATTCAAACTCATCGGCATGATGACGCAGACAAAATCATCCTTGCCTTCGGGGCGCACAACGCCGGGGTTGGCCGGGCCGTTGCTCTCAAAGACGACACGCTCCACGCCGATGACGTTCAGCACGTCAATCAGATACTTGATGTTAAACGAGATGTTGAGCGGCTCGCCTTCGACGGTCGCATCCAGCATCCCCTGGTTGTCACCGCGCTCCTGGCTGACGCCGGCGACTGTGACGATGCCGGGTTCGCCGGGGCCGGGCGCCGGTTTAACGTACAGCTTGGCGGTGTAAGCGTTGTCACGGGCGAAGATTTCCGCGCGTTTGCAGGCCGCCAGCAGATCGCTGGTGTACATCACGGTCGAGGTCTGATAGCTGCGCGGGATGATGGCGCTGAAATCCGGGAAACGGCCTTCGAGAAGCTGCGAGGCGATGTCGGTGTGTTTGAGGTGGAACAGCACCATATCACGCTCGCCGGGCAGGGTGATGGTCACCACATCGTCATCATCGCCGATGACGCGGGCGACTTCGCTTAAGGCGCGGGCCGGTACGACCATATCCACCGGCTTAGCGAAATGCTGCTCGATTTCCGCCGTCCGCACCGCCAGCCGGTAGCCATCGGCGGCGGCCATCGTCATCACATTCCCGTCGAACTGGGTGTAGACGCCGGTGAGGATGGGACGGTTGTCCTCCTTCGCGGCGGCGAAGACGGTCTGGTTAATCATCTCTTTCAGCACTTTGCCCTGCACCACCACGTCGGCGTCGCCGCCTTCGGGCACGGCAGGGAATTCGCTGGCATCAATGCCCTTGATGTTGGAGGTGGTCGCGCCGCACTGGACTTTCACCGTCTGGGTGGCGGCTTCCAGTGTTAAATCCACCCGCTCCGGCGACAGGTTGTTCACCAGATCGGCCAGCGTTTTGGCGGGCAGCGTGATCGCGCCGTCCTGTTCGATCTTCGCGCCGATCCAGGTGGTGATGCTCATTTCGAGATTGGTAGCGGACAGCTTGAGGCGCGCGTCTTCGGTCGCCAGCAGCACGTTGCCCAGTACCGGCAGCGTCGGGCGGTTTTCGACCGCGCGGCTGACGATGCTCAATCCTCTTGCCAGTTTATCTTGAAGAACCGAAAGCCTCATTCCTTGTTCCCCCGGTGTAGATGTCCTATCCGTAAACTGAAGATACCGGGCGCGCCGCGCCCCACCCGCGAATTTACCGATAGCGGTATAACCCAAAGATTTCCCAAAAAGTATACACCAGAGCCGCGCATTTGAGTAGCGCGTGGAACAGGTGTTTTAGTTAACAAACCGGGAGTCACGTCCAGCGGTTCGCGGCTTTGATGATTTCGTAAGCTTCGGCCAGCCGTTTGAAGCGCGCTTCGGCTTCGGCTTTGGGCAGGGCGCTCACGTCCGGGTGGACGGCGAAGGCACGTTTGCGGAAGGCCGCCTTGACTTCCTCACGGGTGGCCTGCGGTGACACCCCCAGCAGCGCGCAGGCAGCTTCGAGGCGCGTGGGCGGCGCAGCCACCGGTGGGGGCGCGCCGCTGTCAGCACGCGGCGGGGGCGTGGTCGTCTGGCGGAAACCCGCGCTTTTGGGCGGCATGTCGGATTCAAAATCGGCCAGCAGCCAGTAGCCCTTGACCGCGCTGTGCCGGACGCTGTGGCGGAAGTGGCGCAGGTTATTCACATCCACGTTCGCGCCGTAACGCGCCTGCACTTCCAGCCGGTTGACCGGCGTAAACTCGACGCGGCGGACCGCCGGCTGTCCATCGTGGAGGTAATAGGCGTACAGGCGGTCTTTGGTCAGGGCATAGACCGCCAGATACCAGCGGTCGGCGGGGACGTGTTCGCCGGCGCGGGGCAGCAGCGCCGCGTCCACCAGGAACAGGGTATGGATGCCCGCGCCGGTCGCATGTTCGACGATCTTCTTCAGGCGTGCCGGTTTCAGCGGTTCATCCACCAGATGGATATGGATGACATTCCCCGACCACGTATGAACGGTTACGTCGGTGTCGCGCACCGGGTCAGCGACCGAGGCACGCGGCAGCAGCGTGCAGCGTTGGACGCTCATCAACCGGATGAGATGATCGCGCAGCCAGCTTTTAACGGCAGTTTTCAGCATCGCTTCCAATAAATCCCAACCATCACACGTTACGGTACTGTGGTCACTTTTGCTGTCGCTGCTGCCACCACAGCCAGCCGAACGCCAGCCCCAGCCCGGCCAGGCCGCCGGCCACCGCCCACACTGGCGCGCGTTCTAATATCGCCAGCAGCAGCCCCGGCGGGTAATCCGGGAATAGATGCGCGTGCATCGCGTTCTTAAACAGCATCAGTCCGGCAGCGGTGATACTGGCGGCCAGCCCGGCTGCTACCCCCAGCAGCGCCGCACCCGGCACGACCCGGCGCGCCGGCAGGTCGCGCCCGCCCAGGTGGTGCAGCCGGGTAAGCGTCACCAGCAGGACGGCCAGCGCCGCACCCAGCAGCGCCGCCGGCCAGACGTGATTATCCTCGACGCTCAGCCACAGCAGCAGCGCCGCGCCTGTCCCCAGCCCGGCTAACCGGGCGCGCCGTCCGGGACGCGGCAGGCGCAGCATCAGGCCGGTTCGAAGTGGAAGATATGCACGCCATACGGCCACAGGTCTATGTACAGCCCCACGTCCTCGATCAGATCGCCTTTACGCAGGTAGCGGTCGCCGTTCAGCGCGTCATTCAGGTGCCAGTCGCGTCTGGCGATTTCCGGCCACGCGCTCAGATTAACATGCCCCTGCGATTGTTTATCGGTCAGGTTGATGACGATCAGGCGGTGATCGGTGTCGTCGCGCCAGCCGTAGGCGATCAGGTTTTCGTGGCTTTGATTCTCTTTGGCGCGGGTGACGGGGAAGGTGAACCAGTCACCCTGCTGGTAGATCGGCGCGCGGGTTTCCTTCAGCACCGTCTGGTAGAAGGCTTTCAGGTCGCTGTTTGGTGGTTCGTAGGGCTGGCGGCCAAGCTGCACCGGCAGTTTAACGCGCCGACCGGCAAACTGGCCGTCGTACAGCAGCACCGCGCCGGGCAGCGTGCAGATGAGCGCCGCCGCCGGATGGCTGCGCGCGATGCCCAGCGATTCCGCCGCGCGCTGCTCGTCGTGGTTTTCGATGAACCGCACCTGATGTTTCTGGTACGGCACGGCGGCTTTTAAGTGTTCCCGCACGGCCTGTACCTTGCCCTCCATGATACGATCATACAGGCGTTTGTCGTAAGTGAAGTCAAACCCCAGGCTCAACAGCCGCGCTTCCATATCCCAGTAAACTTCCGCGATGAAGGTAAAATCAGGGTAGGCGGCTCTGACCTGCGGGATAGTTTCTTCCCAGAATTCCTTACGGGCCGGGGCGCTGACGTAGTTCTGCCAGGTGCGGGCGAACACGTCATTGACCAGCAGCATCGCCATATCACAGCGCACGCCGTCGCACTGGCTGGCGATGTCCAGCAGCGTGGCCTGCATCGCCTGCCGCGCGCCGGGATGGAACACGTTGATCTGCGCGGTGTCAATCCAGCCGGGGAAATACGGGTCGCGCCCATGTGCCACGACAATCATCCTGCCAGTGGCGTCCCGCGCGGAAAAAAAGTTGCCGGGCTGTTTCTCCATGTCTTTCGGCGTGCCCAGCACCAGATAATCCGGGTGCGTGCGAACCCAGGCGTGATCGGAGGCGACGTGGTTGGGCACGTAGTCCAGCACCAGCTTCAGCCCGCGCTCGTGCAGCCGCTGGCGGAAGCTTGCCAGCCCGCGCCGCCCGCCCAGGTTTTCATCCACCTGATACGAGCCGATGGCATAGGCCGAGCCGATGATGTCGTCATAGGTTAAATCCGGCAGCGCCGGTTTGTACTGCGACGCATACTTGAGCGCGCTGGCCTTGGCTGCCGCGCTGCGTGTCCACACGCCCATCAGCCAGATGGCATCCAGGCCGTAACCGGCCAGTTCATCCAGGATTTTATCCGGCACATTTTCCAACGTGACCGGCCAGTTGTAGTCACGGCTGAGGGCGTCCAGCCAGACCCAGGTGTTGATTTCATAAATGTAGGGCTTGGTCGGCCAGGCTGTCACAGAGTGTTTCTCCTACTGTAAAGCGGGTTCCGTTAATATTATTATACATTACGGCAGATGGATTCGTTAGGTGTGATGACAATACTCCTGCATCTTGCGATAATGAACAAG
>JARKOK010000400.1 GCA_029975765.1 Aggregatilineales bacterium
CTGGGACAGCGGCTCGACGGCATCGGCATTAAATATGACGGCGAGGATAAGTTTTGACATCGTTTAAACCTGTTCGAAGTGATCCAGATCCATGACGTAAGACAGAAAACCCCCGACATTCACTTCAACAAAGCTGGGCAGGGGGACGCTGGCCGTATGGGCATACGGGAAAATGCCGGGACGCGGCGCCGCTACTTCCGCGATCACTTCCAGACAGGGCTGCACCTGCCCGTCATTCAGGCCGATGAGCAGCGTGGAAGTGCCGGCGACGAGTAATCCCCCCGTGCTGTTGACACGCGTGACCCCGATATGCCGCTCCGTCAGCGCGGCCATGAGCTTGTCGGCATCCTGATCGTCCACAACGGTGATAATCAGTTTCATGCGCCTACTCGATATCACAACGCGAAAAAGATTGATGTCAGGTATTATAACGGGGGATGGCAAAGCGCGAAAGCCAGCCGCCCGGATTAAATATTTCCAATCTTACGTTTGAAGATGGCCGCAGTCAGGGCATAATACAATCAACCGAAACATTACTGTTGATTGAGGTTTGCCATGCCTGATATTGCTCTTGACCCGGCGCTGTCGGTTTATGCCCTGGTGCGCCGCACGCTGAACCAGCGCACGCT
Source organism: Aggregatilineales bacterium (assembly GCA_029975765.1). GTDB lineage: Bacteria > Chloroflexota > Anaerolineae > Aggregatilineales > Phototrophicaceae > CFX2. The sequence goes on from JARKOK010000400.1 coordinate 630, forward strand.
GGTCAACCACCGCCGCACTATGCTCATCATCAGCCACGAAATTGAAAATGTGATTCTGCTGGATAAAGTCCGCGCCCGGTTATTCAGCGGCTTTCAGCGCATGAGCGCCTTTCTGCCACAGGTGGAACGCTACCAGCGCCTCGCGCAGCAGGCCGAGTCCATTTATGTCTTTGGCGTGATGGATGTCACGCCGCCGCCGATCATGCGCGTGACGTATGTACCGCTGCGCCCGACCGACCAACTGGCGCGGGAGTGGTTCATCGTGGCGGACGCGCCGGAATACTTTACCACACTGGCGACGGAGGAAATCAGCCCGGCAGGCGTGCAGGACGCCGAACGCCGCTTTGAGGGCATCTGGTCATTTGATGAAGACATGGTGCTGATCCTGCGCGACTGGCTGAGCAGCCTGGTGGACGCGCAGCCGGTGAGCGCGACGAACCGCGATTATGCCCGCCAGATCAAAACGATGAGCCGCACCATCGGGCGGCTGACCGGGCGCATCACTCGCGCGCTGGAACAGCCGGACGCGTCGGCGCAGGAATTACAGACGGTGATGACGGCGCAGGTCGAACCGGAAGCGGAACGCATGGCGGGAAAGCTGGGTACATAAAACCGCCGGGGAGGTCGGATACCCTACCCCAGTACCTCAACAACCTTAAGTTGCAGGGTTGTAGGGGCGCAGGGCCGTGCGCCCCTACGGCAACACCCATCATTCTCATCTTGTCGGTGTATTAAGTACAGGCAAATTAAAAATGTCGGATGTAGGGGAGGGTCTGAGACCCTCCCCCCCTACGGAAAAACATCCGACGGAACTTATCTCTTGTACCTGGAATTCGCCTGCTTTCGTAGGGGCGGGTTTCGAAACCCGCCGCTGCAAAGATATCAGGCGCCGTCTTTTTCGGTTCTCCATTTAATAACGGCTGCCGAGTGTTTCACGGATGGTAGCAATCAGGAGTGCTTTCTGCTCCGGCGTCAGATTGGCCTCCGGGTGGACGGAACGGTACAGGGCTGGCGGCATGATGTCGCTCTGAATGTAGGCCACCAGCAGGTCGGCGCTGATGGTCGGCGCGGGCTGCTCGGAAAAATTCAGGGCGTCCCGCCCTTCGTTCACGTGCTGCGCCGCGATCCACGATATCGGCGCGAAGCGGGTGTAGATCGGATAAACCGTTTCGTTGCTGTGGCAGACGTAACAGATGTCATGCATCAACTGCGCGCCTTCGGCGTTTGTCCATTCAATTTCATATTTGACCGGCGGATTCATGGGATTCATGGATGGCACAAAACGCCAGATAGGAATAAACTGAAGTTCGATAAAAATCGCCAGTAAGATACCACTGCTTAACCAGATAATCTGTTCCAGCTTTGACATCGCTTCCCCTTCGTAAATACAGTATAAGTGAACCATTTAGAAGGTAAGCGAGGTTAATGTTCAGAACAACCTGCCATAAGTCCTAAAGAAAGTATAAATATCGTTAGCAACATCATGAATATCACAACCCTCGAAACTTATGCTGCCCGTGCCTGGCCGGCCTTTGAAACCGAATACTTCGACGGCTGGCGGCTGCGCTGCGCCAGCGGCTACACCCGGCGCGCCAATACCGTCCTGCCCTTTTGGGCAGGCACGCGCGATCTCGATACCAAAATCGCGTACTGCGAGGCGTTTTATCACCGGCGCGGCCTGCCGTGCGGCTTTAAGCTGACCCCGGCGGCCTGCCCGCCAGAACTGGACGCCGAACTGGAGCGGCGCGGTTATACCCGCCAGGCTGACACCCATGTGATGACGCTTGATCTGACCGCCGCCGCCCTGCCGCCGGAAACTGCGGCGCTGGAACTGCGCGACGAACCGGACGCCGCCTGGCTGGACGCTTTCTGCCAGTTTAACGCGACAGCGGCGGAACACCGCCCGGCGATCACCCGCCTGCTGGCCGCCATCGAACCGCGCCGCTGCTTCGCCAGCCTGCGGCACGGCGATGCAATAGCGGCGGTCGGGCTGGGCGTTCAGGAGGATGGTTATATCGGCCTGTTTGATATTGTGGTGCGGGAGGATGTGCGGCGGCAGGGGTTGGGGCGTGTGCTGGTCAGCGGCCTGCTGCGGCAGGCGCACGCCAGCGGCGCGACCACCGCCTATCTCCAGGTGATGGCAAACAATCAGCCCGCGATTCAGCTTTATACTCAGTTGGGTTTTCGGGACGTTTATCCGTACTGGTATCGCATGAAAATGGAATGAAGTTGCAGAGGCGGGTTATGGTTCGCCCGCCCCTGCGTCTGAAGCTGAACGGGATTAAGGTTTTTGTTCGCGCGCGCCGGTTGTTAGTGACCAGAACCAGCCCTGTGGGTCCCAGGCCCAGGCGCAGGAATAGGAGTCCACGATAGTTTGGAACGACTCCCCCGCCGCGTCCAGTTGTCCGGCCTGTTTCAGCCGCATCCCCAGGATGAAATAACCGGTCGCAACATCGGTCAGCGCCCAGTTGTCTGCGAAGTAAGCCGGGAGCTGGTCGGGTGTCGGTTGCATGCCGCACGAACCATTTTGCAGGCGAATGGCCTGCTGGTCGGCGGCTTCCGTTTGCCAGCGCAGCAGATGGTTCAGACACGAGGCCGCGCCAATCACATCCGGTATTCCCCATGCCTGGCTAACAATCGCCTCGCTGGTCGGCCCTGTACACACATCCGCCCGGACGCAGTTGCTCAACACACCCGCCAGCGTCGTTTCGTTGCAGAATGTCGGCGGCGGTTTTGTTACGACCGGGGTTTCAACCACGACCGTTACCTGGGGCGTCACCACCGGGCCAGTGCCGGTCAAACTCTCGTGAACCCAGCACTGCCGGTCGGCAAGCTGAACCTGCACCCATTCATCTGTGGTGGAGACAATGCTGACCTCCGTGCCGCTGGCAATCGTCGTAATCAGGCTGCTTTCCCGGTTGGCTTCGGCGCGGCAGTTGGCCGGGCTGCCGTCATCGGTACGCACCATGATCGTACCCCCTCCGCCACCGGAGACCGATACCGCTCCCCAGGCCGGTTTTGGATTACGATTAACATCCACCAGCCCCCAACGGCAGCCATAAACCGGCTCGCCGCCGGTGTAACATTTCCAGGGTTCGTCCGCAAATTCGAATAAAAACAGGTCGAGCGATTCAGCCTGCGCGGCAGCAATCGCATCACGAACCACCTGTTCCTGGCGTGCCTCGCTGCCGCTCATGTCCGGGTTGTCTGCACACTTTGCCCCGGCAGTCGGCCAGCCGGTTTCGAAGATAACAATCTTTTTGCTGGCGTAAGCCGGGTTTTCCCGCAGCATCTCAACGTGCTTCAGGGGGAATGCGCCCGCCTCGTTGTAGGTCTGGCAGCTAAAAAAGCCGTAACTGTGCAGCCCGACAAAATCCACCAATTCCGCCAGCCCAGGATTGTTATTCCACGAATCAAACACATCGGCGTATCCGACCGGAATTTCGGCCGGCACATTCTGGCGCACGTAGCGCAGGTACAGCATAAATTCGTCAACTGAAACATCCTTACGAAGCAGGGCTTCACTGCCAACCAGCACACCGGCGACATTCGGCGCGCTGGCCGCCAGTTCCAGCGTTCTGGCAATTTCGAGCGCATTGTTGGCGCGGTCAGCCCCAATCCAGGCCTGAATCACAACCTGCATACCCAGTTCGTCGGCCAACCGGACAATATCCCCTGCCATCCCCTGCGAACTATACAGCCGCAGCGTGGAGAACTTCTCGGCGATCATTGCCATATCCTGGGCAAGCTCGGCCTCGGAAGGCAGTACCCCCCCAGGAGACTGATTGTCCCGGTACGGGCCATAATTGATGCCCAGAACCGGCGCGCTATCCTGCCCCATCGCCGGAGCCGTGAACAACAGCATAATGATTAAGAACGAAATTTTGGACAACGGACGTAAATTCATTTTGATCCCCCATAAAGTTACGGTGAGGTGGGTGTCAGCAGGATGAGGCGTTTTTCCGCTTCCACTGCGGGACTCCACATCGTGACTCCGTCCCCGACCCAGGCACAGTTGAAGTGCTGAAGAATGGCGTTCCATACTGCCGCTGCCTGCTCAAGGTTATTAAGCGCGCGGTAGCTTTTGCCTGCGACGTAGAGGCTGTTGCCAATATTGGACAGGGCCATATACCGGTCAAGAAAATTCTTTCCGCCCAGACCTCCTTCCGCTGTTGGGTTCTGGCATTGGCCGAGTTCGACCAATCGCTGCTGGTCAAGGGTGGCTTGTTCGCCCTGCAATTCGTAAACACGCCGGGCGCAGCCCAACGCCCGTTCATGCAATCCCTGGTCAAAATACAGGTTTACGACGCCTCGTGCAGCGTCTGGATTGTTACCCGCCTCGGTGCAGGCTGGCAGTCCCGTCGGGAACAGCAGGCTTAAGGCCGCGTTCGGTGTTTCCGGTGATGGGCCGCTGGCGGTGAAAGCTGGCGAGGCAACCGCTGTAACCGGTGGATGATCGGTGGGCGGTTGTGTGGCAGCAGGAGAAGCGTTAACAGCGGGTGCAGTTGTGGCAGTCACAACCAATGTGGAAGTGTTTACAGGCGGGAGAACGGTGGTCACGCCATTCGGCGTTCCGTTATTGTTGATGAGCGTGAATATCCCGCCGATGACAGCCACGATAAATGGAACCAAAATCGCGCTTACGATAAAGCGCGAGTCGCGATACCAGGGTTTTTCTGGCTGTGGTATCACGGGACTCGATAATTTTGGAGTATCCACATCGGCTGCGGTGGCAGGGCGAGACGGTTCTTTCACCACCACCGGTTTCGGTGTACTCGGCTGCCAGAGCGGACGTTTCTTGCGCGCCTGAGAAAGCTGTAACCGGACTGCCCCTCCCAGCCGTGTCAGCATATCGGGGTCATCTACACCGGCTTTCATATCCACATACTGGATATCGTCCAGCTCGTCAGTCAGGTTGGTTCGGTCACGAATCTGGACCGTAATCACGCGCTTTTGCAGCCGGCGCGCCTCCGTAAACTCCGCCTGGCAATATGGAGATTGAACGGACTCGTTGGAAAGCAGGTATATAAACACATCACAGGCCGCGATCTGGTGGAGGATTTCATCCCACCACCGTTCGCCGCCGTGTAACTCATCGTCATACCAGATTTCCACATCTGGAAACATATGGCGCAGACGGGTGATAAAAAGTTCGGTAAATTGTTTGTCTACCCGACTGTAACTGATAAAAATGTGCGAGGGCATAATTTTATTTCCGCAAAACAATCATATTACCTATTATATCATATTACCAAATTTCGCCTTACAGGTTAATAAAAATGCCCTGAAGAACCAGGGCACAGGTGATGGTGTGGACTCCATAAAAGAGTGTCCTGGTTAATACATATCCTCGCGGCGGTCGTCAAACACCGGGATGCGGCGGCGCACATCGTCCACCACCTCCATCTCGATCTCGGCGGTCAGCAGCAGCGGCGCTTCGCCGCCCTCGATCACCGTCTTGCCCCAGGGATCAATGATGGTGGAATGGCCGCCAAAGACGGTGCTGCCTGTCTGCCCGGCGGCATTACAGGCGATGATGTAACACTGGTTTTCGATGGCCCGCGCCCGCAGCAGCGCCCGCCAGTGTTCGATGCGTTCCAGCGGCCACTCCGCCGGGATAATCATCACCCGCGCGCCTTCAACGGCGTAGCGGCGGAACAGTTCCGGGAAGCGCAGATCGTAACAGATCGCCAGCGCCGTATTGCCCCAGGGCAAATCCATCGCCAGCGGGGACTGGCCGGGCTGCAACCACTTGTCTTCTTCCATCAGGCGGAACAGATGCAGCTTGCGGTAAATGCCCAGCATCCGGCCATTCGGCGCGAAGAAGGGTGCGCTGTTGGCGACTTCCTGCCCGCGCTTTTCGAGAATCGAGCCAACGAGTGAGATTTTGTTCTGCTGGGCGATGCCGCCCATCTGCGTGAACATACCGGTGTTGAGGACGGCGGCCAGTTCCTTACTCTGCTCCAGCGCGTAGCCGGTTGACCACAGCTCCGGCAGCACCAGCAGATGCGACCCGCGCCGCGCGGCTTCGACCGCCCAGCGTTCCATCAAAGCGGCGTTTTTGCGTTCATCGCCCAGCGCGATATTCATCTGAGCGAGGCTGATCACCAGTTTTGCCACTTAACTTCCCCTTGCTGCGTGTCTGAAAAGATTAATTTTCAAAATGTCCCAATAAGATCAACCTGACGTAGGGGAGGGTCTGAGACCCTCCCCTGCAGCTTCACCATCAGACGGCGACGCGCTGCCACAGGGCGATGACCTCATCCACCACTTCGGCGTCCGTGTGGTAGGTCGTATCAAGTTCGTGGACGAAATCGAGCCGGCGAACCGCCCACTCCCGTTTGAGGCTGCCAACCGCCAGCGCACGTTCGTGCGGGTTATGATACCGCGCCCCCATTGCGACATGCAACTGCCGCAGCACGGCGTCCAGCGCCGTCACCAGGCAGACAATCGGGCCGGTTTCGGCCAGGCGGCGGCTGTAATCACCATGCAGCAGCGTTTGCCCGCTGATACGAATGACCACGCCGCGATACAGCAGGACATCCTGCATCACTTCGGTTTCGATGGTTTTCAGCCGGGTTTCGCCATATCGGGCGCGCAGTTCTTCCGGCGGCATCCCGGCGCGGGCTTCGATCTGCCGTTCCACATTCACG
>JARKOK010000406.1 GCA_029975765.1 Aggregatilineales bacterium
TATCCAACCGTGCGGGATTGGCTGCAAAACGGGCTGCCGGGGCAGCTATTTTCCCTCTCTCTATGTTACCGGATAATCGGCTGACAGCGATTCTTTTTTTGTCGAAGAGTTGTACAAATGCGTTGACAATTCATCAATGCATAAACGTAACCTTCATCACTCGTTGATACTTCGTGCCTATGTTATGCTGGTGAACAAGAAATCGTCGAGGCGTGCGACCGTGTGCCTCTACTCTGAAAATAGAATTGAAAGGAATCCCCATGACGGCAACAATTATTGATGGACAGGTGATTGCGAACCGGATGCAGGCTGAAATCGCGGAACAGGCCGCGCAGTTTAAAGCGAAATATGGCTACGCGCCGGGGCTGGGCGCGGTGCTGGCGGGCGACGACCCGGCCTCGGCGCAGTATGTACGGATGAAACGCCGCGCGTGCGAGAAAGTCGAGATCGCTTCGGTAGCTCATACCATGACCGCCAGCAGCACGCAGGAAGAGGTTGAAGCGGCGGTGCGGCAGTTGAACGATGACCCGGCGGTGCATGGCATCCTGGTGCAGCTTCCGCTGCCAAAACATATGGATGAAGAACGGGTGCTGCGGCTGGTCAGTCTGGATAAGGACGTGGATGGTTTCCACCCGGAAAACATCGGGCGGCTGGCGATGAAGGGCCGCGACCCCAGTTTCACGCCGGCGACGCCGACCGGCTGCATGGTGCTGCTGAAAGAAGTTGGGGCGCAGATCGAAGGCGCGAATGCGGTCGTAATCGGGCGCAGCAATATTGTCGGGCTGCCGGTGGCGCTGATGCTGATGAAAGCCAACGCGACCGTAACCGTTTGTCACAGCCGGACGAAACACATCAGCGACATCGTGCGCGGCGCGGATATTGTGATCGCGGCCATCGGCAAGGCGGAATTCGTCAAGGGTGACTGGATTAAACCCGGCGCGGTGGTGATTGATGTCGGGACGAACCGGATTGACGACCCGACAGCCGAGAAGGGTTATCGCTGGGTCGGTGATGTGGAATTTGAAGCGGCCAAAGAAGTCGCCGGGGCGATCACAAAAGTGCCGGGCGGCGTTGGCCCGATGACCATTACCATGCTGCTGCACAATACGATGAAGGCGGCCACCCGTATTGCTGAACGGGTGATGATCTGATTGTGTAGGGCGGGTTTCTAAACCCGCCCTACACAGACATCATCCATCAGACGTGATGGGTTTATCCGGGCGTGTTTTGGCGTTCAAAATTCCGATTAAAGTGTTGATATTGAGGCAGGATTATGGCGAAGAATAAGCTGCAAACGGTCAACGGAGATGTACCGGTTGAATCATTAGGATTGATGCTGCCGCACGAGCATCTGTTTGTGGATTTGCGTGGGCCGCAGGTGGCCGGTTATGGCGAGGGTGAACCGGAAATGGTGGCGCGCCTGCTGCTGCCGGCGCTGCGGGCGGCGGAAGCCGCCGGGGTGACAGCCCTGGTCGAATGCAGCACGATAGGGGTGGGGCGAAATATGCGCGTGCTGCGCCATCTGGCACAGCTCACGTCCATTCACATTATCGCGCCGACCGGTGTGTACCGTGAAGCTTACATTCCGGCAGCCCTGCGGGATATGAGCGCCGAGGCGCTGGCCGATTTATGGGTGAAAGAACTGACCGAGGGCATTGAGGATACGGGCGTGCGCGCGGGTTTCATCAAAATTGCGATGAGTGACGACGGCCCGACCCCGCTGGAAGAACGCAGCCTGAAAGCGGCGGCACGTGCCAGCCGCGAAACGGGCGCGGTCATCGCCAGCCACACCATTGGCGGCAGGGCAGCGCGCCGCGAACTGGATGTGCTGGAAACTGCCGGTCTGGATTTAGGACGTTTTATCTGGGTACACGCGCATACTGAGCCGGATATGGCGGTGCAGGTAGAAGCCGCGCGGCGGGGTGCGTGGTTGGAGTTTGACGCGATTGGCGCGGCTAACTGGTTCCCGGAACAATCCCGATTAGTGGATTTTACCGTCAATCTGCTGGACGCCGGTTATGGCGGCCAGGTGCTGCTCTCGCATGATGCCGGCTGGTACGAACCCGGCCAGCCGGAAGGCCGCCCGCCGGACGGTGTGCGGGGTTACACGGCGCTGGTAGACGAGTTTCTTCCGGCGCTGCGCGCTCGTGGTGTGGATGAAGGTATAGTGCGCCAGCTTACGCACGACAATCCGGCGCGGGCGTTCAGTCTATAGTCCATAGTCTGCATGTTCAGAGCATATACGTTAAAGGCACCTGCGTACGCGCCCTAGCCATACACTCACGAACGACTGCGCCTAACGTACCTCAAGCGCAATCAGGGCGGGAATCTTCCTGCCCTGATGTTTTTCCAGCAAAAAGTGGTGTAAAAAGTTGAAATGGAGTTGTAAATCGGATTTCCTTGTAGGCAGATGGCTTACACGCAAAGGAGGCGGTGATGGCGAAACCGGCAGGTTTAACCGGCGAGTCGGTGCTGGCACACCTGCATAAACGCGGAATTGAACTGGATGTGGATTTTCTGCGTGAGGCAGTGCAGGCGGTGGCACAAATGCTGATCGAACTGGAAGTGAGCGCCGCAATCGAAGCCGATCCCTACGAACGTAATGGTAAACGCCGCGCCTACCGCAACGGCTACCGCCGCCGCAACTGGCGCACCCGGCTTGGCGATATTCCCCTGCAAATTCCCAAACTGCGGCAGGGAACCTATTACCCGCAGGTGATTGAAACCCTTCTAGCATCCGAATCGCTGCTGCTGGCGGCGGTGCTGGATGCCTTTGTCTACGGCGCGAGTATCGAGGCGGTAAGCGATATCCTGCACCAGCTTGGATTCTCCGGCATACAGCCGAACCAGACAGCTGATATGGCCGAACGGCTGGATGATCTGATTGAGGCGTTCCGCCAGCGCCCGCTTGAGGACCAGTACGCTGCCCTGCGCCTGGAAGTGCTGCCGTTACAGGTGCAGCAGGGTGAACGAACCATCCGGTTTGATGTAGTGGTGGCAGCCGGAGAACAGCCCGACGGCCAGCGCGAAATCCTGGGTTTTGAAGTGACCCCGCGCGCCGAGGGCCGGGAGTTCTGGCTGGACTTTCTTGATGGGCTGGTTGATCGCGGCCTGCAAACTGCGGAAGTGGTTACAGCGGACTCGCTGCGCGACGGTCTGCGGCAGGCCGTGCGTGAAACGTTCCATACCGCTGCTTTCCGCTGGCCGTCGCCTGAAGCTCACCTTCAACTACTAGAGGCGCAGTTGTCGAATGCTGCACCATCCATTCTGGTGCTGGATGACGATTATCTGCTGGTTGCGCCGCAGTCGCCCATAGTGGCAGTGGGACGGCTGGTTGGTCTGGCGCTGATGGTACTCCATTTGGGTTGGGCAGTTTCCTATCCTGATGAATTGGCGATAGTGGCTTGAAGGAAAGCGAGAGAATGTAACGATGTTGCTGGGACAGGTTGTACCGATGGTGGTAGATCAGCGTGGGCACATGGAGCGCGCCTACGATATTTATTCGCTGCTGCTGAAGGAGCGAATCGTGATTATGGGGACGCAGGTTAACGAGGAAAGCGCCAACCTGACCGTTGCCCAACTGCTGTATCTTGACCGGGAAGACCCGGAGAAACCCATTCAGATGTACATCCAGTCACCGGGGGGTGAGGTGTACGCCGGGCTGGCGATTTACGACGCGATGCAGCAGGTGAACGCGCCGGTGAGTACGGTAGCCGTCGGACGAACTGCCAGCTTTGGCACGGTCATTCTGACCGCCGGGCATCACGGGATGCGGTATGCGCTGCCGAGCGCGACGATCCACATGCACCAGCCGTTTGGTGGGGTGCAGGGGCAGGTAACGGACATGATGATTCATGTCAGCGAGTACCAGCGCCTCAAGGATTACGTCAATGAGATTTTTGTGAAACACACCGGGCGGGATAAAGCCGACATTCAGCGTGATCTGGAACGCGACATTTACCTATCGCCGCAGCAGGCGGTGGACTACGGCCTGATTGACCGCGTGCTGGAGCGGGAGAAGGTGAAGGCGATTGCTGCCGTAAATGGGAATGGAAAGGGGTAGTTATCAGTTATTGGTCGTTAGTCTATAGTCATTAGAGGCGGGTGTGATGCCCGCCTTTGTGATTCCGTAAGCGTGTTATAATCGGCATTAAACCTGCTCACACCGATGAGAATTTTTATGCCCACCCTCCTTCTCAAAAACATTCACACCCTTGTCACAATGGATGCCGAACGGCGCGAACTGCGCGACGCGGCGGTGTTCATGCGTGATGGCGTAATCGAAGCCGTCGGGACGTTGGCGGATATGCCGCAGCCAACCGCCGACGAAGTGCTTGACCTGCGCCATCACATCGTGCTGCCGGGACTGGTGAACACGCATCACCATATGTACCAGACGCTGACGCGGGTCATCGCGCAGGATTTGGAATTGTTCGGCTGG
>JARKOK010000408.1 GCA_029975765.1 Aggregatilineales bacterium
ATCCGTAAGCGGTCGCGCAAGAATCGGGGCACGGGCGAACTCAATTTATATTCGCTGGTGGACGGCCAGATCACCACCCTGAGCGAGCCGGCCATCCGGGATACGCAGGACAAAATCAACCGGCTGCTGCGGCTGGATTACGAAACGTTTGTCCATTCGGCTTTTTTGCAGCAGGGCAAGGCGGACGCTTTCACCACGCAGCAGCCCGCCAAACGTAAACAAATCCTGTCGGATATTCTCGGCCTGGCCCAGTGGGAAAAATATGAGGAGTCGGCCAAACAGTCGTTGGTTGCCATCGCCACCGAACTGAGCAATATCGAATCGCGGCTGAAGGACATTCAGGACGAACTGGCGAAAGAGCCGCGTTTGCAGGCGCAGTTGGCCGACGCGGAGCGCGTGCAGCAGGAAGCGCAGGCCGCGCTGGAGGCCGCCGAACAACGGCTGGAGGAAGTCGCTTTTGCGCCCAATGCCCTGCGCGCCGCGCAAACCCACCTGGCTGACTGCGAACGCCGTCTGCGGGAACGCCGCCATGATCTGAGCGCGATTGACGAGGACATCACCCGCCAGGAGAAACGTATCGCCGATTATCAGACGACGATTGCCGCGCAGAAGGACATCGAAGACGGCTACGCCGCGCTGCAATCCGCCCGCGAAGCCGATTACGCGCTGGGCGACAAGCTGCTGCAACTGAGCGATTTTGACGCGCGCTGCCACGACCTCGAAAAGCAGTTGCAGGATGCCCGCGCCGCGCTGGAAACCGAAGCCAGCCGGTATGCCGCCACGATTACCGAACTGGAACGCGCCGTTGACAACGCCAGCCCGGACGATCTGGCGGCGGTGCAGGCGCAGGTGGCCGAACTGCGGGCGCTGGAAGCCGACCGCCAGCAGGCCGACGAGGCCGCGCGGGCGCTGGCTGAAGAACGCGCCGAACTGGAAGGCGTGAAGAAGGCGCTGACGGTGGAAGGCCAGACCCTGCGCGACCGGCTGGAACGCCTGAAAGCCGCGACCGAGGCCGTCTGTCCCCTGTGCGGCCAACCGCTGGATGAGGCCCACCGCGCCGAACTGATCGCGCAGTTGGAAGATGAGATTGTCGCGCGCCGCAGCGATTACACCACCAATCAGGATCGGATACGCGGTATTGGCGGTGAAGTGAGCCAGTACAAAGAGCGCGTGACGGAACTGGACACCGAACTGAAACGGCTGCCGCCGCTGATCGAACGGGCCGGGAAATTACAGGAGCAGGTGGACGCGGCCAATGCCGCCGCCGCCCGGCTGGATGCCGAACGCGCCCGCCTGTCCGCCGTGCGTACCGCGCTGGATGGTGAAACCTTCGCGCAGGATATTCGGGAACAGTTGGCTGCCGCGCTGGCCGAGCGCGCTCAGGTGGGTTACGATGCCGACTCGCACAGTTCCGCGCGGCAAAAGCTGGACACCTACCGCGATTACGACGCGCGGTATCAACTGCTGCAAATCGCGCTCAACAGCCTGGAAGGCGCGCACGCGGCGCTGGAAGGGGCGCGGCTGCGGCTCGAACGCACGCAGGCGGCGCTGGCCGAAGACGAAGCAGCGGCTGGCAACCTGACAGCGGAAATCGCCCGGCTGAACGTGCTGGTGCAGGAACAGCAGCAGCGCCAGCAGGAAGTCAACCGGCTGCGAACGATGGAACGTACCGC